>JBBSPR010000218.1:0-4709 GCA_038258615.1 Sphingomonadales bacterium
CGGGGCGGCCGATGGACCGGCTGGTGTGCGGCGATGTGGGGTTCGGCAAGACCGAGGTGGCGCTGCGCGCGGCGCATGCAGCCGCGATGTCGGGCCTGCAGGTGGCGGTGGTGTGCCCGACGACGCTGCTGGCGCGGCAGCATTTCGCGGGCTTTTCGGAGCGTTTTTCCGGGCTCCCGGTGCGGGTGCATCATCTGAGCCGGCTGGTGACCGCGAGCGACGCCAGGGCGACGCGCGAGGGGCTGGCAGATGGCACGGTGGACATTGTGGTGGGCACGCATGCGCTGCTGTCCAAATCGGTCGAGTTCAAGCGGCTGGGGCTGGTGATCGTCGATGAGGAGCAGCGCTTCGGGGTGGTGCACAAGGAGCGGCTGAAGGCGCTCAAGGCCGATGTGCATGTGCTGACGCTGACCGCGACGCCGATCCCGCGCACGCTGCAGATGGCGCTGACGGGGCTTCGCGAAATGTCGATCATCGCCACGCCGCCGGTCGACCGGCTGGCGGTGCGCACCTATGTGATGCCGTTCGACGAGGTGGTGATCCGCGAGGCGCTGCTGCGCGAGCATTATCGCGGCGGCCAGAGCTTCATCGTGGTGCCGCGGATTGCCGACCTGCCCGAGATCGAGGAATTTCTGCATGCGCATGTGCCCGAGGTGCGGCCGGTGACGGCGCATGGGCAGATGAGCCCGACGCAGGTGGAGGAACGGATGTCGGGCTTTGTCGACAAGCGGTACGATGTGCTGCTGGCGACGACGATCATCGAGAGCGGGCTGGATATTCCGGCGGCGAACACGCTGATCGTGCACCGCGCCGACCGCTTCGGGCTGGCGCAGCTCTACCAGATCAGGGGGCGGGTGGGCCGTGCCAAGACGCGCGCCTATGCCTATCTGACGACGCCGGCCGACCAGGTGGTGACCGAGACGGCAGAGAAAAGGCTGCAGGTGCTGAGCGCGCTCGACACGCTGGGGGCAGGGTTTCAGCTGGCCAGCCATGATCTCGACCAGCGCGGGGCGGGCAATCTGCTTGGCGACGAGCAATCGGGGCATATCAAGGAGATTGGCTTCGAGCTGTACCAGTCGATGCTCGAGGATGCGATCATGGAGGCGCGGGCGACTGCCAGTGGAGCCAAGCCGCCCGAGGAGGCGTATTCCCCGCAGATTTCGGTGGAGCTGCCGATCCTGATTCCGGAAGACTATGTGCCCGACCTCAATGTGCGGATGGCGCTGTATCGGCGGATGAACGAGCTGCGCGACCGGCCGGATATCGACGGTTTTGCCGCCGAGATCATCGATCGGTTCGGGCCGCTGCCGGACGAGTTCCAGAATTTGCTGGTTGTGATCGAGATCAAGCTGGCGTGCCTGAAGGCCGGGGTTTCGAAGCTGGAGGCCGGGCAAAAGGGTGGACTGGTGACGCTGAAGGACGACAAGTTCAGCAACCCCGAGGGCCTGATGGCGTGGATAGAGAAGCTGGGCGCGCGCGCCAGGCTGCGGCCCGACCAGAAGCTGTTCGTGGCGGCGGATTGGGCGAACGACCAGGCGCGGCTGAAGGGAGCACTGCAGATTGCCACCAGCCTGGCCAAGCTGGCGGCAGGGGCGAGCATCAGGCCGGCGGCGGCCAAGGCTGCGCCCAAGACGGCCCCCAAGCCGTTGCCGGCGCGACCGGGCGTGTTCAACAGCAAGATAAGAAGCCGCTGAACGGGTTGCGTTGGGAGGGTTTTGCGGCGATTCAGATTTGGGGGCCAAAAGGAGTCGAAAGACATGCGCCGGAACCTGATCGCCCTCATCCTTGCCACTTTGCCGACCGCCGTTCTCGCCCATCATGGCTGGAGTAGCTATGATTCGAACAAGCCGATCAAGCTGACCGCAGCCGTGCGCGCGGTGAGCTGGGGCAACCCGCATGGCACCGCCAAGGTGACGCATGACGGCAAGACCTGGGATGTGGTGCTGGCGCCGGTCTCGCGGATGGAAGCGCGGGGGCTGGAAAAGGATGCGCTGAGCACGGCCAAGGCGGTGACGCTGGAAGGCTATCCGCGCAGTGACGGCACGGCGGAAATGCGGATCGAGCGGGTGACGCTGAACGGCAAGACGATCGAACTGCGCTGAGTTGATCGCCGGGCTTATCGACTGGCTGTCGGCCACGGGGTTGAGCGCCTGGGCCGGTGGTGCGGGCGTTTATCCGGCGGCGAATGTGCTGCACCTGCTCGGGCTGGTGCTGCTGCTGGGCAGCATCGGCATCGTGGACCTCAGGATCATGGGGGCGTTCCGGGCGCTGCCGGCGGATGCCGTGTCGGCGGCGCTGACGCCGCTGGGGGTGGCGGGGCTGGTGATTTCGGCATTGAGCGGTGCGACGCTGTTTGCGGCGGATGCCGAGGCGCTGGCGGGATCGATGGTGTTTCGCTGGAAGCTGGTGACGATCGTGCTCGCGCTGGCCAATGCGGCGGCGTTTCGATGGTGGTTGCGGCCGGGATCGGCGCCGCTGGGTCTGCGGCGGCAGTTGGCGGCGGCATTGTCGCTCGCGGCGTGGCTGACGACGGCGACGCTGGGGCGGATGATCGCCTACAGCTGAGGTCTGGCGGCGGTCATGGTCCAGGTGCCGACGAAGCCGGCAAGGGCGGCGACATCGAGCGGTGGGGCGATGCGATACCCCTGCACCGAATCGGCGCCGGCGCGGCGGGCGGCGGCCATCTGGTCATCATCCTCCACACCTTCGACGACGACCGACAGGCCGAGGCGCTTGCTGAGCGAGACGAGCGTTTCCACGACGAGCCGCTCGCGCGCCGAGGCGGTGAGGCCCAGCGTGAACGAGCGATCGAGCTTGATGGTGTCGATGGGCAGCCGCGCCAGCCAGGCGAGCGAGGAGAAGCCGGTGCCGAAATCGTCGAGCGCCACGCGCAGGCCGCTGGCGCGCAGGCCCTCGAGCATGCGGGCGGCGCCGCGGACATCGTCGATGAGCGCGCCTTCGGTGACTTCGAGGACCAGCCGGTCCCGCGCCAGGCCGGAGTTGCCCAGCGCCAGTTCGAGCGCCTGAAGGAAGCGCGGATCGGCCAGATCGGCGGCGGTGACGTTGACCGACACGCTGAGGCCGGCGAGCACGCCTGTCCAGCGTGCCGCCTGCTGCATGGCGCGGGCGCGGATGTGGCGGCCCAGCCGCACCGCCAGCTCGGCCGAGGCAGCGGTTTCCAGCACGGTTTCGGCCGGCAGCAGGCCGAGCACCGGATGCTCCCAGCGGACCAGCGCCTCCACGGCGATGATGGCGCCGGTGGCGAGGCACATCTGCGGCTGGAACAGCAGGTTGATGCCGCCCTCGTTGATGGCGCGGTGGAGATCGGCCTCCAGATTGGCCATGCGGGTGAGCGGATCGCCGGCGGGATCGACCTTGAACACCGAGACGGTGCCGGCCTCCTGCGTGCGGGCCTGCGCCAGGGCGGAAGCGGCGCGGCGGAGCAGCGTGGCAGCCATTTCGCGGCTGCTGGCAGGGCCGATGGTCTCCATGCGGGCGATGCCGGCGCGGCCGGAGAGGTGGATGACGTGATCGCCGATGACGAAGGGCAATGCCAGCGCTGCGGACATGGCGGCAGCCAGCGCCTCGACATCGGCAAGGGCCGCCGATGTGGCCATGCCCAGCGCGAATTCGGCCGCAGCAAGGCGGGCCAGCAGGCGCAGCTCGTGGCGGGGGGCGCTTGCGTTGCGATGGGCGACGGCCTGGGTGAGCCGCTCCGCGACCGCGATGAGGACCTGATCGGCGACATCACGGCCATAGGCGGCGTTGATGGGCGCGAGGCGGCCGACGCCGAGCGTCACGACCACCATCGGCTGCGGGACCGGCGCCGCGAGGAGCCCGGCCAGCCAGAGCTCGAGCTGCTCGCCGGTCGCGAGGCCGGTCAGCCGGTCCTGCTCGCCAAAGCCGGTGCTGCCATCGGGGCCACCCTCCACGACGGTGGCGGCATCGGCGAGGCGCTGGGCCTGGCGGGCGGCGAGGCGCAGGGCGTTGACCAGCGCATCGCGGCCGAACGGGCTGATGAGCACCGAGGTGACGCCGGCATCGTGCGCGGCCAGCGCGGCATCGCCATCGCTGCGCGAGAGCAGCATCATCATGGTGCCCAGCCGCGCCTGCACCAGCGGACCGAGTGCGCGGGCGATGGCAAGGCCCTGGGTGAGCGCGCCGCGCGCATCGACGACGACCATGCGCAGCGGCTCGGCCTCGATCTGCGCCACGCTCTCCTCGGGGCGGCGCACCGGGATGGCGCGGAAACCGGCCTCGGCCACCACGGCGGCCACATCCGCTGCGTAGCGGGGTGACACGACCAGGACCGGATCTGCCGGTTGCATCTTATCTCCTGTCGTCGCCCGTTATTGGCGGCGTTGCTTGTCTTCTCCCTTCATCATGCCAGCGTCCACTGATTAATGCATCGTTTTTCGATGAATACTGTTTAAATTGTAAAGTGTGATGGGAAAGCATCGGCGGGCGCGTGCTGCTGCGGGGTCTGGACAGCAACGGCGGCTGCGGCCACGGTGCGCGCGCATGCACAGCCTCTCCCCCACTGCGCCACCCGATGCGCCACCCGCTGTGGCGCCGCTGGTCGATCCGTTCGGCCGGACGATCAGCTATCTCAGGATTTCGGTGACCGATCGCTGCGATTTTCGCTGCCGCTACTGCATGTCCGAGCAGATGACGTTCCTGCCGCGCGACCAGGTGCTGAGCTTCGAGGA
>JBBSPR010000219.1:0-4640 GCA_038258615.1 Sphingomonadales bacterium
CCCCCCCCCCCCCCCCCCCCCCCCCCCCCCCCCCCCCCCCCCCCCCCCCCCCGGCCCCCCCCCCCCCCCCCCCCCCCCCGCCGGAGGCACCCCTGCCTAGCCCCCCAACACTCCCCGCGCATGTCGCGCAATCGCCCCGCGCGTCGTCACCCACACCTGGTCATGCCGCGCAACATGCTCCAGAAACGCCGCCAGCGCGCCGATGCGTCCCGGCCGGCCGATGATGCGCAGGTGCAGGCCGAGGCTCATCATGCGGGGGTGGCCGGCAAGCCCCTCGGCATAGATCCAGTCGAAGCTGTCGCGGGCATAGTCGAGCCACGCGCGCGGCGTATAGGCGGGGTCGGTCCACATCTTCATGTCGTTGGTGTCGAGCTGATACGGCATGATCACCATCGGCTGCTCGGGCACCGTCGCGCGGTCGAGAAACGGCACATCGCCCGAATAATCGTCCATATGATAGTCGTAGCCGGCTTCGATCAGCAGCCGGCGGGTGTTGTCGGTGTGGAAATAGCGCGAGAGCCAGCCGAAGGGCCGCACGCCGCACGAGGCCTCGATGCTCGCCGTCGCCTTGGCGATGAATTCCCGCTCGGTGGCTTCGTCCATCTTGAACTGGTGCACCCAGCGCCAGCCATGGCTCACCGGCTCGTCGCCGCGCTCGCGGATGGCGGCGGCCAGCTCGGGGTGGTTTTCCAGGCTCATCGCCGCTGCCGTCCAGCTCGCCTCGAAGCCATGGCGGTCGAGCAGATCGACCACGCGCGGCGCGCCGGCCTTGATGCCGTAGAGATAGTTGGATTCGTTCCCATAATTGCGGATCGGCGACTTGATGTGGATGCCGAGCTCATCCACCGGCTCCATGCCGCGGTCGCCGCGCGCCACGGTCATCTCCGAGCCTTCCTCCACATTCACCACGATCGACAGTGCGCACACCGCGCCGCCGGGCCATTCCATCCGCTCGCGTTCCACCAGGTTTCTCCCGAAATGTCCGGACAAACTAGGCCGTCCAGCGGTGGTCCCACAAGCCCCGCGCATGGCCGAGATAGGTCGCATCGGCAAAGCGGATGAACCCCAGCGCTTCCGCCAGCCGGATCGAGCGGTCGTGCGCCGGGTCGATCATCGCCACCGTCCGCGTGAAGCGCTGCGCCCCCCAGCCGAGTGCCGCCGCCACCGCTTCGCGCCCCAGCCCGCGCCCCTGCGCAGCCGGAGCCAGCGCCCAGCCCATCTCCGGGTCGGGACCGATGCCCTGCACACCGGCCCGCTTGCCGTCGAGAAAACCCACCTCGCCGATCAGCGCATCGCTGCCCGCTTCGCGCACCATCCACATGCCGAAGCCGAGCATCAGCCAACTGCCGGCGCGCGCCTGCAGCCGCTGCCATGCCGCCTCGGGCGCCAGCGGCCCGCCGATAAACGCCATGGTCTCGGCATCCCCGACAAGCGCTGCAAAACCCGGCAGGTCCGCCAGCACCGGCGGGGTCAGCACAAGCCGGGCCGTGCGAAGTTCAAGGCCTGCATCCACGTGCCGAGCATAACCGCGCATCGACGCATCCTTCAGCGTTTCTTGCACGGCCGAAGAGGCGGGAACCGTGCCGCCCGCAGCCGTGTTGATCCTTTGCGCCTTTCATGGAGACTGCACATGGCAACCGATCAACCCGCTGATCCCAAGATCGACCCCGCAACCGGCCGCCCGGTCGCCGACAAGGTCGAAGGCGTGGGAGAGGTTCGTCCCGCCGGCCCCGACGGGATGGAGGATCGGCCCGCAGATTGGGACGATACCGATCAGAGCGTCGACGAAAGCTTCCCGGCGAGCGATCCGCCCGGGCAGGGCGTCGGTTGAGGCAATCGGAGATGACCAGCGAGCGGGACGAAAGCGCCAACGACGCAGCACCCAGGCACCGGACGAATATTCTCGGTGTGCGCGAGGGCAAGGGCCCGGATCAATATGGCGGCAGCTTTGCCGGCGGCCAGTCCGGCGGCGGCGCTTATGCCAACGCCCGGCAAGACACACCGCCGGTGCCCGACAAGGATCAGGGCGGCCAGACCGACCCTGGTTATCATGGCGGTGGCCAGGCGGCCGAAGACAACGCCGGCAACAACGATCATCACGCCGCGCGCCGCACCGAGACCAACTCCGATTCCAGCTACAAGGACCATCCGAGCCAGAAGGACGGGCCGCGAAACGCCGACTTCAAACAGGCCATGCTCCGCCACGAAAAGCAGAACAGGGACGAGTGATGGATATCTCGCATGTAGCCGCCGTCGAACGCATTGCCCGCGTGCTCGCCGGCCAACGCCTCAGCATCAATGCCGAAGGCACGGTGGAATCGGCGTCCCATCAGGTCGATATCGGGTGGCAGGAGCATGTCGCAGACGCGATTGCCGTCCTCAAGACCCTTCGCGCCCCCGACTCCGAGATGGCGGCCGTCGGCGACGTCATGGTGTGGCAGCGGATGATCGCCGCAGCACTCGGCGCGCCCCACGACGATCCCGTGCAGGCAGAGGTCGTCGGCACCGGCGATGTGCCGGGCATGCAATATTGAGGGCAGCGGCGGACGCGCGGCTGTTGTCGGCGCGCCCGCTCGCGTTCAGGCGACCAAGCGCCGTTGCCGCCGCCGCGCTGCCCCGATAAGCCCGAAGCCGGTGATCAGCATCGCCCAGGCCGACGGTTCGGGCACCATTCCCGGCAGTTCGGCAAAGTCCGGCGCGGTGTCGAAGGACACGCCGGCGATGCTCATGCTGCCGGTACCGGTCGGCGACGAGCCACTGCCATCCCCGATGATCAGCAGCTTGCCGCCATTGGTGATGGCGGTGTCCGAATAGCTTCGACCGTTGATCCGGTAGGTGACGGTATCGCCAAGCAGCAACCATTCGAAGCTGTTGTAGACAGTGGTGTCGAGCGCCACGAACTGCTCCCGCGACGAACCCGGCGTGTCACCGGCAAAGCTCAGCGTCACACCGGGGGTCCCGGCGAACAGGTAGCAGTTCTGCAAGTTCGAATTGCAGCCGGTCGGGTTGAACTGCATCGCGGCATAGCGTGTGCCATCGCCCATATAGGCCGACCAATCATCCGCACCGGCCGAGAATTTCGCCTGAAGGGAAAGATAGTTGCCCAAATTGTTGTCGGCAATCGACCAGCCCGGCGTGTTGCTCCCGCTCAGCCATCCAAACCATACGCCGCGGGTGTTGGCAGTGGTCAATACTGCTTCGCCGCCGGATACGATCATCGACGTGCCGGAAAAGACAACGTCCGACCAGTCGGGCGTGCCTTGATATGGCAAGGAGCTGGCAACAACGGTCGCGTCAGCACTGCCTGCAGCCAGCACGGCCGCGGCAACACCCATCAGGAACTTCATCTCAGCATCCTTGTGCAGAAAGGTTTCCGGCGCATTGACAACATTGCCGACACATCGGCTTCTCGCAAGCGAGAAATTTCGAAATACATCGAACCAAGCAATTGCCGAAAGAAACCAAATCGGTTAAGTTATTGCAAAGGAGTTTTTTTTCAGCTCTGTCTCGGATGTCCTGCCTGCTTCGCGCCGCACCTGAAAAAAAGGCGATTTCGTGTCAACTTCGTCTACTTCGCCGCAAACGAAAGGTCTCTCATGACGCTCCAATGGCAGGGCAGATATCTCGAGGTCCATCTCGACGGTACCTGGGAATATGTCTCCCGCGTCGCCCGGATCGGCGCCGCCGTCATACTCGCGGTCACCGAGACCCGCGAGATCGTGCTGGTGGAGCAACCGCGCCGCGCCCTTGGCACCCGCACCATCGAGCTTCCCGCCGGCCTGATCGGGGACACGAGCGATACCGACACCGCCGCCGATGCCGCCCGCCGCGAGCTGGAGGAGGAGACCGGCTTTACCGCCGAAGCGTTCGAAAACCTCGGCGATTTTGCCACCTCGCCCGGCATGTCCTCGGAGATGTTCACCATGTTCCGCGCCCATCGCCCGCGCCGCATCGGCCCCGGCGGCGGCGTGTCGGGGGAGGACATCACCCCGCACATCGTGCCGCTTTCCGGCCTGCCGGCATTCCTCGCCGATCAGCGCGCCAAGGGCCTCATCATCGAGTGCCGCCTGCTGCTGGCGCTCGGACTGATCTAATCGGGCAACAGCGAAATCGGCAGCGCTTCCAGCCGGTTGCCACTGCCGGTCATCGCCTCGGCCCCGGTCAGCGCATTGTAGATCGCTTCTTCGGTCGCCTCCGCCACCGCAGCGAACAACGGCGTCATCGCGGCATTGGCAAGCTCGGGATAAGCCGTCACCGCACCCCGCCGCGCCTCGGTCTGCCGCACCCCGGCATGGGTCGAAAAGGCGATCACATAGTCCCCCGAGCCATTGTCCATCGTGCTGCCGGTCCGTGCCAGCCCGACGATCGCCCGCCGCGCCAGCCGCTGCAGATTGCGGTCCGAAAGCGGCGCGTCGGTCGCCACGATCATGATGATCGAGCCATCGCCCACCGCGGCCGCCAACCCGGCCTGCTCGGGAGAAGCAGCCACCGGACGACCCAAAATCACCGGCTTGCCACCGAAATTGCCCTGCACCAGCACCCCGACCGTGAACCCGTCCACCAACCGCGAGGAGGTCCCGATGCCCCCCTTCCAGCCGAACAGCCGCGTGCCGGTGCCCGCTCCCACATTGCCTTCCGCC
>JBBSPR010000220.1:0-4621 GCA_038258615.1 Sphingomonadales bacterium
CCCCCCCCCCCCCCCCCCCCCCCCCCCCCCCCCCCCCCCCCCCCCCGCCCCCCCCCCCGCCCCGCCCCCCCCCCCCCCCCCCCCCCACGCCGGGGCTGATGCTGGTATCCCGCCGATCGAGCCAGGAGGCGCTGGCATCGAGATCGAGCCCATCGGCATCGACCAGCCGCAGCGTGCCGCCGGCGAGCCATTCGCGAGCGGTCCGGCGCTCGGTGGTGCGGCGGGTGGCGAAGGCGGGGCCGCCGCTGCTGTCCGGGAATTGCCGCGACACGACATCGTTGAAACGGACGACCAGCTTGTCGGGCCGGGCGGGATCGCGCGCCGCGACCTTGGCGGTGAGGGTGACCATCTCGAAGGCAGCGCCGGGCGAGGCCTCGCCATCATCGGCATATTCGGCGGTGATGGCAGCGCCGGCGCCGGTGGTCAGCGGACCGCGCCAACCAAGCGCGCCACCCACATCACCGCGCGTGCCGGCGCCGGCCGTGGCGGTGAGGCGGGGCACATCGGTGCCGCCGGCGAGGATGAGGTTGACCGCACCGGCGAGCGCGCCCGATCCGAGGACGCTCGACAGCGGCCCGGCGGCAACCTCGACCCGGGCGATGCCGGCGGTGCCCAGTTCCGAAAGGTTGACCGCACCGCCACGCGAGCTGGTGGCATTGTTGAGCGGGATGCCATCGAGCAGGACGATGGTGAAATTGGGATCGGCGCCGCGCAGGAACAGCGCCCCGAAGCCGCTGCGGCCGCCAGGCTGCTGGACATAGACTTCGGGAATCCGGGCCAGTGCCTCGGCAAGGCTGTCGCTCGCGGCGAGATCGGCAGGGGCGAGCGTCGTGGTGGCGATGGGTGCTGAATCGAGGCGGCTGGCAGTGACGGTGATCGGCAGCTGTGCGGCGTCCTTGGCGCGCGCCGAGGACGCGAGCGCGGGTCCGGCCACTGCGCCGAGCGCCAACACCAACGGAGCAATGCGACTCACTTGATGCGGCGCGCCAACCGGGTCCAGAACGCCCAGGCCAGCGCCGGCAAGGCGATGATCCCGGTGAAGACCATGACGAAGGACCCGCTGCCGGCCGCCGCAGCCCCCAGCCCGGCATAGGCGAGCGCCACGACGATGTTGGCCGCCGCCGTGGCGGGCAGGAACAGCCGCAGATCGAGCCTGGCGGCGCCAGCGGCGATCACGCTCGCCTCCGCCAGCACCGGCACGCCGCGCGCCAGCACGAGCACCAGCGGGCCGAACCGCCCGAACGCCCGCTGCAGCACCGCGACCTGCGCACCGCCGACGACACGGCCCGCAAGGCGGCGACCGGGGCGGGCGCCGAGCCAATAGCCGAGCAGGCAGCCCGCCATCAGCCCAACCCAGAGCACCACGGCACCGCGCGCGAAGCCGAGGACGCCGCCGGCAAACACGCCGATGATGCTCGAAGGCACCGGCAGCACGATATCGGCGGCGAGCAGCGCGAAGATGGCTGCGGCCGCCGCGGCTGGGCGCGCGCGCATCGATTCGAGCCAGGCGGCACCGGCGCTGTTGATCTCGCCTTCGAACGCCAGATAAGGCAGCAGGATCGCGGCGACGAGACCGCCTGCAAGCAGCAGCCACCCCCATCGCGGGGAGAGGCGGGACTCTGAAGCTGGCGCAATTGTCATGGGGACGAATTGGTCGCTCTTCTCGGGATCGTCGTCGTGCATCATCGTGGCGCCTTGGGCTGCTCCACGATAGGGTGCTGCGGCACAATAGGCTATACTATATACAGAATACAGTTGCTATAACGTCCCCGCAGCGCGCAAACGTTCGGTGCTGGATTGGAGAGCTGGGCATGCGTTCGAGTGGAAAAATCGTGGCAGGCCTGCTGGCCGGCGGGCTGCTCCTGCCGCTGGTGATGGCGGAGGCGAACATCGTCCCCGGTCCGCTCACCAGTCAGCCGAACAAGCCCTGGCCGGCTTTTTACGCCGATGACTCCGAGGCCCCGCCGGTGCTGGCGCCGGCCGACGCTTTGGCGAGCTTCACCATGTCGCCCGGCTATCATCTTGAGCTCGTGGCATCCGAACCGCTGGTGCAGGACCCGATCTTGATGGAATTCGGCCCCGATGGCCGGCTCTGGGTGATCGAGCTGCCGGGCTGGGCCTATAACGACAAAATGGAGAACACGCTCGACCCGGTGAACCGGCTGGTGGTGCTCGAAGATACCGACAACAACGGCGTCTACGACAAACGCACGGTGTTCATGGACAAGCTGGTGCTGCCGCGCGCCTTGAAGATCCTCGACAAAGGCTGCGCGCTAGTCGGCGAGCCGCCCAACCTCTGGAAGGCCTGCGATACCGATGGCGATCTCGTGGCCGATACCAAGGAAGTGGTGGCGGACACCTTCGGCCGGCTGGGAATCCTCGAACATGGCGCGAACGGGCTCTACTGGGGCATGGACAACACGCTGGTGGTGTCGGAGCACGACTGGAACCTGGCCTATGAGGCCGGCAAGTTCGTGACCGTGCCGGGCATCCGCCGGGGCCAATGGGGCGTGACGCAGGACGATGGCGGCCGCATCTACCGCAACGTCAACACTGATCCGCTGTTCGTCGATTATGTGCCGCCCGGCTATTTCGTCCGCAATCCCAATCTGGTGCGCACAAGCGGGCTTTACGAATCGCTGGTCGATCAGGAGACGACCAATATCTGGCCGGCGCACCCGACTTTCGGGCTCAACCGCGGCTACCGGCGCGAAGTGTTCCGCGAGAACGGCACCGCCTCCTATTATGGCGGCGTGTCGTCGCCGATGATTTATCGGGGAACGCAGCTTCCCAAGGACGTGCAGGGCCAGGCATTCGTGGCGGACGGCGCCACCAACATTGTCCACTTGCTGCGGCTGACCGACGACAATGGCAAGCTGACGGCGCGGGACTTCTACCCCAAGGGCGAATTCCTGGCCTCCACCGATGTGCGTTTCCGCCCGACGGCACTGGCGCCCGGCTGGGACGGCAGCTTCTACATCGTCGACATGTATCGCGGCGTGTCCCAGGACGGGCCACTGCAGACCGATTATCTGCGGGACTGGATCAGCAAGCGGCAGCTGGCGCGCGACACCGGGCGTGGCCGCATCTACCGCGTTGTGGCCGATGGCATGGGGCGCGATGCCCGGCCGCAGCTTTCCAAGGCCACGACCTCCGAGCTGATCGGGCATCTTTCGCACCCCAATGGCTGGTGGCGGGACATGGCGCAGCAGCTGCTGGTGCAGCGCGCCGACAAGGCCGGGATTCCGGCGCTGAAGCGGCTGGCACAGTCGAGGGCCGAGGATGCGCGCCCGCGCCTGCATGCGCTGTGGACGCTGAACGGCCTTGGCGCGATGGAGGCAGAGCTGGCGACGCGGGCGCTGACCGACCCATCGGCCGATGTGCGCGCCGCCGGGCTGCGGCTGGCCGAGCCGTGGCTGAAGACCGGCAAGGGGCCGGTGGTTACGGCCGTTCTGGGGCGGCTCGACGACGACAACTGGTTCGTGCGCCGGCAACTCGCAGCAACGCTCGGTGAACTGCCCGAGGCGGTGCGGATGGCGCCGCTGCTGACTCTGCTCAAGCGTTACGGCGACGACAAGGTCACCGTTGATGCCGCGGCTTCGAGCCTCGGCGGGCAGGAGGCGCAGGCGCTGGCAGCACTGCTCGACGATCCCGCACCGCCCGCCGATGCGCTGATGATGCTCGCGGCGGCCACTGGCACGCGGCGCGACCCGGCGCTGGCGCAGCAGCTGATCGGCCATGCCGGCGATGCGCAGCGCCCTGCCCCGGTGCGCGAGGCGATTCTTTCCGGGCTCGCGCTGGGGCTGACCGGGAGTGTGGGCCAAGCCGGCAATGCCGTGGCCGGTGGCCGCGCCGGCGGGGCAATCCCCGGCGTGGGGCCACAACGCGCCGGGCCGCAACGCTTCGCCATGCCATCCGAGCCGCAGGGCCTTTCAACACTGGCCAGCAGCAATGGCCCGCTGTCAGGCAAGGCGCGCGAAGTGCTGGCGCTTGTCACCTGGCCCGGCCGCCCGGCACCGCCGGCGATGGCGGCCCGCAGCGAGCAGGAGGAGCGGCTCTATCTGGCCGGCAAGGCGCTTTATGCCGAGCAATGCGCCGGCTGCCACCAGATGCAGGGCCAGGGTGCGCCCAATGTGGCGGTGGCGTTGGCGGGATCGAAACGCGTGGTCGATTCCGGGCATATTCCCGTGCGCATCCTCACCAACGGCTATGAAGGCAAGATCGGGCTGATGCCGCCGCTGGGTGCGGCCATGAGCGACGAGGAGCTGGCGGCGCTGCTCACCTACACGCGCCAATCATGGGGCAACACCGGCTCGCCGATCCCGCCTGCCGCGGTGAAGGAGTGGCGGCTGGCCTTCGCGCACCGCGAGATGCCTTGGACGGCCGAAGAGCTTGCCCAGCCTATCCGGTAGCGCGCCGCTGCTGGCGGTGGCGGGGCTGGTCAAGCGCCATGGCGCGACCGAGGCGGTGGCCGGGGTGGACCTGATGGTGGCGCCCGGCGAGATCGTCGGGCTGCTCGGCGCCAATGGTGCGGGCAAAAGCAGCCTGATCGAGTGCATCGCCGGGCTTTCCACGCCCGATGCGGGCACGATCCGCATCGACGGCGTCGATGCCCTGGCCG
>JBBSPR010000221.1:0-4520 GCA_038258615.1 Sphingomonadales bacterium
GCGCGGGCGATCGCTTCGGCGAGCACCAGGCCGATGTTGCCGACGCCACCGGTGATGACATAGGTGCCATCGGCAAGCAGCGGCACGCTCTCGGCTGCGGGCAGCGGGGTCGGTACGAAGCGCTGGACCCAGCGCTGTTTGCCGCGCACCGCCACGAGCGGATCGGCGGCGTTGCGGTGCAGTTCGGAAACGATCGCGCCGGCGCTGTCGGTGGTGGCATCGACATCGATGGTGCGGACGCGCAGGTGCGGATTTTCCTGCACGATGGTGCGCGCAGCGGCGTCGGTTGTCGCCCCGCGGATGTGGCCGGGATGGTCGGAACCTGAAAGGGTGGCGAGCCGGTCGGTGATCAGCGCCACATCGGTGGCGGCGCTGCCGCTGGCGGCGGCCAGCGCCTGGCCGAGGTGGATGGCGCTGAAGAAGCCGTTTTCCAGCGCGGTGTCGAGATCCTCCTCTGCCGGCATCGCGGCGAGCAGATGGACGATGTGCCGCGGGGTGGCGCCGCGCTCGGCGAGCAGCGCCAGCAGGGCGGCGAAGTCCTCGCGCACGCCGGGCCGGACGGCGAGTTTCCTTGCGCGGGGGCCGAGGTTGGCGCGCGCGCCGGCAGCGACTGTGGTGACGCTGGCACCGGCCTCCGTGAGCCGGGCAGCGATGGCCTCGGCGAGCGGCCCCTGACCCAGCACCAGCCATGGCGAGCCCGCCGTTACAGCGGTCGCGGCCGATGGTGCGGAATCCTCCATCCATTTCGGCGCATGGAACCAGCCGTCGATGGTTGCAGGCGGCTGCGAGTGGGTGGCGGGCGGCGGCTCCAGCGTGATGCGGGTGCCATCGAGGCCGATGGGGGTCTTGGTGGCAGGGGCCGGAGCTGGTGCGGTGCTTGCCAGTGCTGTCTCCTCCGACGGGCCGAGCCAGTAGCGGCGGCGCTCGAAGGGATAGGTCGGCAGCGCCAGCATCGCGCGGCCGTCCCCGCCGCGCATGCCGCGCCAGTCGATCTGCATGCCGGCGAGCCAGAGGCGGGCGGTGCTGTGCAGCAGCAGCACATCGTCCGGCGCATCGTCGGTCGGCGCGCGCAGCGAGGGCACCAGCACATGCGAGCTGGCGCGCGAGCCCTGCTGGCCGGCGAGCGACTGCAGCGCGTGGCCGGGGCCGACTTCGATGAGCGCCAGATCGGGGAAGGTCATCACCTCGCGCAGATTGTCCGAGAAGCGCACCGTCATCCGCAGGTGTGCTGCCCAATATTCGGGGGAGGTGGCCAGCTCGGGCGTCATCCATTCGCCGGTGAGGTTGGAGAGCATCGGGATTTTGGGCGGCGATAGGGGCACCTGCCGGAGGGCGGCGATGAAGCCGGGGAGGCAGCCCTCCATCATCGGCGAATGAAAGGCATGGCTGGTGTGCAGCCGGGTGCATGCAATGTTCTCGCCGACCAGCCGCGTTTCCAGACCGGCGATGGCGGCGGTGGGCCCGGAGAGCACGCAGAGCGACGGGCCGTTGACCGCAGCCAGCGCCACCACCGGGGAGAGCAGCGGCTGCACCGCACTTTCGGGCAGCATCACCGCGAGCATGGCGCCCGGCGGCATGGCGCCCATCAGCGCGCCGCGCGCTGCAATCAGCGCAAGTGCATCTTCGAGGCGCATGACGCCGGCGAGGCAGGCGGCGACATACTCACCGATGCTGTGGCCCAGCATGGCAGCAGGCGGCCCGAGCCGGTCCTGCCACAATTGCGCCAGCGCATATTCGATGGTGAACAGCGCGGGCTGCGCGAACTCGGTGCGGCGCAGGCGCAGGCTGGCAGTTTCGGATTTTTCTGCTGGGTAGAGGATCTCGCGCAGGTCGGTGCCGAGATGGCCGCGCAGGAGCTCGGCGCAATGATCGACATGCGCGCGGAACTGGCGGTTGTTGTCGTACAGCCCGCGCCCCATGCCGACATATTGCGTGCCCTGGCCCGAGAACATGAAGACGAGCGAGCGTTGTTGCGCCTCGGCGCGGGCGCTGATCGCCAGCTCCCAATCGGGGCCGCGGAGCGCTGCGATGGCGGCCTCGCGGTTTGCGGGCACGATGAGGGCGCGGCGATGCTCGAAGGCCTTGCGGCCGCATTGCAGGCTGTGCGCGACATCGGCGATCTGCAGGTCCGGGTTCGCCTCCAGATGATCGGCGAGGGCGATGTTGGCGCGTTCGAGCGCGGCGGTGGTGCGGGCGGAGAGCGTGAGGATTTCGAGGCCCTCGGAGGGTGCAGGAACGGGCGCGGGGGGTGCCTCCTCGATGATGACATGGGCGTTGGTGCCGCCGACTCCGAAGGAGCTGACTGCGGCGCGGCGAGGGTGGCCGGCGACGGGCCAATCGATGGTGGTTTCCGGCACGAAGAAGGGCGAGGTGTCGAGGGCGAGTTGCGGGTTGGGCGATTGGTAGTGAAGGCTGGCGGGCACCTTGCCGGCGCGGACGGCGAGGATGGCCTTGAGCAGCCCGGCGATGCCCGAGGCCGAGCTGAGGTGGCCGACATTGGACTTGAGCGAGCCGAGCGCGCAATAGCGCTGCCGGTCGGTCTTCTGGCGGAACACCTTGGTGAGTGCTGCGACCTCGATCGGGTCGCCTAGCATGGTGGCGGTGCCGTGCGCCTCGACTAAGCCGATGCTCTCCGGGTCGATGCCGGCCATGGCCTGGGCATCGCGGATGGCGCGGGCCTGGCCATCGCCGCTGGGGGCGGTGTAGCCGACCTTGCCCGAGCCATCGTTGTTGACGCCGAAGCCGGTGAGCACCGCCTCGATCCGGTCCCCGTCGCGCAGCGCATCGGCGAGGCGCTTCAAGACGACCCCGCCGACGCCGCTGCCGATGACGGTGCCCATCGCCTGCACGTCGAAGGCGCGGCAATGGCCATCGGGGGAGACGATGCCGCCGGGCTGGTACCAATAGCCCTTGCGCTGCGGGACGGCGATGGCGACGCCGCCGGCCACCGCCACATCGCAATAGCCATGAACGAGGTTTTGCAGCGCGGTGACCACGGCGACCAGCGACGTGGAGCAGGAGGTCTGCACGTTTAGGCTGGGGCCGCGCAGGTTGCATTTGTACGAGACCTGGGTGGTGAGATAATCCTTCTCGTTGCCGATCGCCATCATCCCGCCGTAACCGAAGGACGACATGTCGACGCTGTTGTAGATCTGGTAGATGTAGCTCGACTGGTCCGAGCCGGCGAACACGCCGATCTCGCCGGCAAAGCGGTCGGGATCGCAGCCGGCGTTCTCCAGCGCCTCCCACACGACTTCGAGGAAGATGCGCTGCTGCGGGTCGATCGTTTCGGCGTCGCGCGCGCTGTAGCCGAAGAAGCCGGCGTCGAAGCGCTCGATATCGTCGAGCACGGCACCGCGCCGCACGAAGCCGGGCATGGTGAAATAGGCGGGATCGATGCCGGCGGCGGTGAGCTCGGCATCGGTGAAATCGCGGATCGATTCGACGCCATCGACGAGGTTCTGCCAGAAGGTGTCCAGATCGGGCGCGCCGGGGAAGCGGCCGTTCATGCCGATCACGGCGACGGCGCCAGGTGCTGTGCTGCCTGTGGTCATGCGGCTTCCCCTCGGTTTCCGGTCGTTGCCG
The DNA here is from genome assembly GCA_038258615.1 of Sphingomonadales bacterium. Classification (GTDB taxonomy): domain Bacteria; phylum Pseudomonadota; class Alphaproteobacteria; order Sphingomonadales; family Sphingomonadaceae; genus Sandarakinorhabdus. The sequence continues at coordinate 3,586 of JBBSPR010000221.1, forward strand.
GTGCTGTGCGGCGTGCGTAGATGGCGCGGGCTTGCAGGGCGATGGTGGGGCTGTCGAAGAGCTCGACGAGCGGCAGCTCGCAGCCGAACGTCTCGGCGATGCCGGCCTGCAGCCTCACCAGCAGCAGCGAATGGCCGCCGACATCGAAGAAATTGTCGTGCCGGCCGGGCGCGGTGCCGGCGAGCAGGCGTTGCCAGAGGGCTGTCAACGCGGCTTCGGCATGCGTGGGTGGGGGGCCTGAAGGCTGGATGACGGTGGCCGTGCAGAAGCGCGCGGCAGCGGCGGCCGGGTCACGCTTGCCGCGATCGGTGAGCGGCAGGGCGCTGGCGTGGCACCAGGCGGCGGGGACCATGGCGGCGGGCAGATGGGCGCGGGCGTGGGCGCGAAGGGCGGCTGCGTCGGGCGGGGCCTCGGCGCCGCGCGGCACGATGAGCGCTGCCAGCCGGCCATCGGCGAGCTGGGTGACGAGGGCGGCTTCGACGGCAGGGTGGCGGGTGAGCACCGCTTCGATTTCGGCGGGCTCGATGCGGATGCCGCGCACCTTGATCTGCGAATCGCGGCGGCCGACGAAGCGCAGCGCGCCGGTGTGGAGGCGCTGGACGAGATCGCCGGACCGGAACAGCCGTGCGCCGCGAAGACCTCCGGAGACGAAGCGGCTGCGCGCGCCCGGTGGGTTGCCGACATAGCCGCGGGCGAGCCCGATGCCGCCGATGTGCAGCTCGCCGATGGCGCCGGCGGGGACCGGGCGGCCATGATCATCGAGGACATGCGCTGCCAGATTGTGGATCGGCCGGCCGATGAGCGGCGGCCCGGCCTCGCCCGGCAGCACCTCGCCGAAGGTGGCAACGACGCTGGCTTCGGTGGGGCCGTAATGGTTGAACACGCGGTAGGGCAGCGCTGACGGGGCGGTGCGCAGCCGATCGCCGCCGGTGAGC
>JBBSPR010000222.1:0-4515 GCA_038258615.1 Sphingomonadales bacterium
CACCCAAGGCTTCTGCATCATCCGGGCGCGCGGCAAGGGCGGCACGAAAATCCCGCATGGCGTCGGCAAGGTTGCCGGCTTCGAGCTTGCGGAAGCCGGCTGCCCTGCTGTCACCGGCGCGATCAACCACAGGCTTGGCTGCGGGCGAGGCAGGACGCGGGCTCGGGGTGGCGGGCGACGCCGTAGCAGGCGTGGGCGTTTTCGCGGACGCGACTGCCGCCGCCCGTGCCCGCGCTGGCACGGGAGTTGATGCAGCAACCGGAAGCGCGCCGGCAAGGCCGCGTTTCGCGCGCGGATTGGCAGGATCGATCGCCAGCACGCGGCGGAATGCCTGGGCGGCCAGATCCTCGCGACCCTTGCCCTGCCAATAGGATGCCTGGTTGAGCAGCGCCTCGATCGCCGGGGTCTGGGCGCGGGCCTCCGTCGCCAGTGGCGCCACGGCGAGCAGCAGCAGAAGCCGGATCTTCACTGGTCGCCGACCGAGAGGCGCCGGCGCTGCTGGCGACGCAGCATCGCATAGAGCGGCCAGGACAGCAGCAGTGCGAGCAGGAGACCGGCCAATGCCAGCAGCAATGGCCGCTGGCTGGCCAGATATGCCGTCTTCAACCAGACGGGAAGTGTGCCCACCCAATAGCCTTCGCCGACCGCATAGCTGACCATGCCGTCTCCCACCACCACCGACAGGTCACCCTGCACCTGCGCATTGACAGCGACATCGCTGAGTCCGGCGATGAGCGGCGGCAGCATTTCGGGATCGTTGGCCAGGACCGCGACGACGGTGCGGGCGCTGCTGAAGGGCGATTCGAAGCTGGTCAGGCCGCTGAACGTGGTTGTGCTGTACAGGAATTCGTTGACGGTCTTTGCAGGGGCACGCTCATAATATGACAGGGCATTGAAGCCGTGCTCGACGAGGGACCTTTCCCGCACGCGGAAGCGGCCATCGGCATATTGGACCGGAGCTGCGGCGAACAGGCCGCCACCGCGCGTGATGTCAATGGTCCCGATGACGAGGATATCCTTGCCGCTCAACCGGTCGCTGTCGATCTGCCGCGTGACCGAGACAGCGGTGGCGGGCACGCCGGTCGAGTCTCCGAAGCGGCCCATGATGCCGAGGAACGTCTCGACGATCTCCGGGCTGGCGTTGCGCTGCATCACCACCATGGTCTGCGCGAGATCCGGATAGATGGTGAACGGATAGCCGGCGCCCGCGAATGTGGCGAGATCGGGCATATAGGCAGCGTGATAGGTGTTGGAGAGGTCGATGGCGCTGTCCGGCAGGATGCTGGTGCGCACATTCTGGGGGAGGACCGTGGAGCAGGCCTTCTGGTTGGCCAGCACGAGATTGTAATCGAAGATGAGTTCGTTCTGGCCGAACAGGATGTATTTGGGGATGACCAGCGAAGCCTGGGACTGCGGGGTCACCGTGTCGGGACCACCGACAAGGCGGGTCCACCAGGGGACGCTGGCGATGCCCAGCGTATCGAGATACTGGCCGTTGATCGACACATCGAGACGGGACGCGCGGGCATCGAGCCAGCTGGCGGCCGGGTAGCGATAGCGCAGATCGAGCGTTCCACCCTGTCGCGGCCAGAAAAACAGGTCGGGGGCGGCGCGGAACGGCGTCGTCAGCGGGCCGGGGGGCAGGCCGCGTCCCTGCAGGGTCAGCGGATCGACGAGTTCGCCGAGCCTGACCGGGCGATCGGTGCGCAGCCAGCGCACAGCGCCATAGGCGCCATAAGCCGGAATGCGGGCATCCGCCGTGGAGACCTTGCGACCCGCAAACAGCCCGCGACCGCTGGCGAGCGCCGCCGCCGCCTGCTTCAGCTGGCGATCGTCTTCGGCCATCACCACGAGCAACTGCCCGGCGGGATCGACCGGATTGCGCATCACCTCGATCGCCGGGCCGGAGATCTCGGCCGGAACCCCGGCGACGCGGCGCGCACGGGTGATGAAGACGACGGCATTGCCCTTGGGGAGCTGGTTGTAGAAGGTGCGGAAATTGAAGGTCCGATAGCTTGCGTTGGCACCCATCCATGATGCGACGCTGGCGGCGGCTTCGAGCTCGCCATCGGTCGGCGATGCCGCGAAGACGAACGGCAGCCTGAGCGGGCCCGGTGCGAACCGATCGAAGAACGGCGCAGGCAGCGCAGCGAGATCGGGGGCCAGGTCGAGCGGCTGGACCGTGAGATCGAGGAACGAGCGGGTGTTGCTGACATTGGCCCAGAGCACCGAACTGAACTGGTCTTCGCAATCGCGCGTGTAATGGCCGAGGAAGCGGATGTTGAGCTGGTTGTCCCCGGCCAGGAACAGGGAGGGGTTGACCGGAATCCGCAGCTGCCGGCCGGCTGCGGTATCGGCACGAAGCGGCACGATCTGCACGACCTCGCCGTTGAGCATGATGACGAGTTGGCTGAGATCCGCCAGCAATGCCGGCGAATGCGCGAAGTTGAGCGTGAGGCTGGCGCCGGTGACGACGAGATTTCGCCGCATGCCGAACGCGATGCCGATTTCGCCGCGGGTGCCGGCGAGCCGGACCGGGCTCCTGACAAGAAGGTCCTTCAAGGAAAGCCGCAAGCTGGTGGCGGCAGGCGCTGCGCTGCCGGCGACGGGCGACTGGGCGATACGCGGCGATGCGGCATCTGCAACTGCCTGGCCATGGGCCGCATCCGCGCCGGAAAACGCCAGCAGGCCAAGTGCCGCAAACGCCGCCATGGATGCCATGGCGGGGGCCTTGGCTGCAGCCGCCAACGGCTGGTTGCGGCTGCCGGGCCGCCAGCGGACGATGGCGCGCAGCGTGGCCCAGGCGACGATGGCAATGTCGCCGAGCGACCGCACGCCGGACACCGGGGCGTGGGGATGGGCGAGTTGCCATGCATCGGCGCGCCCCATCACTGCCCGAACCAGCTGGCGTGTCTGGTGGAGCTCCATCGGCCGGAAGGTGACGCGGCCGAGTTGGTCGTCCATGCGGAGCATCGTCGCCGGCAGCGTGAGCGTTTCGTCGCCCATGGACATGGACACGTCGGTTATGCCTTCTTGGTGCGCTGCCGTGCCGGGCGGCAGCTGGATCGACAGGCCACCCATCGAAAGATCGACACTTTGGCCATCGACAACATATCCGTCGGTGAAGTGGACTGTAACGGGCATGGCGACTTCGATGCGGATGTCCGAGCGGATCTGCCGGCGTTCGCGCGCCACGGCGACGGCCGCCATGAGGATGACGACGCTGAAGCTGGCCCAGGCCGTGTTGAGCAGCAACGTGCCCTGCTGGCCTTCGTCGCTGCCGGGCAGGAATATCCGGGCAAGTGCGCCGACGATGCCGGCGACCAGCAGGGCGAGGGTGATGAGCTGCGGCCTGACGGCGGCGAAATCGAAATAGTTGCGATCGAGCAGACTGCCCTTGTCGGTGACGTTGAACTTGCCCTTGTGCGGGTTGATCAATGTGTAGAGCGTTGCCTTCACGAGATGGAAGGCCAGCAGCGTCTCGTAGATTTCCCCCCAGAACGGGCGACGGTCGCCGCCGTGGAGGCGCTTGCTCGACGCCATCGAGACGAACAGGTGCGGCAGCGCATAGGCGAAGATCAGCGCGGCGGAGGCCTTGATGATGTTCTGCCCCGCCAGCAGATAGGCGAGCGGCGAGGTGATGAACACGATCCGCGGCAGCGGAAACTGGAAGTGCAGCATGGCGTTGAGGTAGCAAAGGCGTTGCTGGAAGGTGAGGCCGGGGCCGAACAGCGGATTGTCGATCCGCAGGATCTGGGTCATCCCGCGCGCCCAGCGGATGCGCTGGCCGATGTGGAGGATCAGCCGCTCGGTCGCGAGGCCGGCTGAAAGGCGGATATTGATATAGGCGGTGTTCCACCCCTTGCGCTGGAGCTTCAGGGCGGTGTGCGCGTCTTCGGTGACGGTTTCGCCGGCGAAGCCCTTGGTCTCTTCAAGCGCTGTCCGGCGAATGATGGCGCAGCTTCCGCAGAAGAAGGTGGCGTTCCACAGGTCGTTGCCGCCCTGGACAACATTGTAGAAAAGCTCGCCCTCGCCGGGCATGTCGCTGACCCGGCTCAGGTTGCGCTGCACGGGATCGGCGGAATAGAAGTGGTGCGGCGTCTGCAGCAATGCCAGCTTCTGGTCCTTCTGGAACCAGCCGACCGTCAATTGCAGAAAGGCCCGCGTGGGCACATGGTCGCAATCGAAGATGGCGATCAGTTCGCCATCGGTGCGCTTGAGTGCGGCGTTGAGGTTGCCGGCCTTGGCGTGCAGATTGTCCGGGCGGGTGAGGTAGCCGCAGCCGGCCTCGCGTGCGAAGGCGCGGAATTCCGGACGGCGGCCGTCGTCGAGGATGAAGATGCGGTAGCGATCCTCGGGATAGTCCATGTCCTGTGCTGCAAACACCGTGGTTCGGACGATGGCGAGGCTTTCATTGTAGGTCGGGATGAAGACATCGACCATCGGCCAGGTCGACGTGTCGCCGGCGATCTCGACCACCGGGCGCTCGAGTGGCCAGCCGGTCTGGACGACCCC
>JBBSPR010000223.1:0-4490 GCA_038258615.1 Sphingomonadales bacterium
AGAAGGATCTGGCGCGCGCGGCCTGGACGGCGGCGGCGAGCGGCGACCCGGAATGGCCGGCGGTGAAGGCGGCCGAGTCGGCGCTGAAGCTCGACTGAGCCTATTCGAGGTAGAAATCGATCGTGGTGACCACGCGGACTTTCTGGAAGGGTGAGCTGCCGGCGGAGCTGCCCGAGCCATCGCCATCGCGCGGGATGATCGAGAAATAGCCCTGCGAGGCGGACTTGATGCCGCCGACCTGGGCACCCGAATCCTTGGCGAACTGTTCCGCACCTTCGCGGGCGTTCTTTGTGGCGGCGGCGATCATCTGCGGCTTCACATCGTTGAGGCGGGTGAAGCTGTAGATCATCCCGACCCCTTCCGAATCGAAGACCACCCCCTGACGGAGCAATTTGGCTTGCTCGGCATAGGCGGCGCGGGCCTGCTCGATCTTGGTGGTGCGCAGCTTGAACTTGCGGCGGATGGTGACGTTGTTGATGTTGTTGTTGAAATACTGGTTGACCGAAATCTCGCCGCTTTCGATCTCGTCGGCGGAGAAGCCGGCATTGCGGAGAAAGGCGGTGACGCGCTCGCCATCGGCATCGACCTTGGCCTGCAGGGCGCCGAGATCGGTGCCGAGTGCTGAGGTGCCGATGGTCCAGGTGGCGAGGTCGGCTGTCACGTCCTGCTCGGCGAGGCCGCGGACGGTGACGGCACGGTCCGCGAGCCTGGCGCGCTTGAGGCCGTCGCCGAGCAGCAGCCCGCCCCCGACAAGGCCGATGATGAGGCCGACGGCGATGATGGCGGCGGCGATGATGAGCGGCAGCGAGCGGTGTTCGGTCATTTCGTTTCCCGGGTGGCGCGCTTGCTTGTGCGGCACGGCTTCCCCATCTTACCGCCAAGACACATGACATGACGAGGACCGGCGCATGAAATATCTGCACACGATGGTGAGGGTGTCCGATGTGGACGAGAGCCTGCGCTTCTTCGAACTGCTCGGGCTGACGGAGCTGAAGCGCCACGACAACGAGAAGGGGCGGTTCACGCTGATCTTTCTCGCCGCTCCCGGCGATGAGAGCGCGCAGGTGGAGCTGACGCACAATTGGGACGAGAAGGGATATGCTGGCGGCCGCAACTTCGGCCATCTCGGCTATGCGGTGGAGGATATCTACGCCAGCTGCCAGCGGCTGATGGACGGCGGGGTGACGATCAACCGGCCGCCGCGTGACGGCCATATGGCGTTCGTGCGCTCGCCCGACGGGATATCGGTCGAGCTGCTGCAGGCCGGCCCTGCGCTGGCGCCGGCGGAGCCCTGGGCGTCGATGCCCAACACGGGCGCCTGGTGATGTTGGAAGTCGTCGGCGTTCCGGTCCTTTCCGACAATTATGTCTGGCTGGCGCACTGCCGGCAGACCGGCGAGACGGCGGTGATCGACCCGGCGGTGGCCGAGCCGGTGCTGGCGGCGGCGGCGGCGCGCGGGTGGAAGATCGGGCAGATTCTAAACACGCACTGGCACCCCGATCATGTCGGCGGCAATGCGGCGATCGTGGCGGCCACCGGCGCACATGTGACCGGGCCGGCGGGCGAGGCGGCGAAGATCCCGCATATCGGCCGGGCGGTTGGCGAGGGTGACGAGGTGCGGATTGGTGCGGAAGTTGCGCGGGTGATCGATGTGCCGGCGCACACTGCGGCGCATATCGCCTATGCCTTTGAAGGTGTGCTGTTTCCGGGGGATACGCTGTTCGCGCTCGGCTGCGGGCGGCTGTTCGAGGGGTCGCCTGCGCAGATGCACGAGGCGCTGGGCAAGCTGATGGCGCTGCCGCCGGCGACGCGGGTGTTCTGCGCGCATGAATATACGCAATCGAACGCGCGCTTCGCGTTGACGGTGGAGCCGGAGAACGCGGCGCTGGTGGCGCGGGCGGCGGCGATCGATGCGCTGCGGTCGCGCGGGGAGCCGACGGTGCCGTTTTCGCTGGCGATGGAGGCGGCGACCAATCCGTTCGTGCGGGCCGGCAGCGTGGCCGAGCGGGCGGCGCGGCGGGCGGCTAAGGACAGCTTCAAGGGATAATGGGATGAATGCTGCGCCACCCCCAATCGGGGGTGGTGCGGCGGCGGCGGCGGTGCGACGCTCGCGGCATGAAAGCTCATGCCCTCGCCTTTCTCGACCGGTTTCGCCAGGCGGACCGTGAGGATGCGCTGCTCGATGCGATGGCCGAGGATTCGGCCGGGCTGATGGCGGCGCTGGCGGAGGCGCCCGAGGCGCTGCTGACTGCGGCCGAGGCGGCCGGCTTGGCGCAGGGGCCGCCGGTCGATCTGCATCCCGACAGCTTTGCCAGTGCGGCGTGCGATGCGCAGGGGCGGCTGGTGGTGGCCGATGCGCGCTTTGCCGATTGGCTCGGCGGGCCCGATCCGCTGGCGATGGTGGTGCAGCGGCTGATCGGTCGCAAGCCGGGCGAGGGACGGCCGCATGTGTCTGCCATTGCCGATGATTGCAGCGGGCGGCCGGTGGCGGTGGCGGCGGCAGGGCCGGCCATTGCCTTGCGCTGGCCGCTGGCAGGCTCGGTGCGGGCTGCCGTGGAAGCGGGCAAGGCGGCCTATGTGGTGATTGCGTTTCGGCCGGTGGCGGGCGCCTGGGAGCAGGCGGCGCGCGCCTATGGCCTCGGCCCGCAGGAGGCGCGGCTGGCGAGTGCGCTGGCCTTGACAGGTGAGTTGCGGGGCGCGGCGGCGCAGACCGGCATCGCCTATGAGACGGCGCGCAAGCTGGTGCAATCCTCGATGCGCAAGGTGGGGGTGGTGCGGCAGACCGAGCTGGTGCGGCGCGTGTTGGCGGCGGCGGCTGGCGACCTGCGCGGGCCGGAGAGCCTGGTGCCGTTGATGGCCGAGCTGTTCGGGCTGACGCTGCGGCAGGCGCGGCTTGCGACCGCGGTGGCGCATGGCGCGCAGCGCGAGGATGCGGCGGCCGCACTTGGCATATCGGTGCATGCGGCGAAGACAGACTTGAAGACGGTGTTTCTGGCGTGCGGCGTTTCGAGTGCCGTCGACCTGGCGCGGGTGGCGGCGGAGGTGGAGGCGCTCGCCGGGCTGGCGCAGGCGTGCAATGTGGAGATGACGCCGCTGGGGGCGGGCGTGGTGGCCGAGCCGCTGCGCTTTGTGGCACGACGGCGCGCGCCCGGCCGCATTGCGCTGACCGACCATGGACCGGCAGGCGGCCGGCCGCTGCTGATGGTGCATGCCGCGGTGGGCGGGCGGCATCTGCCGCGACGGCTGGTGGCGGCGCTGACGGCGGCGGGCTGGCGGCCGATCAGCATCGAGCGGCCGGGGTTCGGGCTGACCGACATGATCGGGGGTGATCCGTTTGCCAATGCCGCCGAGGATGCGGTGGATGTGGTGGATGCGCTGGCGCTGGGGCAGGTGCATCTGCTGGCGCGCACGGCGGCCACGGCCGGGATAAGCATGGCAGCACGGCTGGGCAGCCGCGTGGCCGGTGGCCTGCTGGTGGCGCCCGAGCCGCCGGCGGCGCTCGACACGCGGTGGAGCGGCATGAGCGGGCACGGCAAGGCGCTGTTCTTCGGTCAGAGCGCCTTTGCCACGGCGTTTGCGCGCATCCTTTCTCAGCGCACCAGCTCGGCGATGATCGAACGGATGCAGCGCAAATCGGTAGCGGGCAGCGCCATCGACGAAGCGGCGCTCGATGATCCGGACACGCTGGCCGACCATCTGCGCGCTTCGCGGCAGGCGGCGCTCGGCATGGCGGGGTTTCTGGCGGAAATGCAGGCGCATGGGCGCGGGGCGCGGCCGCCGGCGCTGGCCGATGGCCGCAGTTGGGTGGTGCTGGCCGGGGCGCTGGACCCGATGTATCGGTTCGAGGATGCCGCCGGTTTCTGGGCCGCCGTGCTGCCGGGCGCGCTGCAGCGGCTGCTTCCCGATGGCGGGCGCTGGTTGCACCTGACCCATGAGGCGGCGATCGTGACAGCGCTTGCCGCACTGCTGCCGCCGGACTTTCAAGGCCGGGCCTGATCGCGTATCCTGCAAGGCATCGGGGGGCTGCTGATGGAGGATTGCATGCGTATCATCCTGGCCGCGCTGCTGCTGGCCGCACCCGCACTGCCCGCACATGCGGCGCCGTCGAGCGAGCCCGAAACGCGCTCATGCATCGAAATGCGCAGCATTCGCGACAGCCGCTATTCCGACAGCGGCTATTTCGTGAGCAGCGGCGGCCAGTGGTGGCAGAACACCGCCGGCAAATGCCCGCTGTTCCGGCCCGACCGCAGCGCGCGGATCGTGACCACGCAAAGCCGCCAATGCCGCGGCGACCGGGTGGATGTGTTCCAGAACTTCAGCGGCATCGAATTCGGGACGTGCATCCTCAGCACCTGGGAGCGGGTGGCGGAAGATGACGTGCCGCCGGCCAACCCGGCGCGGGGGAAGGACGGGGGCTGAAAGAGGGCCTCCGGCGGGGGGGGGGGGGGGGGGCGGGGCCCGGGGGGGCGGGGGGGGGCGGGCGGGGGCGG
>JBBSPR010000224.1:0-4469 GCA_038258615.1 Sphingomonadales bacterium
CGATCATAAGTCGCCCGATATTCCGGCGTATTGCGCTGGCGGTCATCGCCCGATCCATCATCCACCATCTCGACACCCATCACTCAGACCTCGCCCCCGCACGGAACCGGGGTGATAGCAGATCAAATCGCTCTGTGAAGCCTCCAATCGCCGCGACATTCCGCACCGCAACATTCACGCAGCACCGATGCCCCGCCAAACCGCCAGCGCCTGCACCGTCTCCGCCACATCATGCACCCGCAATATCTGCACGCCCTGCGCCGCGCCATGCAGCGCCAGCGCCAGGCTCCCCGCCAGCCGCGCCCCCACCGGAACCGCCCCCCCCGCCAGTCCTTCGATCACCCGCTTTCGGCTCGCCCCCAGCAACAGCGGCACCCCCAGCCCCTGAAACAGCGCCAGCCCGCGCAGCAGCGCCCGATTGTGCTCAAGGCTCTTCCCGAACCCTATCCCCACATCGGCAACAATCCGCTCGCGCCCGATCCCCGCCGCCTCGCACGCCGCAATCCGTGCTTCCAGCCAGTCATACACATCGAGCAGCACATCATCATACGCCGGCGCCAACTGCATCGTCGCCGGCTCGCCCTGGTGATGCATCAGCACCACCGGGCACCCCCGCGCCGCCACCAGCGCCATCGCCGCGGGATCATGCGTCAACGCGGACACATCATTGATCATCCCCGCCCCCGCATCGAGGGCCGCCGCCATCACCGCAGCCTTGCGCGTATCCACCGACCAGCGCACCCCCGCCAGCCCCGGCAACACAGTCCCCAGCCGCCGCAACTCCTCCTCCAGCGCCACCGCCGCCGCCCCCGGCCGCGTCGATTCCGCCCCCACATCCACAATGTCCGCCCCCGCCGCCACCAGCGCCGCCGGATCACCGCCCCTACCTTCACAATATTGGCCGCCATCCGAAAAGCTGTCAGGGGTCACATTCAAAATGCCCATCACCAACGGTCGCCCACGATAGCCTGTGCGGGGAGCCGTCAGCCGCGCGCGCACCTCGTCAGGCAGCGCCTCGACCGGCAGCCGCTCAGGCGCTACCCCGCGCTCCAGCCGCTCCACGCCGGCAAAGCAAAGGGGGCCACCGGCCAGCGGCAGCCCCCAATCCCCCAGCCCGACCGGCCGCCAATAAATCACCAGACGCGCAACCGCGCATCGGGGGCCAGATAATAAGCCTCCCCCGGCTTGGCACCAAAGGCCGCATACCAGGCGTCATGGTTGCGAACGACATAAGGCCTGAAGTGCCCCGGCGTATGTGGATCGGTCACCAGTTGCTGCAGCAGCGCCGCATCGCGCGACTTTGACCGCCAAACCTGCGCAAAACCGAGGAAGAAGCGCTGCTCGCCCGAAAACCCATCGATCGTCGGCGCCGGCTTGCCGTCCAGCGATCGCTTCCAGGCATCGAACGCCACCGTCATCCCTGCAAGGTCGGCAATATTCTCGCCCAGCGTCAGCTCACCGTTCACCTTGCTCCCCGGCAGCGGCTCATAGGCACCATATTGCGCCACAACCTTGTCGGTCAGCGCCTTGAACCGCGTCACGTCCTGCGCCGTCCACCAATCGATCAGCTTGCCCTGCTTGTCATATTTCCGCCCCTGGTCATCGAAATGGTGGCTGATCTCATGCCCGATCACCGCACCGATGCCGCCATAGTTCACTGCCTCATCGGCATCGGGGTCGAAGAACGGCGCCTGCAGGATCGCCGCTGGAAACACGATCTCGTTCCAGTTCGGCCGCGCATAGGCGTTCACCGTCATCGGAGTCATGCCCCATTCGCTGCGGTCCACCGGCCGGCCGATCTTGTTCACCTGCCGCTGGAATTCGTGCCGCTCGCTGCGCACCACATTGCCCCACAGGTCGCCCTTCACGATCTCCAGCCCCGAATAGTCGCGCCACTTGTCGGGATAGCCGATCTTGGCGGTAAAGCTCGCCAGCTTGTCGCGCGCCGCCACCCGGGTTGCCGGCTCCATCCAGTCGAGCCCGGCCAGCCGCCGGTCCATCGCCGCGATGATGTTCTTCACCATGGCATCGGCCTTGGCCTTGGCGTCGGGCGGAAAATACGCCGCCACATAGCGCTTGCCCACAGCCTCGCCCAGCGCTGCACTGGTCAGGTCCACGCCCTTCTTCCAGCGCGGCTGATCCTCGGGCTGCCCGCCGAGCACCTTGCCCCGAAACGCGAAGTTCGCCTCCACAAACGCCTTGCTCAAATAAGGTGCGGCCGCCTCGATCGCGCGCAGCGCCATATAATCCTTCCACACGCCAAGGTCACCGCGCGCGAGCATCGCCGTCGTCGCCGTCACCGCACTCGGCTGTCCCACCGTCAGCCGCGGCTGCTCGTTCAGCCCCACGGCCCCCAGCATCGTTGCCCAGTCGATCCCGGGGTAGCGCTCTGCAAGTGCGGTGCGCGCCACCGGGTTCCAGGTCTTCTCGCGCTGCCGCAGTTCCACCCGGCTCCACTGCACCTCGGCAAGGGCGGTTTCGAGCCCATAGATCGCCTGCGCCCGCGCCGCCGCATCGGTTGCACCCACCACCCCCGCCAGCGTCAGCATCGTTGCCACATGCGCCACATATTTCGTCCGCGCCTCGGCAAAGCGCGTGCTCTTCTGGTCCAGATAATAGTCCCGGTCGGGCAGCCCCAGCCCGCCCTGCCCCAGGCTCACCACATGCACATCGGGGTCCTTGGCATCGGCGACCACGCCCAGGCGCAGCGGCATCGAAACGCCGTCACGCGTCAGCAATGCAATCATCCGCACCAGCGCCGCCCGGTCGTCGATCGCGGCAATCTCCGCCAGCAGCGGCGCCAGCGGCGTCATCCCGCGCGCCTCGATCGCTGCCTCATCGACAAAGGTCGCATAAAGGTCGGCAATCTTGCGCGCCTCGCTTCCCGCCGGCCCGCCCTCGGCCGTCACCGTCTCGATGATCGTCCGGGTCCGCTCCTGCGAAAGATCGCGCAGCACATTGAACATCCCGGTGCGCGTCTGGTCGGCCGGAATCTCCAGCCGGTCCATATAGCCGCCGTTGGCAAACCGGCCCCAGTCCTGCCCCGCCGTCACCGAACGGTCCATGCCCGCCACGTCGAAGCCGAAGCTGCCGATCGCAGCCTTGCCGCTTCCCACGGCCCCGTCCGCCGCAAACCCCACCTGCGGCAGCATCAGCGCCACAACCGAACACCCGACCAAAGCCATCCGCATCATCATCATATCCCCATGCTCCGCCGGTCCGTCCCCGCGACCGGGAGCCACTGCTGCAGCAAATTCAGGCGCCCGTCACCAGACGCGCAGCCGCGCATCCGGCGCCAGATACAGCGTATCCCCGGCCTTCACATCGAACGCCGAATACCAGGCATCGAGGTTGCGCACCACGAAAGGCCGGAAGCTCGAAGGGCTGTGCGGGTCGCTCACCAGCTGCTGCAACAGCACCGGGTCGCGATATTTCGCCCGCCACACCTGCGCAAAGCCGAGGAAGAACCGCTGGTCCCCCGAAAAGCCGTCGATCACCGGCGCCGGCTTGCCATCCAAAGACCGCGCATAGGCATCCTTGGCAATCACCAGCCCGGCCAGGTCGGCAATATTCTCGCCCAGCGTCAGCTCGCCGTTGATCTTCTTGCCCGGCAGCGGCTCATAGGCACCATATTGCGCCACCACCTTGTTGGTCAGCCCCTCGAAGCGCGTCACGTCCTCGGGAGTCCACCATTCCGCCAGCTTGCCGGTCTTGTCATATTTCCGGCCCTGGTCATCGAAATGATGGGTAATCTCATGGCCGATCACCGCCCCGATCGCCCCGTAATTCACCGCCGCATCGGCATTGGCATCGAAGAACGGCGCCTGCAGGATGGCAGCAGGAAACACGATCTCGTTCCAAACCGGATAAGCATAGGCGTTCACCGTCATCGGGGTCAGAAACCACTCGCTCCTGTCCACCGGCTTGCCCAGCTTCGCCACCTCGCGCTCATGCTCGAAGTTCATGCCCCGCATCGCATTGCCCAGCGCATCGCCGCGCACCACCTCGAACTTGCTGTAATCGCGCCACTTGTCCGGGTAACCGATCTTCGGGGTGAACGCCTTCAGCTTCTCCCGCGCCGCCACCCGCGTCGCCGGCGCCATCCATTCGAGGCTCGCCAGCCGCGCATCCATCGCCACGATGATGTTCTTCACCAGTTCGTCGGCCTTGGCCTTGGCTTCGGGCGGAAAATGCCGCGCCACATAGATCTGCGCCACCGCATCCCCCAACATCGCCGAGGTACTGTCCACGCCGCGCTTCCACCGTTCGCGCAGCTCCGGCGTGCCGCTCAGCGCCTTCACCAGCTCGAAATTGGTGTCCACCACCCGCTTGGGCAGATAGGGCGCCGCCGCCGCCATCTGCCGCAGCGTCAGATAATCCTTCCACACCGCCAGCGGCTCGCTCGCGATCAGCTTGCCCATGCCCTGCAGCGCCGAGGGCTGCGCCACCAGCACCCGGTCGGCGTCCTC
>JBBSPR010000225.1:0-4460 GCA_038258615.1 Sphingomonadales bacterium
AGATAGTCGACCGGCTCCGCAGCCCCCGCACCGCCATGCACGAACACCAGCCGATGCTCGGCGATGCCCGCCGCGCGCGCCGCCGCCAGCGTGGTCAGCAGCACGGCGCCGGCCTGGTTGACCGCAGGGTTGGCGACCATGCGCTTGGTATAGGGCCAGGCGATGTGGCGGTTTTCGGGGGTGGCGGTGATGATCTGTTCGGCCGTGAAGGCGCTGCGGCCCCAGCTGCCGGGGTTTTGCGCGGCCACTTGCGAAACGGCCGCCCATATCGCGCCCGATTCAGCGAGCGCCTCGCCCGGTGTCATGCGCCAGGCCGCGGCGGCGGCGTGGTCGTAGAAGGGATAGATGTGCGGCGGCTGCACGATGCCATGGCGCATCGCCAGCGGCGTGACATGATCGCTGGGGATGATGGGGTTTTCCGGCTGCGCGGCCGGCGGCGTCCAGTCGAGCGTCACGCCGGCGGCCTTCGCCTTGGCAACGGCATTGGTGGCTTCCCCGCCGGTCACCACCGCCACGATCGAATCGCCGTTCATGATACGGATGGCGGCTTCGTGGATCTTCGTCGTCGGCGTCTCGCCGCCCACCACGCCATAGACGGCGCGCATCGGCGTGATGCCGAGCCGCTCGGCCAGCCGCGCCGCCACCCGGTCATAGCGCCAGGACACGAGGTTGATGACATCGAGCGAGTCGATCTTCGCCAGAAAGCCGCCGCCGGCATCCTCATCAGCAGCGCGGACGGCGGCGGCCATCAGCGCCAGCGGCTCCAGTGCTCGGGCCGGATCGGCAGGCCGGTCGATCGTCTCGCCCACACCGATGATCACCGGTGTGCGGTCAGCAGGCAGTGGCATGCAGGCCCCCATCGTCATGTTGCTCCGGGCATAGGGCAAGGCCATGGCCGCGCCAACTGCGCGAATGGAGGGTCAGGCGTCGGGAAGATAGGCGCGGCGGGTCTGGCTGAGGGTGATGGCGGGCAGGCTGGCGATCCCGAAACCCAGCCGGGCTTCATAGCGCAGCGTGATCTCGACGAATTCCTGGCCGCCTTCGACGCCACGCACGATCTGCGGTGCCGCAAGCCGCGCGGGATCGAGCCCGAAGCGGCTGGCTTCCACCCGCGCGAGCAGCTGTTCATCGGTGCGACGCGGAAACAGCGTGGCCTCGCGTGCCGCTTCCGAAGCGGTGTTCTGCAGCCCGGTGAACGCGAACAGCATGATCCCCGACTCGATGACGGCAAACAGCAGCGAGAGGAACACCGGGAGCACCAGCGCGAACTCGGTCGCCGTGGAGCCGGCGCTGCCGAGCCTGGGGCGGGCCGTCACTGGACGCGCACTGTCGCCGTGCCGGTGATCACCCGAACGTCCCCCAGCGGCCCCGGCAGGTTGAACATGGGCACATGGCGCGAGCGAAGCGTCACCTGCACATAGCGGGCGTAGCGGGCGCTGCTGCCGCACAATTGCACGGACTCGATCTGGCGCACCCCGCCACATTCAAGCCAGCTGCTCACGCTCGACGTGACTGGCGCGGCGCTGCTGCCGGCCGCGGCGCTGGCAGCGTCCGCAGCAAGGTTGGCGTAGCTGGCCTGGATGCGGCCCAGCGCCGTGGCGCGTTGCACGGCCTGGGCGGCCGCGCTCACCAGCCGTTGCTCGGCCGCGAATGCCAGCGCGATATCGAGTGCCGGCAGCAGCAGCAGCAGGAGCAGCGGCAGCGCCAGCGCCAGCTCGACGGCCGCCGTGCCGCTGCGCGCCCGGCGGAGTTGCCCCGACACCGCAAGAAGCCGCGACGCCGCCATCAACCGACCAGCCGCACGGCATAGCCGGCGATCGCCTTGGACCCCTGGCCTTCCGGGCAGATGTTGCGGATGGTGCTGTTGCCGCTGAACACCAGTTGCCGCCCGACGAGTTGCACGCAATCGATGTTCATGCTGGCATTGCCGACAAAATCGATCGTGGAGCTCGGCATGTAGATGGCGCCGCGGATGGTCGAGCTGAAATTGCCGTTGATCCGCTGCGATGTGTTGGTGGCGCGCCGATCCCGATAGAAGAGCACGCCCTCGAATGGCCCGCTGGTCGGTGCGGTAAGGTTGAGCGTGGCGGAGCCGTTCATGCTCATGCTCGACACCGACCCCGGGTTGCTGTCGGCGGTTCTGCTGGTCAGCACGATGGTCACGCCCTCGCCATTGACCGTCGCGGTACCGTTGATCGACATGTCGGTGCCGTCGATATAATAGGTTCCGGGAGCAAGGTTTGCGACGCCCTTGATGTCGACTGAAGTGTAAGTGCCGGGCGAGAAGCTGGCTGTCTGGTTGGGGTTGACGCGCATTCGCCGGTTGCCGTTGGGGAACGCCGGATCGGGAAGATCGGCGAATGGATCCATTTGGGCGAGCGAATAGGGCGCCAGCACGGTGCCGGTGGCATAGCTCGAGGAGGGCGGAATGCCGCTTGATGCAATGACCGGCGAGGCATTGATGCGCGACGCACCGCCGGCGTCGACCGCCGTCTCGGACACGGCGTTGGTGGACAGGGCGCAGTTGAGATCGACGATGCTGCTGCCGGTCATCTTGATGCCGGTCACATCCTCATTTTCCAGCGCCAGCACGCAGATATCGCCGGTGGAGATGAGCGACGCTGTGGCAGCGGCGGTGATGCGCGCACCCTCGGGAAGGAAGATGCCGGCAAAGGGCAGCCGCAAGGTGGTGCCGAGCGCCACGCGGATCGCCCTTCCGTCTCCCGCATAGGCGCCGACGGAGGGACCGCGCTCGACAACGGGCTGGGTGTCGAGCGCGAAGCCCGGATTGAGCGCCAGATCGCGCGTGACGGCAGCGTTGATATCCGCGCCCTGCGACATCGCATAAACGGCGGCCAATGCACTCGAATCCGCCTGCCGCTGCATCAGGCGCCGCGCCATCGTCCATTGCGCGACATCGACCGCTATCGCCACCCCGCCAAGAAACACCGGTGTGGTGAGCGCGATGATCACGGCCATCGCCCCGCTGCGCGCCCGCAGCATCTGCCGAACTGTCCCCATCTTCCCGAGCCCCGTGCCAGAACCAAACCATGTTGACTTTGGCTGTTCAGCACTGGAACGCGAAGTGGGGAGCGTCAATACGCAAAAATTGCAAAAATGGTCAATAAAACTTAATGATTCAGCAGGATGGGTACTGGCGGGTCGTTGATGAGGCTGCGGGTGACGCCCCCGAAAAGCCGCTGGCGCAACCGCGAATGACCATAGGCGCCCTGCACCAGCATCGACGCGCCGAGCCGCATCAGTTCTTCACGGATCACTGCATCGATGCTCTGGCCGCCAGTGCCGCGCTCGATGACTTCGGCCTCGATGCCATGGCGCGCCAGATAGCGGGCGGCATCGGTGGCGCGGAAGTCGCTCGGCTTCTCCTCGACGGTGAGGATGTGCACTGCGGCGGCCTTCTGGAGCAACGACAGGCTGCCGCGCAAAGCTGCCGCAGCCTCGCGTGAGCCGTCCCAGGCCACAATCACCGTGCCGGTCACATCGATGCCGCGCATCTCGGGACTGACGGCCAGCACCGGCGCTGCGGCCTCGATGGTCACATCGCCGGTCATCGCCAGCGACATGCCGGGCGAGTTGCCGACTTGGCCCGCGCTCATCACCACCACATCGGCGAGCCGCGAGGCTTCGGCCAGCCGCTCGGCGGCGTCGCCGTCGCGCGCCATCCAGTCCCATTGCACGCCCTCGGTGCGCAACCGGGCCTCGACCGTCTCGCGGGCGGCGCGGCGCTGGTCCTCGACGGCATCGATGATCGCCGTCACCGGAAAGCCGCTGATGCCATTGTCCCCCAGCGCATAGGCGGCGAAGGGCGTGACCTGCAGGCAGTTGATGTGGCTGCCGAAGGTGCGCGCGAGATCGAACGCCGCCTGCAACCGCGCCTCCTGCCCGGCATCATCCTCGATGTGCAGCAAAATGGTCTTCATGGCCGGGCTCCCTTGCGAGTTTCGGAGATGATAGCGGAATATGCGGCCTGAATCTTGATATCGATCAAAGCTGCGCCGCTTCGGCCAAGCCCTCGGGATTGCGCACCAGCAGCCCGCGGCTGCCTGGCGTTTCGATCAGGCCCTGTGCCTTCATCTGCGAAATCTGCCGGCTTACCGTCTCGATCGTCAGCCCGAGCAGCTCGGCCATCTCGCCGCGGCTGAGCGGCAGTTCGGTCTGCATCGGCGCACCCGCGCAATCGAGCACGCCCATCCGCCGCGCCACATCCGCCAGAAACCCGGCCACCCGCGCCATGGCGGTGGCGCGTCCCATGCGCGCCAGCCAGTGCCGGGTGCGTTCGAGCTCGCCCATGGTGCGTGCCAGCAGCAGCGCCTCCATCTGCGGCTGGCTCGCCAGCGCCTCGGCGAAGGCCGTGCGGTGCTGCGCGACAATCAAGATGAGACTGCCCGTCAATCAGGATGAGAATGGCTTTGCCGGTGTCGGGCTGAAGGGAGGGCGAA
>JBBSPR010000226.1:0-4448 GCA_038258615.1 Sphingomonadales bacterium
CAGCCATTGCCACCGAGAAGAAGCTGGTGGCTCAGGTCGGCTATCACAACCGCTTCGTCGGCGCGTTCAAGGAGGTGAAGCGCATCGTCGATTCGGGCACCATCGGCCGCGTCACCCATGTGCTTGCCGAGGCCTATGGCTCGGTCGTCACCCGACCCAAGAGCGCCACCTGGCGCACGCAGCGCGCCTTTGGCGGCGGCTGCCTCTATGATTATGCCGCTCACCCGATCAACCTCGTCACCTGGATGTTCGGCGCCCCGGCCACGGTGGCGGGTGCGGCGCTGGTGCCGGTGTTCTCCGCCGAGACCGATGACCAGGTCTATGGCACGCTGCGCTACCCGGATGGCCTGACCGCACAAGTCTCGGTCGACTGGACCGACACCTCGGTGCGCAAGATGACGACGCGGCTGACGATCTGGGGCACCGCCGGCCGCGTGTTCGCCGACCGGCAGGAAGTGCAGCTTTTCCTGCGTGACGATGTCGGGCCGCTTCCGCCGGGTCACACGCCCGGCTGGAGCGTGCGCTACACGACCGAACTCACCGACGAGGTCGATTTCTACCTGCGCGGCGAGGAGTATTCCGCCCAGATCGATGCCTGGATCGCAGCGATCGCGGCCGGCAACACGAATTGCGAGAACGACTTCGACTCGGCCGTGGAAACCGACCGCACGCTCGACATGTTCATTGCCAATGATGGCGCCGTGGAAGCCAACTACCGCGCCCCCGCCGCAGCCACGCGCGGGGAGCCGAAGACCGGCCTGCTCGGCAAGCTGATGGGACGCCGCTGATGGCCAAGACTCTACACAAGATGGACAGGCTGCTGTTCGGGGACAACCAGTTCTTCGGCATCAACCACATGTCCGAGGAGAAGGCGCGTGCCGGCGCCATGCGCTTCCAGCGCACCCAGGCGATCGTCGATGTGCTCGATGTGGCACTGGCCGAGGGCGTGCGCACCTTCATGTGCACCACCCATGATCGCATCGGCGAGATTGTCGCTCACATGAAGGCCGATCCGGCCAAATATGCCGATTTCATCTTCTACCCCGGCATGCCCTATGCCCATAAATACGCCAATGCCGTCACCGAGGACGGCTATATGGGCGCGCTCAAGCGCTTCCTTCCACAGGAAGGGCTGCTCAACGCGGCGATGCGCGGCGGCATGGCGATTGCCGGCAAGGACGTGGAAGGGCTCATCACCCTGCTCGTCGATGCCGAAATGAAGATGTTCGAGGGGATGAACGCCCCGGTCATCTTCCTGCAGAATGTCGTCGTCGATCTGCTGCTCGGCCTTAACTTCAAGGATGCCTTCCGCATCTTCGCCGATCATTGCCGCAGCCGCTACGGCGCCGAGCCGGGCTATATCACCATGAACCTGCCGCTGCTGCTGCGCCGGCTCGCCGAGCAGGGCGTCGAGAACCCGATCGTCTGCGCCAACATGAACAAGATCGGCTTCCGCATGTGCGGCGGGCTCGATGGCTATGCC
This sequence comes from Sphingomonadales bacterium, assembly GCA_038258615.1. GTDB lineage: Bacteria > Pseudomonadota > Alphaproteobacteria > Sphingomonadales > Sphingomonadaceae > Sandarakinorhabdus. The sequence goes on from JBBSPR010000226.1 coordinate 1,484, forward strand.
AAGGCGCTGGACGAATATCCCTGCCGCGCCATTGCCATGTCGATCTATGCCAGCGGCGCCATCCCGCCGGCCGAGGCAATCGAATGGGTGTGCAGCCAGCCGAAGATCGAATCGATGGTGTTCGGAGCATCGAGCCGCGGCAACATCCGCAGCACCGCCGAGCTTGTGAAGCGCTTCGACGCGCAGTTCAGCCGGGCAGCGTAAAGAAGGGCCTCCGGCGGCCGGGGCCTTGGCCCCGGACCCCTTGAGGGGCGCCGTTACAGTTTCCACCAGGGCTTGGATTTGGCGACACGGTTCGGAAGCTCGGCAAGGACTTCCCGCTTCTCGGCGTCCGACGCCAGTGGCCAATGCATGATCTCGTCAACGGTGCGGCGGCAGCCTTCGCACCAGCCCGTCGCCTTGTCGATCCGGCAGACATTGGTGCACGGCGATGGCACCTCGCTCATCGTCGGCCTTTCCCGCGCGCTGCCCGGATGACGAGATAGAGCAGCAGCCCCGCCGGGCCGGCCATGAAGGTGAGCAGCAGGCAGGGGATGACGAGCAGGTGCGGTATGTGGGCAGCACCGGCGTCCTGGACTTCCCAGCTTCCGGCCCAAAGGTCGAACGCCAGATAGTGCACCCAGCCGGCCAGCAGCGCGGCTTCGCTGGAGAGCAGCAGCCGCACGCCGCGCAACGAGGTGAAGCCGGCACCGTCGGGGGGTCCCTCTCCTGCAAGCCCGAAGCCGAGCATCGCCACATAGCCACCACACAGCACGGCGGCCACAAGGCGCGCCACGAGCACGGCGGAGCGGCGCCAGCGTGGTCCCAGCAGCAGGCACAGCCAGCCGGCGAGTGCGACCGCGTTGGCGATGTTGAAGAGCTGCGCATTGCTCATGCAACGGCGGCACCGAGCAGGCCAGGCTCATCGAGGAGCAGGCGCAACACGGTGATGCCCTGCATGTGCTCGCGGAACCGCCCCTTGTCGCGGAACCGCTCCACGAACGCCGGATGCGCCAGTCGCTCGCCGATGCGTGCCCCGAGGCCGCCGGCGATGACCACCGCCCGCGCGCCCTGCGCCAGCGCCATGTCCCCGGCGAAGCCGCCGAGCATCGCGAGGAAGCGTTCGAGCGTGCCGCGCGCCTCGCTGGTTTCCTGCGCCAACACTTCGGCCCAGAGCGCCTTCTGGTTTTCCGCAGGGGCACCGCCCATCGCGAGATGGATCGCGGCGAGCCCCGGCCCGGAGACCAGCCGTTCGACGGAAACCCGGCCGTGCAGGCCGCGGCGCACCGCGGTGAGCAGCAGATCCTCGATGCCATCGACCGCTGCAAAGCCGATATGCCCCGCTTCGGTCGGCACCACCGCCTGCAGGCCGGCTTCGCGCACCAGCATCGCCACGCCGAGCCCGGTGCCGGGGCCGATGATGCTGGTGACGCCGCGCGCCGGAAGCCCGCCGCGCGGGCCGCAGATCGGTGCCAGGTCACCCGGCCCGGCATGGGCGACGGCATGCGCCACCGCTTCGAAATCGTTGATCAGCCGCACCGACTCCAGCCCCAGCGCGGCCGCAAGTGCTGCCGGGCGGATGCGCCACGGATTGTTGGTGAACTGCAGTACCTCACCCTCCGCCGGGCAGGCGACCGCCAGCACGGCATGCCTGGGCAGCGGCGTGGGAACGCCTTTCGCAAAGGCGGCATAGGCGTCGGCCAGGCTTGGATGATCGGCGGTGGGGATGGTGGTTATGTTCGTCAGCGTCGGCGGGCCATGCGCTCGCGGCGTGGCAATGGCGAAGCGAGCATGGGTGCCGCCGATGTCGGCGACGAGCAGCTGTGTTGGCTCAGTCATGCCAGCTCACATCGTCGCGCTCGGTCAGGGCAATCGCAGCCGATGGCCCCCAGGTGCCGGCGCTGTGCGGCCGCACCGGCATGCCGCGCGCCGCCCAGCCAGCGCGGATGGCATCGATCCACTGCCATTGCGCTTCCACCTCGTCGCGGCGCACGAACAGCGTCTGCCGCCCTTCGATCAGGTCGAGCAGCAGTCGTTCATAGGCGATCCGCCGCCGGCTTTCGGCAAAGGCGTTGGGCAGCCCGATATCGAGCGGCAGCTCCCGCAGCTTCAGCCCGTCCTGGTCGAGCCCCGGCGCCTTGGCCATCATCGAAAGCCGGATGTTCTCGTGTGGTTGCAGCGTGATCACCAGCTTGTTGGCCGCCAGCGGTGCTGCCCCGAAGATCGAGTGCGGCACGGCCCGGAACTGCACGATGATCTCGGACAATCGCTCGGGCGCCCGCTTGCCGGTGCGCAGGTCGAAAGGCACCCCCTTCCACCGCCAATTGTCGACATGTGCCTTCAGGGCCACGAACGTCTCGGTATCCGACGCGCGGCCCAGATCGGTGGCATAGCCCGGCACCGCCACGCCATCGATGGCGCCGGCGCCATATTGCCCGCGCACGCTGCATGCTTCAACGTTGGTGGCGTCGATCGGGCGGAGCGAGCGCAGCACCTTCACCTTCTCGTCGCGCACCGACGCGGGATCGAGCCGCGCGGGGGGCTCCATGGCGAGCAGCGCCACCAGCTGCAGCATATGGTTCTGCACCATGTCGCGCAGTGCCCCCATGCCGTCATAATAGGCGCCGCGGCCTTCCAGCCCCACCGTCTCGCCGATGCTGATTTGCACATGCGCGATGTGCGCCGCGTTCCACAGCGGCTCGAACAGCGTGTTGGCGAAGCGGAAGCCCATCAGGTTCTGCACCGTCTCCTTGCCCAGATAATGGTCGATCCGGAACGTGCGGTCCTCGGGGTAAGCGGCGGCCACCGCCGCGTGGATGAGGCGGCTGGCGGCGCGACTGTCTCCGAGCGGCTTTTCCAGGGCCAGCCTTGCCCCCTCGCCGGCGAGGCCTGCGGAGGCGAGCCCGGCGATGGTCGCGCCGAACAGCGCCGGTGCGGTCGAGATGATGATGGCAAGTTTGCTTCGATCGGGCACTGCGTCCGCAAG
>JBBSPR010000227.1:0-4425 GCA_038258615.1 Sphingomonadales bacterium
ACGAGGATGAGCTTGTAGCCCTTTACCGCTGCCGCCATGGCAAGGCCGATGCCGGTGTTGCCCGAGGTGGGCTCGACGATGATGCCGCCCGGCTTGAGGCTGCCATCGGCTTCGGCGGCCTCGAGCATGGCGAGGCCGATCCTGGCCTTGATCGAGCCGCCGGGGTTGGCGCGCTCTGACTTGATCCAGACTTCGGCATCCGGGAAAAGCCGGGCCACACGGATGTGCGGGGTGTGGCCGATGGTGGCGAGGATGTTTTCGGCTTTCATGGGCAGGATCTCCGTTTCACCGCCCCTTATAGCAGGTCAGGGTCGGCTGTCAGGCGGATCGAAGCGGTCCGCCAGCCGTAACTCGGGGAAGCGCCAGGCCCAGAGGAAGGTGATGACGACGGCGCCGACGCCGCCGACCACCACCGCCTCGACGGGGCCGAACCAGGCGGCGGTGATGCCGCTTTCGAACTCGCCGAGCTCGTTGGACGCCGAGATGAACACGCCCGACACGGAAGAGACACGGCCGCGCATCTCGTCCGGCGTGTGAAGCTGGATGAGCGACGAGCGGACATAGACCGAGATCATGTCGGCGGCGCCAAGCACGGCGAGTGCTGCCAGGGACAGCGGCATCGAGCGGCTGAGACCGAAGACAATGGTGGAAATGCCGAACAGCCCGACGCAGACGAACATGATCGGCCCGACCTTGCGTGACAGCGGCCGCACGGCGAGGGTGAGCGCGGTGATGGCGGCACCGAAGGCCGGGGCGGCGCGCAACGGGCCCAGCCCCTCGACGCCGACCTGCAGCACATCGCGTGCGTAGAGCGGGAGCATGGCGGTGGCGCCGCCGAGCAGCACGGCGAACAGATCGAGGCTGATGGCGCCGAGCACGATGCGATTGTGGCGCACATAGCCCAGCCCCTCCATCAGGCTGCGCCAGGGCGAGAGCCTTGAGGGCGCAGGGCGCGGGACCGGGCGGATGGCGAAAAGGGCGGTGAGCGAGGCAGCGAACATGAAGGCGGCGGTGCCATAGGCGGTGGTGGCGCTGACCGCATAGAGAAAGGCGCCGAGGGGCGGGCCGAGGACGGCGCCGGTCTGCCAGGCGATGCTGCCAAGGGCGATGGCGGTGGGCAGCTGCGCGCGCGGCACGAGGTTGGGCGCGAGGGCGGAGAGCGACGGCCCGGCAAGCGCGCGGCCGACGCCGAGGACGGCGGCGACGACGAAAAGTGCGGGGATGGTGATCGAGTCAGTCGCGGCGAGCCCCGCGAGGGTGGCGGCGCAGAGCAGCTCCAGGCCGACCGCGGCGCGGGCGATGTAGCGGCGATCGACCCGGTCGGCGATGACGCCGACGAACAGGCTGAGCAGCAGCAGGGGAATGAACTGCACCAGCCCGATGAAGCCGAGCAGCAGGGCGGCTTCGCGCAACGGCATGGTTTGCCGGGCGATATCATAGACCTGCCAGCCGATGACGATGACCATCATCATGCCGGCGATCGTCGAGAACAGCCGTGCCGCCCAATAGGCGCGGTAGCTCGGAATCAGGAAGGGGAGAGGGACGTTCACGTCCTGCTCTTAGGGGGCGCACCGGACCGTCGCAATGTGCGGCTTTCCCATGATGATGTCTCCCGGCGGTAATTTATACTTAACAAAGATGAATAGAATTGAGGATTGCTTTCAAATTTAATAATCAATCGTTAACGGAGTGATGGAGCGGTGCGTGATCCTGGTTCGAGAATGCTTGGGGCTGGCTTTGGCGTCCATCTATCTGGCCTGCGGGCTGATGGTGATGGCGGTGGCAGCAGCAGGCATCGATAATGTGCTCGGCTGGCAACATGTGGCTGGTCTGCTGGTGTTAAGCCTGACCTTCCGGATCAACATCTTCGCGCTGATCGGCAGCTTCCTGTTCGCGCACTTCACCTTGGGCATCAGCTCTTTGGAATCGCTGGTGTTTGCGCTGCCGGCGCTGGCGTTCATGTTTCCGCTGTTGATGCGTGACCTGCTGCGGCTTATGATAGAGCAGCGGCGCTTGCTCTGAGCTATTCGCGGTCGGTATCGACCACCACTACAAAGCTGGCGACGACGCGGCGGGTGCCGGCGGCGGCGAATTCGATCTCCAACTTGTCATCCTCGACCGAAATCACCGTGCCGCCACCGAACTTCTGATGATGAACGCGGGCACCGGGACGGATGTCGGTTTTCGGGCGCAGCGACGGGCCTGGCAGGGCGCGCGCCTGGATGACTGGACCGCCGCGCGATGCCGGTGCCGCTGCAGCACGGGTCCAGCCGGGGCCGCGACCGGTGCCGCGGCCGGCGGCGAGGGCATCGCCGAAGGGATCATGGGCGCCGAGGGCTGCGCGCCACATGCTGGCGCCGCCCGCCATGGTGTTGGTGGTTTCGACATTGGCATCCGGCAGCTCGTCGATGAAGCGCGACGGGATGGATGCGGTCCATTGCCCATAGACCTGGCGGTTGGCGGCGTGGAAGATGGTGGCGGTGCGGCGTGCGCGAGTGATGCCGACATAGGCGAGGCGGCGTTCCTCCTCGAGGGCCGCGGTGCCGCCTTCGTCGAGGGCCCGGCTGCTGGGGAACAGCCCTTCCTCCCAGCCGGGGAGGAAGACATGGTCGAACTCGAGGCCCTTGGCGGCGTGCAGCGTCATGATCGTCAGCTTCTCGGCGGCGTCCGACGCGTCATTGTCCATGACGAGGCTGACATGCTCGAGGAAGGAGACGAGCGATGGATAGTCCGCCATGGCGCGGGTAAGTTCCTGAAGGTTGTCGAGGCGGCCGGCAGCTTCGGGGGATTTGTCGGCTTGCAGCATAGCGACATAGCCCGATTCCTCCAGCACGATGCGTGCCAGCTCGGCATGATCGGTGGTTGCCGCTTCGCTGCGCCAGCGGTTGAGGCTGGTGAGCAGGCCCTTGAGGCCGCGACGGGCGGGCGGCGATATCTCGTCGGTTTCGACAAGCTGGCGGGCGGCTTCGGGGAGCGGGCGATCGAGCAGCCGCGCCATGTGGTGGAGGCTGGCCATGGCCTTGTCCCCAAGGCCGCGGCGGGGGGTGTTGATGATGCGTTCGAAGGCCAGCGCATCGTTGGGCGAGGCGATGAGGCGGAGATAGGCGAGGGCGTCACGGATTTCGGCGCGTTCGTAGAAGCGGAAGCCGCCGATGATCTTGTAGGGCAGGCCGATGGCGATGAAGCGCTCTTCGAGCACGCGGGTCTGGTGCTGGGCGCGCACCAGCACCGCCATGTCGTTGAGCGAGGAACCGTCGCGCGCGAGGCGCTCGGCGCGGTCCCCTACTTGCCGCGCCTCTTCGGGGGCATCCCAGATGCCGATCACCTGCAGCGGCTCGCCTTCGCCCTGATCGGTGCGCAGCGTCTTGCCGAGCCGGGTGCGATTATGGGCGATGAGGCCGTTGGCGGCGGCGAGGATGTGCGATTGCGAGCGGTAATTCTGTTCGAGGCGGATCAGCCGGGCGCCGGGAAAATCATGCTCGAAGCGCAGGATGTTGGCGACTTCGGCTCCCCGCCAGCTGTAGATCGACTGGTCGTCATCGCCCACGCAGGCGATGTTGTGGCGGGTGCCGGCGAGCGCCTTCAGCCAGAGATATTGGGCGACATTGGTATCCTGGTATTCGTCGACCAGGAGATATTTGAAGCGCTTCTGATAGTCCGCCAGCACATCGGGGTGCTGCTCGAAGATGGTGAGCATGTGAAGCAGCAGATCGCCGAAATCGGCGGCGTTGAGGGCGCGCAGCCGCTCCTGGTAGCGGGCGTAGAGCGCGGTGCCCTTGCCGTCGGCGAATTCATGGGCGGCGGCGGGCTCGAGCTGGTCGGGCCGCAACCCGCGGTTTTTCCAGCGATCGATGACCTGCGCGAGTTGCTTGGCCGGCCAGCGCTTTTCCTCCAGCCCGGCCTCGATGATCACCTGCTTCATCAGCCGCTGCTGATCGTCGGTATCGAGGATGGTGAAGCTGCTCTCCAGCCCCACCAGCCCGGCATTGCGGCGGAGCATGCGGGCGGCGATGGCGTGGAATGTGCCGAGGAAGGGCAGGCCCTCTCGCTGGCCGGGTTCGGCAGCGCCAAGCAGTCGCTCCATGCGCTCGCGCATCTCGCGCGCGGCCTTGTTGGTGAAGGTGACTGCGAGCACTTCGGACGGCCAGGCGCGGCGCGTGAAGAGGATCTGCGCCAGCCGGGCGGTGAGCGCGCGGGTCTTGCCGGTGCCGGCGCCGGCGAGGATGAGCACCGGGCCTTCCAGATTGAGCACTGCCTCGCGCTGGGCGGGGTTGAGTCCTGACAGCCAGGGCGCTTCGGGCGCCTGCGAATCGGGCCTGGGGAACACTTGGACCATGGCGAACGATTAGAGAACAAACGCGCCGCTGCCAAGGCCCTCGCTAAAATGCCGGGGTTTGAAGTCGTTGCTCAGGCGGGTGAGGAGAC
>JBBSPR010000228.1:0-4363 GCA_038258615.1 Sphingomonadales bacterium
CCCCCCGGCTTTCGGCAGGGGCGGCGCAACCTGACGCGGTGGATCAGTTCTGTCGGTAGCGCGCTTCGACGAGGGTGCCGGTGAGCAGGGCGGCGAGGACCGGCCAGGCCCAGAAGCCCTGGGCTGCGGCATAGGCCGGCGGCCAGATATCGACTTCGACGAAGGAGGCGAGGTGGATGGTTGTGCCGACGACATGGAAGCCGGCGGCCCAGAGCGGCCAGAACCTGTCCGAACGCAAGGCCAGGGTGATGAGCAGCGCCAGCAACCCGAGATCGATGCCGAGCACCCCGATTTCCGGGTTGGTGTACTGGCTCGACACGACCACCGGCGAGAGGACAGCTGCAAGCATCATGGCGCCGGCGGCGATGCGCTCGTCGGTATGGCCGCGTACCATCGCAAAAGAGCAGGTACCAAGCAACAACAGCACGAAGATGGCGGTAATCACGTTGCTACTATCCCACGACATGGAGGAACGGGGAAGCCGGGGCAGCGCTTGCGCGCCGGACCGGTGCCGGTGATGAAGACCCCCCGGCGCGCTGGTCGCCAGAAGGCCGGTTCAGTCACGCAGCGCGTTCCGACGGCATTTCGGTGACCGCGTGGATCTGGGCCTTGCGGGTCATCACTTCCTTGACGAGGCTGCCGAAGGCGACGGCGCCGAGGCCGATCTGCCGCTGGGCGACGGCGAGCGATTCATGGGTGGCGCAGATGCCGGCGCGGGCTTCCATCAGGCTGCTGACGGTGCGGCTGGCGCTCATCATTGCATCATGGCCGATCATCGGTGCGAGATTGGCATCCATGCGGGCCTTGGGCATGCTGGCGGTGAGGCTGGCCACTGCGGCGATGGCGGCATCGATTGCGGCTTCGGCAGCGAACAGCTGCTCGGCGACGGTTTCAGCGGCGAGGCGACGTTCCTTGAGCATGGCACAGTCCTTTCCTGCCCCGGGGAAGCCCCAGGGTAATGGTTGACGGTCGGACGACCGTCGTCCGACTGCGGGTTAGATCAGGCTCTTCAGCGACTGCAGTGCCGAAAGAATGGCACCGAAGCTGAGAGCGGAACCGATGGCGATCCCGGCTATCCATGCAAGCCGCGCCGGCACCGAGAGGGTGTTGCGCGTCCCCCATGGCAGAGGGCTTTGTCCCTGGCTCTGCTGTGAGCCGGCGAGTGGTCGGACACCTGAGCCCGGGTCCAGGGCTCCAGTGCCCGACCGACTGCCGAGCATCACTGCTTCGCTTGTTATCGATGCACCAGTTTCACGGGGAGGGCCGTTTGCGAGTGGATCGAGGGCCGGACTGAGCAACTGGTGGGCGTCGGTACGAACTGGGTCGAGTTCGCTTTCTGCGTCACCGGCTGCTGAGGCCGATGACCCCAGAAACCGCAATTCCGCTGCATCGGCCATATCCGGAGAGCCGTATATCAACGGTTGATATGGCTCGGGCTGCACATCATTGCCGTTCTCGTGGCGGACCAGGAGGCGCGCGGCGTCGATCCGGGTGGGCACGCCAAGGACGCGCATGGCCGTGCGCAGGCGCATGTCGACCGTGTGCGGGGACACGCCCAGAACACGGGCAATATCCTTTGATGTCATGTGGTTATAGACGTGACGAAGGCAGTCCTTCTGCCCGTCCGTGAGTTGCTGCAAGGCTTGCAGGGAGGCATCTTCCGGCTTTGAGGCGGACGCAGGACGGCTCATGGGCACGCTTGACGGCATGCGTGCGAAGACGCCGAAACCGTCATTCCCATCCTGACATAGAGTTGCACTCATCATTGGCACGCCTTGTGGTGGACCCGAACCGCATAACACACCTGCAATGATCTTCGCCGAAAAGGTTCCTCAAAGCAAGTTTTGTGAGGGAATCGAATCGGCATGCGTCAAATCTTCACTATCTTTATCTCGTGCTGAAGGACGTCGATTCGGAGATTCGGGCCGCCATTGTTGCCAATGTCCGTTCCGTGCTTTGGTTCCCTCAGTCATGTAGCGGTTTCTCGCGGATGGTTGATCGTGATCGGGGCCTTGGCCATGATCGACACCGGTATCAAGGGGTCGATCGATGGGCTGTGACGCGGATTTCGACGAATTGCAGCGGCGCAGGGCGCTGGCTCTGGGCATGGGTGGGCCGGAAAAGCTGGCGCGGCAGGCGGCGCAGGGCAAGCTGAACGCCCGCGAGCGGCTTGCCGCAATGGCCGATGAGGGCAGTTTTGCCGAGGTTGGACCGCTGGCGGGCTTCGGCCACTATGACGAGGGCGGCGCGCTCGCTGATTTCCAGCCCGCCAACTTCCTGTTCGGCCCGGCGCGGATCGACGGGCGGCCGGTGGTGCTGAGCGCGGATGACTTCACCGTGCGCGATGGGGCGGCCGATGCGAGCCTGCACCGCAAGCTCGTCGATGCCGAGCGCATGGCGGCCGAGTGGCGGATGCCGATGATCAGGATGATCGAAGGCACCGGCGGCGGCGGTTCGGTGCGGACGCTGGAAACCATGGGATACACCTATGTGCCTGAAATCCCTGGCTGGGAGGTGATGGTGAGCAACCTGGGGCAGGTGCCGGTGGTGGCGCTGGGGCTGGGGCCGGTGGCGGGGCTGGGGGCGGGGCGGCTGGTGATGGCGCATTACAGCCTGTTGGTGGAGCGGTTGGCGCAGATGTTCGTGGCCGGGCCGCCGCTGGTGGCGGCCGCCGGCGAGCACCGCACCAAGGAGGAGCTTGGCGGGGCGGCGATCCATGCCGGCAATGGCGCGGTGGACGACCGGGTGGCGACCGAGGCCGAGGCCTTTGCGCGGGTTCGCAGGTTCCTTTCGTATCTGCCTGCGCATGTTGGGGAATTGCCGCCGCGTGGGGCCCGTGACCGGGCGCGCAAGGGGGCGGAGTGGCTGGCCGATGCGGTGCCGCGCGATCCGCGCCAGCTCTATCCGGTGCGCCCCATTCTGGAGGCGCTGGTGGACCGGGCGAGCTGGTTCGAGATCGGCGCCGAATGGGGGCGCGGGGTGGCGACGGGGCTGGCGCGGATCGATGGCTGGCCGGTGGCGGTGATTGCCTCCAACCCCGAAAGCCTGGGCGGATTGTGGACTGCGAGCACTGCAAGGAAGGTCGAACGGATGGTCGATCTGGCGGATACGTTCCATCTGCCGATCATCCAGCTGGTTGATAATCCGGGCTTCATGATCGGCCGGCGGGCCGAGGAGGAAGCGACAATTCGCTTTGGTTCCAGAGCCTTGGCAGCCATATATCAATCATCGGTACCCTGGGCGACGGTGATCTTGCGCAAATGCTACGGCATGGCAGGGAGCGGCCATGCGCCGGCCGACCGGCTGCGGATGCGGCTGGCCTGGCCGAGCGGCGATTGGGGCAGCCTGCCGATTTCGGGCGGGCTGGAAGCGGCGTATCGCGCAGAGCTGGAAGCGAGCGAGGACCCGGCGGCGGCAATGGCGGCGATCCGGGCGCGGCTCGATGCGGTGCGCTCACCGTTCCGCACCGCGGAGCATTAGGGCGTGGAGGACTTTATCGACCCGCGCGAGACGCGGGGGCGGCTGATCGACTGGATCGGGCTGGCGCGGCGGGGGCTGGTGGCGGAGGCGAAGCGGCGGGGGCCGCGGCCTTGAGGGGTTTGGCTGTGGTGGGGTTGGAAGAGCGTCGCCGGATGACGGCTATTGAAGGAAGGTTGCCGATTAGAAGCCTGTTTCGGCTCGCTCCTCCATCTTCTCCCCTGTCTGTCCGTCGTAGCAGACCACGTAAGTTCCCGCTCCATCTGCGGACCGTGAGCGAAGTTCAACACAGGTTTGACGGGCGAGCCTCATCACAATTGGGAAGGTCGCGCGCTTGTGCGTTTCAGCGTCATGGAACACCAAACTCGCATCTGATCTCGCCTGCTGGATTATCACTTCATCCCCGGGACGGCTGAGAGGGTGTGCGACAATCGGATAAAGCGCGGCAAGAACCACTGCCGCCGCAAGGGAAAGTGACAGCACGATTATCAGGGATCGAGAGGAGGTACGCACCCCTTTATACTGACGGTTATCCAAAACGTCCGCAACTGGGCGAAAGCTGATGCGGTGTCGGCGTTCGCAAGAGGGCCTTGCGCAGCGCCTCCACCCAGCCGTTTGCAAAAGGGCCTCGATCAGCGCGGCGAAATGGTCCGTAGGTATTTCAGGATCTTGCCTGTAAGCCTCATGCCCAGCCGGTTTTTTCCGGCGCGACGGGCTGCGTACGAATGGCGATGGCTTCTCACGAGCTCGAACCCCGAAAGCCTGGGCGGATTGTGGACTGCGAGCACTGCAAGGAAGGTCGAGCGGATGGTCGATCTGGCGGATATGTTCCATCTGCCGATCATCCAGCTGGTTGATAATCCGGGCTTCATGATCGGCCGGCGGG
>JBBSPR010000229.1:0-4350 GCA_038258615.1 Sphingomonadales bacterium
GGGGCCGACGGCGAACGGGACGAGGGCGGCGACGAGCACGAAGAAAATCACCGGCATCCAGACAGCCGGCGAGCGGGCGATCAGCGAAAGGTCGCGGCGGACCAGCGTCCACAGCATCAGCCGAGCCGCAGGACCTGGGGATCGGTCAGCCCGATGTCGCCATGCACCGCCGCCGCCACCATGCCGCCGCGCGCCCGGTGTGCCGCCATCGCCTCGGCAAGCAACGCGGACGATGCGGTATCGAGCCCGGCGGTCGGCTCGTCGAGCAACCACAGCACGGCCCCGCTCGCCAGCACCCTCGCCAGCCCGGCGCGGCGCCGCTGGCCGCTGGAGAGATGCCGGCACGGCACTTGCGCCAACCCGGCCACGTTCATCGCCGCCATCGCCGCCGGCAGCCGGTCCAGCCCGCCATCGAGCCGCGCCCAGTGCGCCAGCTCGGCACCGAGCGTCATCCGCGGCTTCAGCGCCACTTCATGGCCGAGAAAGCTGCGCTCCGGCCCGGTGATGCGGCCGGCAAACGGTGGCAGCAGCCCGGCGAGCAGCCTGAGCAGGCTCGATTTGCCGCTGCCGTTCGGCCCTTCGAGGTGCAGCGCGCCGCCGGGCGCGACGCTGAAGCCGACATCCTCGAACAACAGCCGGTCCCCCCGCAGGCACGCCAGCCCTTCAACTTTCAGCGGTTCGCTCACCTTCATCGCCTAGCCAAAAACCGGCGCGCTTCCCAGCTTTCCTTTCCGGTTCATCCAAACCCCGCTAAAGGGAGCAGCATGCAGAAAATGTCCGGTCCCCTGAAATTCGCCGTCGATCTCGGCCCGCTGCTGGTATTCTTCATCGCCAACAAGTTCGGCGGGCTGTTCGTGGCAACCGCAGCCGTGATGGTTGCCACCGCCGTCGCCATGGCGGTCTCCTGGATCAAGGAGCGCCACATCAGCGTGATGACCATTGTCAGTGCGGTCATCATCACCGTGTTTGGCGGGCTCACGCTTTGGCTCAAGGACGAGACCTTCATCAAGATGAAGCCCACGCTCATCTACGGCCTGTTCGCAGTGGTGCTGCTCGGCGGCCTCGCACGCGGCCGCTCCTACCTGCAGCTGGTGCTGGGCAGCACGATGCCCGATCTGCCCGAGGCCATCTGGCGCAAGCTCACCCTCCACTGGGGGCTGTTCTTCGTCGCGATGATGGGCGTCAACGAGGTCGCGCGCCGCGTTCTGGTCACCGATGATTGGGTCAACCTCAAGGTGTGGGGGCTGCCGATCGCCACCATCCTGTTCGCGCTCAGCCAGGCCCGGCTGGTGACACCAAAGGCCGAAAAAGTGCCGCCGCCACCGGAGCGTTGACCTTCCAGTCGGTCCAGAACACCTGGTTGGCGATAACGCCATTGTAATAGAGCGTCACCGTCCGCGCCTGCGTCCAGCCATCGCCGGCCACGAAATCGTCATAGGTGCGCACATGCCAGCCCGAAGGCGTGGCAAAGCCCGCCAGCCGGATGAAGTGCGAGGCCTGGTCGATGCCGAACAGCGTCGCGGTGCCCGCCGGATCGGTAACGCGCACAGTGAAGGTGGGGTGGCCGCCGACATCGTCATCGGGCAGCCGTTCGAGCTTGAACCCCGGCCCAAGTGCGGAACGGATGACACCGAAACCAAAATTGCTCGCCCAGAACTTGTCGGCTTCCGCCTTGGGGATGATGCCCTTCTCGTTGAAGCTCACCACCCCGTCCGACCCCACCAGGAACATGCGTGCGCCGCCCGAACGCGCTTCGATCCGCACCTTGCCAGCCTCGCCATGGGCATTGGTGCGCTCTTCCTCGAACTCCCGCCACATCCGGTAATCGTCCGCCACGGCGCGCGGGTCTGGCCCGGTGCCATAGAACACCGCGCGGCCCTTCAGCTCGAGCGACCGTGCCTTCGCCCAGCGCTCACCCCCGGCCGCCTCGAAAGCGCGGGCGACGATGGTGCGGGCGTCGGCGTCAGCGGGCTGCGCAAGTGCGGGGACCGGCAGCAACAGCAGCGCCAGTGCTGCCGGGGCCAACCGCATCGTCATGTCTCCGCCTTGGCCTCGATATCGTTGGCCAGCAGATTGTGCCGCTTCATGCAGTGGCGCAACTGGTCATAGCTCAGCGCCAGCGCTGTCGCCGTCTTGCGCTGGTTGTGCCGGCAGCGCTCGAGCGCCGCAAGCAGCACATCGCGCTCATAGCGCATCACCGCGGCACGCAGATCGGCAATCTTGGCATGGTCGAGCGCCGCCTTTGTTTCGCTCTCGCCTGCTGCAGTCGCAGCCTGAACGGTGGCCAGCTGCGTCCCCGCCACCGGCGCCGGCCGCCACGGGCTTTCGAACGGATCGAGGATGATCCGCCCCACCGGCGTCTCGTCATCGCCCCAGCGATACAGCGACCGCTCGATCACATTCTTCAGCTCGCGCACATTGCCCGGCCAGTCATGCCCCTCGATCAGCGCCTGTGCGCTGCGGGTGAATCCCGGGAAGCGCCGCCAGCCCAACTCCGCCGCCATCCGCCGCGCGAAATGTTCGGAGAGCGCCGCAATATCCTCGGCGCGCTCGCGCAAGGGCGGAAGCGTCACCACCTCGAAGCTCAGCCGGTCCAGCAGATCGGCCCGGAACCGGCCCTTGTCGACCAGCCGCGGCAGATCCTCGTTGGTCGCCCCCACCAGCCGCACATCGACCCGCACCGGCTTGGACGAACCGATCCGCGTCAGCTCGCCATATTCCACCACACGCAGCAACCGCTCCTGCGCCGCCGCCGACAGCGTGGCGATCTCGTCGAGGAACAATGTGCCCCCATCGGCATCCTCGAAACGCCCCGAACGTGCCTTTTGTGCCCCCGTGAAGGCCCCCGACTCATAGCCGAACAGCTCGGCATCGATCAGATTCTCCGGCAACGCCGCGCAATTCAAGGAGATCAACGGCCCGCCCCAGCGCGGGGACAGCCGGTGGAGCCGCTCGGCGATCAACTCCTTGCCGGTGCCCCGCTCGCCGATCACCAGCACCGGCCGGTTCAGCGCAGCCGCCGCCGAGGCACGCTCCACCGCATCGAGGAAGCTCGAAGATGACCCGATGAGCTGTGCGGGCGCCTGCATCGCGGGAGTTAGTGCGATTTCCCAACTATTGGCAACCCACAAAGCGGCCGAGTGTAGTAGTCCATGAAGATTTCGCAGTTTTCCAGAGGCTTGGAATCGAGCCGAAAACTGGCACGCCTCATGCAAAGCTTGTCGCATCGGGCCCACAACCCGCACTGAAATCACGGAGACCGACCATGACCAACCGCTTCAACCTTCGCGAAATCGCCCGCACCCTCGGCGCCACCCTCGCCGCTTTCGTGCTCGGCACCACCTTCATCCTCGCCGCCGCCGGTCCCGCCGAGGCGCAAACTGTGGAAATCCAGCAGGCTTCGGCTATCATCGGTGGCAAATGACCTGGTGCCGCATGTCGGGACCGGCCGGCTGGAACTGACCGGGGTCTTCCCCGGCACGTCCCGCCAGACCGGCCCCTACGCCGGCCAAGGGCCCCGGCACCAACATACCCCCGATCGCAACTGGAGCATCAACACCATGGGCATCTTCTCCCGCACCCGCGATATCATCGCCGCCAACGTCACCGACCTTCTCGACAAGGCCGAAGACCCGGCGAAGATGATCCGCATGATCATCATGGAGATGGAGGAGACGCTGGTCGAAGTCCGCGCCAGCGCCGCCCGCACCATCGCCGACCAGAAGGAGATGCGCCGCGCCATCATCCGTGCCGAAAAGGCGCAGGGCGATTGGGGCGAAAAGGCCGAGCTGGCGCTGAGCAAGGGCCGTGAGGACCTGGCGCGCGCCGCCCTGGTCGAAAAGTCCAAGGCGCGCTCGTTTGTCGAGCAGACCGAGGCCGAAGTCGCCGCCCTTGAAGACAGCCTGGCGCTCAACGAAGCCGATATCGCCAAATTGGAAGCCAAGCTGCGCGAAGCCCGCGCCCGCCAGAACGGCCTGCTCAACCGCATCGAAAGTGCGACGCAGCGCTCCAAGCTGCGCGAGATGATCAAGGGCCCGCGCGTCGACGATGCCTTCGCCCGCTTCGAGGTGATGGAGCGCCGCGCCGATCTCGCCGAAGGCCGCGCCGATGCGCTCGCACTCGGTGGCCCGGCCCGCACCCTCGCCGACGAATTCGCCGAGCTTTCCGCCGACGATGAAGTCTCCGCCGAACTCGCCGCCCTCAAGGCGCGCCTCACTGCCCGCGAAGGTTGATCGCCATGGAAAACTTTTTCATGCTTCTTGTCGGCCTCGGCATCCTGTTCATCGGCCTGCCCTGGCTCGTCCTCCACTATCTAACCCGCTGGAAATCCGGCCAGGGCATCAGCCAGCA
>JBBSPR010000230.1:0-4321 GCA_038258615.1 Sphingomonadales bacterium
ATTTGGGGATGGCTGAAGGATTTTCGCTGCGGGCGGTGCGGCCCGGGGATGAGGGGCGGGTGCTGGAACTGGTGGTCGAGCTGGCGGTGTATGAGCGCGAGCCCGATGCGGTGAAGGCAACGGTGGACGACCTGACGGCGGCGTTCTTCGGGGTTCCGGCGGCGGCGGAGTGCCTGGTGGCGGAAGTTGGCGGCGAAATTGTCGGGATTGCGCTGCATGCACGGAACTTTTCGACCTGGACGGGGAAGACCGGGCTGTATCTGGAGGACCTGTATGTGTCCCCCTCGGCGCGGGGGCTGGGGATCGGCAAGGCGATGCTGGTGGAGCTGGCGCGGATTGCGGTGGCGCGGGGCTATGCGCGCTTCGAATGGTCGGTGCTCGACTGGAATGCGCCGGCGATCGGCTTCTACCTGGGCCTGGGGGCGCGGATGATGGATGAGTGGACGGTGATGCGGGTGGATGGGGAAGGGTTGCGGGCGCTGGCGGGGGGGTAGGCTTTTTCTCGCTGGCCTGTGCCCCCCACCCTGCCGCTTCGCGGCGGTCCCTCCCCGCGAGGGGGAGGGAGTTGTGGGGGTTATCCTCGGGGGTCGCCGGGGTGGGATTTGGGTTCGGGCTTTTCGGCGGCCTTGGCGCGCTCGATCGATTCGATGATCAGCTGTTCGGCCTTGGCGCGGCCCTGCCAGCCTTCGCAGCGGGTCCATTTGCCGGGCTCGAGATCCTTGTAATGGGTGAAGAAGTGCTCGATCTGCTGGAGCAGGATCTCGGGCAGGTCGGTGTATTCGTTGATGTTGTCGTAATAGGGATAGACCTTGTGGACGTTGACGCAGAGCAGCTTGGCGTCGCCGCCGCCATCATCGGTCATCATCAGCACGCCGACCGGGCGCACCCGCGCGATCGAGCCGGGGATGAAGGGGGTGCGGGCGACGATGAGCGCGTCGATGGGATCCCCGTCTTCGGCGAGCGTGTGGGGGATGAAGCCGTAGTTGACCGGATAGCGCATCGGCGTGTGGAGGATGCGATCGACGAACAGCGCGCCGCTGGCCTTGTCGATCTCGTACTTGATCGGCTCGCCGCCGAGCGGGCATTCGACCACGACGTTGACATCGTGCGGGGGGTTAACGCCGATGGGAATCTGGTCGATGCGCAAATGAGCCTCCTGAAGTAGCGGGCCGGGATTAGGCCAAGGATGTTAAGATTTCAAATCGAAAGGCGTTTGTGATGGCGTGGTTGGCTCTGTTGCTGGGCGGATTGTTCGAGGTGGGGTTTGCGACCTCGCTGCGGTTTGTCGACGGGTTTCGCAATATCCCCTGGGTGGTTGCGTTCCTGCTGAGCGTGAGCGCCAGCATGTGGCTGCTCGAATATGGCGGGCGGACGATCCCGATGGGGACGGCCTATGCGGTGTGGGCCGGGGTGGGGGCGGCCGGGGGCGTGGTGCTGGGGATGCTGGTGTTCGGCGAGGCGGTGAGCGTGGCGCGGGTGCTGCTGCTGACGGGGCTGGTGGGGTGCATCATCGGGTTGCGGTTGGTGGAGTGAGCGAGGCCGTGACCTGGTCAGCTGCCTTCGGATAGCTCTGCCAGCGGGTGAGCAGGGCCTGATAGGCGGCGCTGGCCTTTTCGATTTCCGGCCGGAGCAGCGGGCGCTGCTGCAGCCATTGCTCGGACAGGATGGTGCGGTTTTCCCACGGTTCATTGCCGATGACCGGGGTTTCATACGGTTCCGTCAGCATCGTCTTCAGCTGGCCCTGCAGCTCGGCGACGATCTGCGGCACGGCTTCGCGCTTCCAGGTCGGCTCGTCTCCGACGACGACATAGACGGGCGCGCTGTGCGCCACGGTGGTGTTGCGGCCATCCTTGCGCTGGCCATAGGCGCGCACGGCGATCCACATGCTGCGATCGACCTTGATCTCCTTGTCGAGGCTGATGCTGTCGGTGCCATTATGGGCGGCGGTTTGGGCGACATCGCCCAGGGTGATGAGTTCGAGCCGGTCGAGCCGGTCGAGCTCCGGGTTGAGCCTTGCCAGCGCGCTGACCTTGAGGGTGGACCCGGGGGCGACCCGCAGCTCCTCGCCCATGCCCTTGCCGTTGACCGAGAACTGGAGAAGCGGGCCGTTGGTGATGAAGGTCCGGCCTTCTTCATACGCCTTGTACCAGCGATCGACATCGAACGGGCCGCCGACGTTGACATAGTGCCGAACGATGCCGGGCAGATCGATATAGGGCCAGTCCGAGCCCGCCGCGGGCTTGATCCGATAGCCGAGATTGAGAAGCTTGTACCAGGCATCGGCGGTGACGCGACCGCCTTGCAGGATCTCGATGAAATCGACCTTGCCGAGCGGCGCGAGAAGCACCAGTCCGCGGTTCATGCGCGGGGCATGACCGCCGCGGGCGCCCCAGCCCATGTGTGCGAAGCCGGAGATGCCACCTTGCGCCTGCATCTCGTCGAACACCTTGCCATAGTTGAAATATTCATCGGCCTTGAGGTGCATGGGCTGCTGGATGTTCTGGTGGATGGTGTGGCCGAAGAACCCGGTGCGCGGCGATTCCTGGCCTGAAACGATGGCGTGATCATCGCGGATGTAGCGGCTCGCCTTGCCCCATTTGCCGCCGTTCTGAAAGAACACGCGGACGATGTTGCCCATTTCGAGGACATTGGCGATGTGGATGTCTTCGGCGGCGATGAAGCCCCAGGCCGCTGGATCGACGGCTTCATCGCGGGTGAAACGGATATGGGCATCCCCCGAATACCAGCCGGCGGCGGGCATGTCGGCATAGCGTTCCATCTTGACGGTGACGTCGCTGACGGCGTTCCTCGTGATGGTGACGTTGCTGATGTGGAACTTGTATTCGATTCCGCGGCCGACGATCAGCTCATAGGTGCCGACGGGCAGGCGGGCTTCATAATTCTTGTCGGCATAGAAGATCTGGCGGTTTTCGGATGGCCAGAAGGTGCGGTCGTTGGCGGCCATCATGGTGCGATCATCTGCGAAGCGCTGCAGGGTGAGCGCTGTCCTGTTGGCGAGCGGGGCGCGGCCGCTGGCATCATAAAGGCCGACGCGGGCGGGGACGGGCAGGCCCTTTTCGTCCTGGAAGTGGAGTTTGACGGTGCCGAATTCAGTCGGTTCGACGGTCTTGTTGCTGCGGCTGATCTTGAGATCGCAGATGACCATGGCACCCGAACCCGGCGCCGAAAAGGCAATGTCCGAGCCCTGGGTGGCCTGGCCTGCGAGGCGGGCCCGATCGAGCGTCAGCGTTGCGGTCGCGAATTTTGCCGATTTGTCGGGTTCGACATTGTGGATGCCGACGCCGGTGCCGCCGTTCTGATCCCAGCCGACGATGAACGGCGTGGTGACATCGGTGGCGTAGGTGATCTGCAGCTCGACCGGCTCGTCGATGTCGAAGGCGTATTTGTCATCGACGTCGAGAACGAAGAATTCGCCGTAGAGGCAGGCGCGGCCTTCGACGGTGATGACCTTGGAGATGACATCGGGCAAGAGATCGCGAACGCCTTCAAGATGGGCGCGATTGGTGCCCATGATGCGTTTGATGTGCGGGCGCTTCCAGTCGAGCACCTTGACGAAGCGGGCTTCGACGCCGTGAGCGCGGGCAGGGGCTCCAAAACCTGTGTCCATACCGGACAAGGAGCCGATGATGGCCAAGGCTGTGGCAGCCGCGAGCGCACGGAACTTCATCATATGCTTCCCCCTTGGAAGGAAGCTGCACCAGCCTTATCCGGAAAGCAACACGGCCCTGCTCTTTATGAGAGGGGCTTGAGAAGCTGGTCGAGGTAATCGGGGCCGGTGCCGGTGCGCTTGAAGCTGGGGTAGAGCAGGCCCTGGTTCCAGAGGAGATCGACCTGGCGGACGCGGTCTGCTGTCTTGACGGTGAGGCGGATGGGGGTTTTGGCGCCCTTGGCCGCGGTGATCTCGGCCTTGATCAGGTCGTTCGAATAGGGCTTTTCGTTGACGGCCAGCAGCTGGTCCCCGACCTTGAGGCCGGCCGCGTATGCGGGGCTCATGTACTGGACGGCGACGATGCGGGCTTCGCGGCCGATGACGAGGCCGCCTGAATAGCTGAGGTTGACGATGCCGTTGCGCTCGGTGGCGGTGAAGGCCTTGCTGGACTTGTCGATATATTCGAGCGTGTAACCGCTGGCAGCGAAGCCGGCGAGGGGGGCGCGGGGCTTCACACTGTACACGCGGTCGTTGAAGAAGCTGGTCCAGTCCATCGGGTGCAGGCCGTTCAGGATGGTGGTGATGGTGGCGAGATCATAGGGCAGCACGCCCCAATCATCGGGGTTGGTGCCGAAGAAGGCGCGCGCGAAA
>JBBSPR010000231.1:0-4312 GCA_038258615.1 Sphingomonadales bacterium
CTCCAGCCGCAGCCCCGCCGGAATGGCAATGCCGAGATCGATCAGCCCTTGCTGCACCATCAGCGAATGCACGAGGCTCATGAAGAAGGTGGTGACCAGCGCTGCAATGAGCCAGAACGGGAGGATGCGAAAACGAGCCATGGCCATCAGCCTACACTGAAGGCGGCGAATCGGAAATGCGAGGGACAATCGTGCTGAAACTGCCACGCCTATTTCTGGGGCTGCTGCTGGCGCTGCTCTGCGGCACCACAGTCGCCGCCCAAACCATCACCACCATGGCCAAGGGCCTCGACCACCCCTGGAGCCTCGCCTTCCTCCCCGATGGCCGGGTGCTCGTCACCGAGCGGCCGGGCCGGCTCCGCATCATCGACCCCGATGGCAGCCTCGGCACCATCGAAGGCGTGCCGCCGGTGTTCGCGCAAAGCCAGGCCGGGTTGTTCGACGTGGTGCTCCACCCGCGCTTCGCCGACAACCAGACGCTTTATCTCTCCTATGCCGCCGGCACCAAGGCCGCCAACGGCACCGTCATTGCCCGTGCCCGGCTGGAAGGCAGCCGCCTCGCCGATCTCAAGGTCATCTGGCGCAATGCCCCCCTCAAGGCCGGGCCGGTCCATTTCGGTGGCCGCATGGCCTGGCTCCCCGACGCCACACTGGTGATGAGCACCGGCGATGGGTTCGATTACCGCGAGCAAGCGGAGGTAAAATCCTCCGGCCTCGGTAAGATCGTTCGCCTGAACGCCGATGGCAGCATCCCCGCCGACAACCCTTTTTCCGGCTCCCCCGTCTGGAGCTACGGCCACCGCAACCCGCAAGGCCTCGCCCTCGATCCCGCCACCGGCATCCTTTGGGAACACGAGCACGGCCCGCGCGGCGGCGACGAGGTCAACCGCATCGAAAAGGGCCGCAACTATGGCTGGCCCGTCGCCACCAAGGGCCTCGATTATTCGGGCGCCACCATCAGCCCATTCAAGAGCTACCCCGGCATGGTGGAGCCGCGCGTCGTCTGGATACCTTCGATCGCGCCGTCGGGCCTCGCCGTCTATCGCGGCGCCATGTTCCCCGAGTGGAACGGCAGCCTCATCGTCGGCGCCCTCGCCGCCCAGGAAGTGCGCCGCGTCGTCCTCGATGCCGGCGGCCGCGAACTGTCGCAGGAGCGCATCCTGCCGCAACTCAAGGCCCGCTTCCGCGATGTCCGCGTCGCCCCCGATGGCGCGCTCTGGCTCACCACCGACGATGCGGCAGGCAGCGTGCTGCGCGTCACGCCGGGCTAGACTTGTCCCGCCCGGCGATCTCATCGAGCACCGCACCCAGCCGCCGGCGGTCGACATCATTGGCAAAGGCGTCGCGCGCGCGGTCGGCAGCTTCCAGCGCCATCGCAGCGGCAGGCGCTGCAAACTGCGGCGGCAACATGCGCGCCACCGATGCCAACGCCCTTTGCAGCCGGATCTGCACTTCCACCAACGCCGCTCCATCGCGCGCAATCGGCAGGAATGCGTCCTCGATCAATTGCTTCCCGCTTATCGCCGGCACGAGGATGCGCGGAAACTTCGGTTCCAGCCCCTCGTCGCCGCCCCAATGGGCGAGAATGCGCACCGTGCGGCTCAACACATCGATCGCAGTACCAGGATCATTGACCGCCGGAGACAACGCCCGCGACGCGATTTCGGCAAGCACGATCAGCCCGAACCGCGGGTCCTGGTCGAAGTTGCGGTCGGTGGCGATGGTATAGGCGTTGCGAAGCCGCTCGATCACGGAATCATCGGTGTTGCGGCCCACCACCATCAACAGCGGGTCGGCCGGCGTGGCAAAGCTTCCCGGCAAATCGGCCAGCCAGATATTGAGATCATGCGCCTCCGCACAGGCAGACAGCTTGTTCATGTCGATGTGCTGCACATAGCCGGTCTTGCCGGACAACACCGGCAAGGCGGTACGCGGCGGCGCACCACCGGCGTGCCGTCCGCCGAGATACGGTGAGCTCGCGCGCACCTTCAAGGCCTTGACAGTCGCCGCCTCCACCCGGTCGAGCGTGTCGCCCATGCGCCCGAAGCGCATGATATGGTTGATCCATCGCAGCAGCATCGCCACCACCAGCGCGATGACAGCAATGGTGGCCAAAAACAGCACCACCCGCCCCTGCGCGCCATAGGCACCAGTGGCGAGCACGATGATCCCCACAAGGCTGAACAGGAAAGCGCCGACAAATACCGACAGCACATTCTGCGTGGTCGAATCCTCCTCCAGCAGCCGCGACGCACGCGGGGTGGCGCCATCGGCAGCAGCGGCAAAGGCCTGCACCGCCACCGACAGCGAGAAGGTCACCACCGCCAGCATCGAGCTTGCCAGGATGGTGAGAATGTCGTCCACCGCTTCGGCGCCGAGCAAGTCCTCGTAGCGGTGGGGAATGAACCGCCCGAAGACGATCCCGGTCAGCGCCACCACCACGCCCAGCAGCCCGATCGCCACCGAGCGCACCCAGATCTGCCGCACGACCTGCCGCAGGAGCCAGGCAGACTTGTTAATCATCGCGGAAGGACCAGTGATCGCGCCATTCCCATAGCGATAGGCGGCGAGCATCCGCGCGGCAAGTTCACCCGCCAGCTATTGCCGCTTCAGCGTGAACCGCACCCGCCGGTTGCCGAAATCCAGCCCCACCCGGCGAAACGCCTGCAGTACGTCCGATCCGAGCAGCAACGCCGGGCTGCTCCCGAGCCCGAACATCGCGAACGGCCCGGCATCGGCAAACGCAATCGGCAACCCGCGCAGGATCAGGTTGCCCACCCTGAGTTCGGGCAGGATGCCAAGGTCGGCCACCAGCGGCTCGCCCGTCACCGACATCAGCGTTATCTTCTTCGGGTCGGTGATCTGCTGCTGGCGGAACAGCCGTTTCGCCAGCGCCATGTTGCCGAGCGTCACTTCCGACCCGCTGTCGACCACGGCATAGAGCGATTGGCCCGCCGCGCGCACCTGGGTGAGAATGAGCTGCCCCTTGCGCCGCCGTGCGGTAACCACGATCTCCTGCTCGCCCGCGGCCGAGCGCGGGGGGGCGCTGCTGCTCGGCTGGATCGTCACCCGCCGCTGCTCATAGTCGAGCAGGATCCGCTGCGTGCCCAGAGCATCGATCCCGATCAGCCCGTCCGCCCCGATCCACTCCTCGGGAAGCGCCGGCAGTCGCATGTTGCGCGATGTGGCGCGGCCCAACGAGAGGCTGTCCACCTCCACCGTCTGCACTTCCGATCGCCCTGCCATGCTATGCAGCATGGCCACCGCCCCCAAAGGCAGGCCCAGACGCGCCGCCAGTGCCGCCCCCACCACCGAGCGGTCGGCGCCGCTGTCGACCAGAAAGCGATAGGGTCCGGTGTCGTTGATGCCCACATCGACGAAAAGCCGGCTGCGCGTCCGCTCGGCCTCCAGCGGGTCGCCCTCGATCTCCAGCGTGTCGTCGATCATGGCCGGCGGGATCGTCGGCAGCTGGGCGCGGCCGATCCCGGGAAGCAGCAACGCACCCGCCAGGAAGGAACGCCGGGAACTTTGCCAGGGAACGCGCATGGTTGCCGGCTCATGCGCCCGCCGGCAAAACAGTGCAAGGCATTGGGAGGCGTTCCTGGCGCTGGCCATGGCCGCCAAGAAGACCATCGTCATCACCGGCGACACCGGCTCGGGCAAGGCTACGGTTGCAAAGGCACTGATCGCCGCGACCGGACGTTCGAAAACCCGGCGTTCAAGGCGTCCGGCTTGAACCTCGCCACCGCTGCCATTGTCCATTGGAACAGGCTGTACATGAGCCGGGGTACATGAGCCGGGCCGTCGATCACTTTCGAGCCACCTTCATGGTCGTGCCCGACGATCTTCTCGCTCATGTTTCGCCGCTGGGCTGGCGGCACATCAGCCTGACCGGCGACTGTCTTTAGGAGGAGGTCACCCGCCGCCATGGCGGCGATGCATTCATGCCGCTCGACATCCCCGCCGCCAGGCCAAAAGGCGCGGCCCTCCAGCGCCTTTCAGACGACGATGCAAGGCCAAGTTCAGCGAACACCGGCAACTGCCGCACGCTTGCTCAGCCACACCCAGATGCTGAGCAATATGGCCGTGCTGGAGATCAGTGTCATCACCGTGCCGGGTACGAAGTTCACAAAGCCCGGCAAGTCGACGAACAGGAAATAGCCGACATCGGCTAGGGTCAGGACCTATTGATCTGATGGGCACGATCTGATTCAAGCTCCGCGAGGAGCCTGAGTGATGAGCGATCTTTTTTGGCTGACGGACGAGCAAATGGCTCGGCTTCAGCCCTTCTTTCCCAAGAGCCATGGTCGAC
>JBBSPR010000232.1:0-4287 GCA_038258615.1 Sphingomonadales bacterium
CGGAAGCACGTCGCGCCGGTAATCAACCGGCTGCTCGGCGAAACGCTCCCAGCACGGCATCGACACCACATCGGCGCCGATGCCCTGTGCTTCCAGCACCGCAGCAGCTGCGAGCGCCACTTCGACCTCGGAGCCGGTGCCGATCAGCACCACGCGGCGAACAGCGCCGGCAGCTTTCAGCCGATAGGCGCCGCGCGCGGTCATGTTGCCGTCGATCCCGTCGCCGCTGCGCCGAACCGCCGGCAGGTTCTGGCGGGAGAGCGCCAGCACCGACGGCCGGTGCGCATCCGCAAGCGCCAGCGCCCAGGCCTCCGCAGTCTCCACCGCATCGGCGGGCCGATAGACGGCAAGGCCCGGGATCAGCCGCAGGCTCATCACATGCTCGATCGGCTGGTGAGTCGGTCCGTCCTCGCCCACCCCGATCGAATCATGCGTGAACACATAGACCGCCCGTGCGCCCTGGATCGCCGAGAGCCGCACCGCCGCGCGCGCGTAATCCGAGAACACCAGGAAGGTGCCGCCATAGGGGATGATGCCACCGTGCAGCGCCATGCCGTTCATCGCTGCCGCCATGCCGAACTCGCGGATACCGTAATGCACATGCCGCCCGGCATAATCGGGAGCGCCAAACACGCCCTGCCCGCCCGTGCGGGTGAAGTTGGAGCCGGTCAGGTCCGCCGACCCGCCGAGAAGGGCGGGCACCAGCGGGTTGAGCACGCCCAGCACCATCTCGCTCGCCTTGCGTGTCGCAACCTTGGGCGCATCGCCGCGCAGCTGCAGGGCATGGGCGGCGAGCGCATCCGCCGCCCCCGCCGGCAGCGCGCCCGCCATCCGCGCGTCGAATTCCTCGGCCTTGCCCGATGCTGCCAGCCGCGCATTCCATTCGCCCCGTGCAGCAGCACCCCGGCCACCCGCCGCGCGCCAGGAAGCGCGAATATCCTCGGGCACCTCGAACGCGCCATGCGTCCAGCCGAGCGCCGCCTTCGCCGCCTCCACATCGGCGCCGCCCAGGGCGCCATGCGCTGCGGCAGTGCCGCCCTTGGCCGCCGAGCCATAGCCGATCGTCGTCTTGCACGCGACGAGCGACGGCCGCGCATCGGCCATGGCTTCGGCCAACGCTGCCGCCACCGATTCCGCATCATGGCCGTCGCAGCTCACCACATGCCAGCCGGCCGCCGCAAAGCGCGCGCGCACATCCTCGGTGGAAGACAGGCTCACCGGCCCGTCGATGGAAATGCCATTGTCGTCCCACAGCACATTCAGCCGGCCGAGCTGCAGATGCCCCGCCAGCCCGATCGCCTCATGGCTGATGCCTTCCATCAGGCAGCCGTCCCCCGCCACCACCCAGGTGCGATGATCGACGAGATCATCACCATAAACGCTGTTCAGCGCCCGCTCGGCCATCGCCATCCCCACCGCCGTCGCCAGCCCCTGCCCGAGCGGGCCGGTCGTCGTCTCCACCCCCTCCAGCTCATGCGCCTCGGGATGCCCCGCGCAAGGCGAGCCGAGCTGGCGGAAGGTCTTGATGTCATCGAGTGTGGGCCGCGCATAACCGGTCAGGTGCAGCAGTGCATAGATCAGCATCGAGCCATGGCCGGCGGACAGCACGAAGCGATCGCGGTCCGCCCAGCGCGGGGCTGCAGGATCATACTTCAGAAACCGGGTGAACAGCACCGTGGCGGCATCGGCCATGCCCATCGGCATGCCCGAATGGCCCGAATTGGCGGCAACCACCGCATCCATTGCCAACGCCCGCACGGCATTGGCCATGGCCCGCATCTCGCTCATCACTGCCCGATCTTGGTAAAGTGAACATCCTCAACGACTTGGCACCAAAGCCACCGAATCGTGGCGGACAATGGCCACAGCCCTCGGAGTGCGTCAACCGCAGCGGCAACAGCAAAGCGGAACGTTTCGGCGCAGACTGCCGGCTGCACAGATTGACGCACTCTCAACACCCCTGTTATGCGACCCGCGCAACCTTCTGATTTTGGACGACTATCATTTCCGATTTGGTTCCCATCGCGGCCCGACTCGAAGCGGCGCTCGAAAGGCTCGATGCAGCAGCGGCCGCCGTGCGCGCCGAAACCGCGCGGCAGGCAGCGATCGAAGCCGCCGCCCGCGATGCGCTGGTCGCCCTCGACACGCTGCTCGGGCAGGACGCCTGATGGCACAGGTCATCGCCCGCATCGCTGGCCGCGATTATCCCCTCGCCTGCCGCGACGGCGACGAGCCGCATCTGCTGGCGCTTGCCGCGGGGCTTGATGCCAAGGCGCAGGGGCTCACTGGCCAGCTCGGCAGCATGGCCGAACCGCGCCTGCTGCTGATGGTCGCCCTGATGGTCGCCGACGAACTGCACGACTCGCAGACCGGTAAAGCCGCTCCCCCGGCTGCCCCCGCCCCCGCCACCGATCCCTCGGTCATGGCATGGCTCGAAGCGATGACCGCGCGCGTCGAAACCCTGGCCGACCAACTTGAATCGGGATCGCCCGCAAGCACTGCTTGAGAATTGCCCGGCGCCGCCCTATCTTGGGGGTGGCGGGTACTGCCCGGCACGAGCGACGAGCATCCCTGAGGCGATTAACATCCTAAGGGAGCTGGCTCTGGACAGATCCTGGTCTGTCCTATCCGGCGCCCACCTGACGTACCTGGCGTCAGAGGATCTTCATGCAAACGACCCACGGTGGTCCCGCCACTTCTTCATCCGACAGCAAACGCGCCGCACGGCAACTCTACAGGGACCGGCGGCAGGCTTTTGTCGCCACCCTGTCCCCGGCGGAGCGCGAAGCGTCCGACCGCCAACTTGCCGCCATGGCCGCCCCGCTTCTCGACCTGCCCGAGGCGGCCAGCCCCGTCGCATGCTACGCGTCGATCGGCGACGAGATCGACCCGCAGTTCGTCGAAAGGCTGTTCGCCGCGCATGGCTTCCCCCGCATCACCGGCCGCGACCTGAGCTTCCATCTCGCCGACTGGAAAGACCTCATCCCCGGCCCCCTCGGCATCCCCCAGCCCACCCCCGATGCCCCCATCTTTACCCCCCGCCTGCTGCTGGTGCCGCTCATCGCCGCCACGCGGGAAGGCGTCCGCCTCGGCCAGGGCGGCGGCTATTACGACCGCACCCTCGCCCGCCTCCGCGCCGCCGGTCTGGTGGTGGCAGTCGGCCTCGCCTGGGAATGCCAGATCGCCGAACTGCTGCCGCATGAACCGCACGACCAGCGCCTCGACTGGCTCCTGACGCCGCAGCGGCTGGTCGATTGCGCCGCAAACCGCTAGGGCAGGCCGCATGGTACATGTAACCGAACCCTCATGGCGCAAGCCGGTCGGCGTCCTCGCCATCCTCGCCTGGCTGATCGTCTACGCCCTCATCGTCGTCACCATGGCCGACACCCTCAACGCGCTGCCGACCGTGTTCAAGGTCGCCGCCTATCTGGTCTTCGGCCTCGCCTGGGTGCTGCCCTTGAAGCCGCTGTTCATCTGGATGAACACCGGCCGCTGGCGCGCCACGAAATGAGCATCAAGCCCGGCCCCGACTGCAAGACCATGGCCGAAGTGCGCGCCGGCGTCGACGCGCTCGACCGCGAGCTGGTGGCGCTGCTCGCCCGCCGCTTCGCCTATATGGATGCCGCCGCGCGTATCAAGCCGGCACGAAACCAGGTGCGGGACGAGCCGCGCAAGGCGCAGGTGATCGCCAACGCCGCCGCTGCTGCGGCTGAGGCCGGCCTTCCGCAAGGCCTCGCCGAAGCGCTGTGGGAGCTTCTGGTCGAAACCTCGATCGCGCATGAAATGGACCGTTGGGAAGCCCTGAGGGCCGAATCCGCCACCCGATAAAAGAGGGTGGCGCGAGTGACGGGGCTCGAACCCGCGACCTCCGGCGTGACAGGCCGGCGCTCTAACCAACAGAGCTACACCCGCATAACCGCTGCGGAAGGTGCGCGATAGAGAGCCCCCTCCCCCCTGTCAACTGTCTCTCTCAAGCGCCACTCTCCGGGAGTGTCGACGCAAGCCCTTCCGCCCGGTAAGGACCGGGCATGAACAGTCCCGATCCCGCTGCAAGCGTCGCCCGCCTCTTGGCGCTTCTCGATATCGAGGAGATCGACACTGACCTTTATCGCGGCGCCACCCGCGACGAAGGCTGGGAGCGCGTCTATGGCGGCCAGGTGGTGGCACAGGCGCTCGTCGCCGCCTCGCGCACCGTGCCGCCCGAGCGCCTCTGCCACTCGCTCCACGCCTATTTCATCCGCGCCGGCGATCCCGCCCACCCCATCGTCTACAAGGTCGAGCGGGACC
>JBBSPR010000233.1:0-4286 GCA_038258615.1 Sphingomonadales bacterium
CTTCACCTGCGCGCTGGCGAGAGGGAGGGTGTATTCGAGCGGCACGGCGGGGGTGAGGCCGGTCATGGTGAGCGGCAGGCGGCCGCCGCGGGCGGGTGAGAAGCTGGCGCCCATCAGCGACAGGGGGTCGATGACGCGGCCCATCGGGCGGCGCGACAGGCTGGCGTCGCCGATGAAGGTGGCGGTGATGGGGTGACTGGCGACGAGGCCCATCAGCAGGCGGGTGCTGGTGCCGCTGTTGCCCATGTCGAGGGCGGTTTGCGGCTGGAGGAGGCCGCCCACACCCACACCATGGACCGACCAGGAGCCGGGGGCGTGGCGGGTGATGGTGGCGCCCATGGCGCGCATGGCGGCGGCGGTGGCGAGGACATCCTCGCCTTCGAGCAGGCCGGTGATGCGGGTTTCCCCGACTGCCAGCGCACCGAGCATGAGGGCGCGGTGGCTGATCGACTTGTCCCCCGGCACGGTGATGCTGCCCTTCAGGGGGCCGGCAATGGTGAGGCTGAGGGGGGACGGCGGGTATGCAGACATGCGGCGGCGCTTTGACAGGGCTTTGTGGCTGTGGCAATGCGCCCGCCTTTCCCGCCGTGCGTGTGCAGGGCCGGTCGATGTGCGGAGAATGACGTGGTCAAGGCTGAATGGGGTACCAAGCGTGCCTGCCCGAAGTGCAACACGCGCTTCTATGATCTGGCGAAGGACGAGCCTGTGACCTGCATCAATTGCGGTCATGCCTGGGCACCCGAGCCGATTCTCAAGTCCAAGCAGACGACGCCGTTCGAGCAGGCCAAGCCGGTTGTCGATCCCGAGGCTGCTGCCGTGGTGGCGGATGACGATCTGGACATCGATGCCGAGGACGATGCCGAAGCCCCCGATGTCGACCTGGGCGACGATGACGACGATATCGGCGTGGTGAAGGGCGGCGACGACGAGGAAAGCTGATCCAGTAAAACAAAAAGGGGTTGCGCTCCCCGGCCGATTGGCATAGGCGGCGCATCCCGGCACTTCGACCCAGAAAGTGCCAACGCGTTTTTGGGGCCTTAGCTCAGCTGGGAGAGCGCTACGATGGCATTGTAGAGGTCAACGGTTCGATCCCGTTAGGCTCCACCAGAACAAGCCCCCGCACCATCCGGTGCGGGGGTTTTTTCATGTTTCCACGAAGTCGGGGGTGGGGCCGCCGTGGAGGAGCCATTCGTAGAAGGCGAGGCTTTGCGCCGCGATGCGGGGCCAGCCGAAGCGGCGCTCGACGAGTGCGCGACCGCGCTGGCCCATGGCGATGAGCTCGGCCGGGGGGCAGGCGAGGGCCTGGCGGAGCATCGCTTCGAGGCTGGCGGCATCGGGCGCGCCGTGGAAGCCTGCCCCTTCGCGGGGCAGGTCGCTCCAGGGCGTGGCATGGGTGGTGATGGCGGGCAGGCCGTGGGCGAGCGCCTCGGCGACGACGATGCCGAAGTTTTCCGACAGCGAGGGCAGGATGAAGAGGTCGGCGGCGGCATAGGTTGCGGCCTTGTCGGCTTCGCTCACCGGGCCGGTGAAGGTGATTCGGGCGGCCGGGCCGAGGGCGGCGACGCGGGGGGCGAGGTCGGCGCGGTGATTGTCTTCATCGGGACCGGCGATGTGCAGGCTCCAGCTGTCGAACGCCGGATCGGCGATGATGTGTCCCCAGGCGGTGATCAGGGCGGGGAGGTTCTTGACCGGGTGGAGGCGCGACATGAACAGCAGCGTGCGGGTGCTGCGTGGCGTGCGCGCGGGCAGGGTGGCGGGGATTTGCACGCCGTTGGGGATGATGGCGATGCGGGCGCGGGGCAGACGGGCGCGGACATGGCTTCGCTCGGGCTCGGCAGCGGCGACGAGGCCGGCGGCAGCTTCAAGGAGCGACTGCTGGAAGAGCGCGCTGGCGATGCGCTTGCGCCATGGCCGCCACGCCAGCGCCCAGGGGGCGAGCATGCCGTGCGGGCTGATGACGAAGGGGCGGCCGAGGTGGCGTGCGGTGGCGGTGGCGGCAAGGTTGGCGGGCAGCCACAGGCCGTTGTCGTGAAGCAGCGAGGGGGATTCGCACTGGAGCAGTGCTGCGGTGCGGCGGCAGCGATCGGGAACGCCGTGCGCCAGCGTGAGAGGCACGAGGGCGGGATCCGGGGCACAGGGCCTGTCGGCTTCGGCGCGGGCGATGAGCTGGACATCGGCGCCGGCGCGGGCCTGGGCTTCGGCGAGCATGACGATGGCGCGCGAGGGGCCGCCGTGCTTTTCGGCGAGGCTGTCAACGCTTTGCACCAGCCGGACGCTCATGCCGGGGCGAGCGGGCGTTGCGGAGTGGCGGCGGCATAGGGACGGGCGACGAGCACCAGTGTGCCGAGCAGGAACCACAACTCAATGACCAGCTGCGCCGAGGCCATGTTCATGGCGAGCAGCGCCAGCGCCAGCGGGGCGAAGACGGCGCGGGGCGCGATATGGCGGGCGGGGGCGGCGCGCAGCACGGCGGCGAGCACGAACAGCAGCAGCAGCAGCAGGCCGATGATGCCCTGCTCCGAGATCAGCCGCAGCAGCAACGTCTTGGCAAGGAACACCTGGCCTTCGGCATAGGCGGCGTGCTCGGGATCGAGATAGGGCATGGCATAGAGATGGGCGTTGCCGATGCCGCCGCCGAACCAGAGCCGATCGGGGTTGGCGGCGAGCCAGCCCGAGATGGCGAGATCGAAATCCTCGACGGGGCCGATGTCTTCCAGCCGGTCGATGGTGCGTTCGGCGAGCAGATCGAGGACGGGGATGCCGGCGGCCTCGGCACCCGCGATCGCCAGCAGCAGCGGCACCAGCAGGGCGGCCAGCGTGCCGAGGATGCTGGCGGTGGAGCGGGCGATGGGGGTGCGGGTGATCCAGAAGGCGGGGAACAGGGCGACGGTGCCGATGAGCCATACCGCGGCGAAGGACGTGCTGAAGGTGGCGGCGGCCGAGACGAACAGGAACAGCCAGAGGGCGGCCATCTTGCGACCCGGCAGGTCGCGCACCGCCAGCGCCCAGGCCTGCAGGCCGACGAGGCCGAGCGCGAGCGCGGTGCCGAGGTTGCGCGGCTCGTTGGCGAGGCTGTTCATGCGGTAGATGCCGAAGCCTTCGAAATCGAAGCGGCCTTCGCGCAGCATGTCCACCGAGCCGCCGAGCAGCCGGTTGACGGTGCCGGTGGGGAGCGGGTTGGTGCCGGTGCCATACCAGATGACGAGTTGCAGCCAGCCGATGACCGCCAGCACGACAAGCGAGGTCATCCACAGCCGCAGCACCGTGGTGGCATCCTCCGGCCCCTTCATCAGCGGCGGCACCATCAGCAGTGGTGCCAGGCTGAACACATGCAGGAAGATCTGGATGATGGCGCGCACGGTGGGGCCGCGCAGCGCGCCGCTGGCGATGGCGGTTTCGGGGAGGAAGCCGATCTGGAAGGTGGAATTGACGATGGCGTAGAGCAGCATCGCCACGAAGGGCAGGCCGAGGGCGACCGTGGGGAGCGGGGCGGCGCTGTGCAGCGTGCGCAGCAGCACGCCGAGGCAGAGCGGTGCCATGACGAGCTGATAGCCGGTGACGCGCAGCCCGACATCGACTTCGAGGCCGCTCCAGGCGACGAAGAACAGCGCAGTGAGCAGGGCCGTGCGCGGCTGCACGAAAGCCAGCGCGAGCATGGCGACGAACAGCAGCGGGATGACGAGGGCGGCCATCGCCGGGGCTCAGCTTGCCGCAGCGCTCGGCCGCAGGCGGGCGGCGAGCCCTTCGAGCGTGGCGGCGGGATCGCGCAGCCGCCGGGCGAGCAGCCGGAGATGTGCCTCGGTGGCATCGGTGGCGCGGCGCGGCCGGCCAAGGGCCTTTTCGCGGATGCGCGCCAGATCGACCGCCATGCGCTCGGCAAGGCGACCCGAGCCCGAGATGGTATCGCCATAGAGGCGGAAGGCGCCGAGTTTTTCGGGCACGGTGCGGGCGGTGGCGCCGGCGCGCGCCATGTCGATGAGCAGCTCCCAATCCCAGCAGGTGCGGTTGTCGGGATTGAAGCCACCGGCGCGCTGGAAGGCGCTGCGGGTGAACCAATGGCCCTGCTGGACGAAGGTCATGGCGCCGAATGCGGCATCGCGCAGGTGGAGCGCCGACGAGCGCAGTGTGCGCTGCGGCTGGCCCTGGCGATCGATGAGCAGGCCACGGCCGAGGATCATGTCGGGCGGGTTGGGGCGACTGAAATGGCGGGCGATGGCGGCGAGGCTGCCGGGGAGCGCCAGATCATCGGCGTTGATGTAGCCGAACACGTCGCCGGTGGCGGCGGC
>JBBSPR010000234.1:0-4279 GCA_038258615.1 Sphingomonadales bacterium
AGGCCGCCACCGAAGAGATCCAGCGCAGCGAAGCCGATATCCAGCGCGCCCAGAACTTCGTCAGCCAGCAGATCGGCACCGCCATGCGCCCGCTCATCGCCCAGCTGTTGCAGGAGAAGGGCGCCAGCATGATCGTGCCATCGAGCGCCGTGCTCCAGCACTCCGCCGGCCTCGACGTGACGCCCGACCTGCTCGCCAAGCTCAACGCAGCACTGCCGACCGTGTCGACAACCCCCCCACCGCCGCCGGCTGCCCCGGCCGCAGCCGCACCGCGCTAACCCTCCCCCCCCTTGTGGGGAGGGCGCTCGCGCCCCTTCGGCGCGAGCGGGGTGGGGGTCTCTTCCGCCCCTACAACACCGCCACCAGCCCCAGCCCCGCCATCCCGGCAAGGCAAAGGCTGGCCAGCGCAAACAGCGCAAAGCGCACAATCACCCGGTTGATCAGGATCTGCACCAGGCTGTGCACGATCCGCAGCGCCGCATAGCCCCAGGCCAGCAGCAGCGCCACGCCGTCCCCGGCTCCCAGCAACGCCAGCGAAATGCCGACCGCGTAGAACCGCGTCGGCTGCTCCAGCAGATGATTGTAATTGTCAGCCACCCACGAAGCGCGCTCCTCGCCCTTCGCCACAAGTTCATCACGCAGGCCCCGCCCCGTCGAGCCCACCAGCTTCGTGCCATCTATCCCTGCGCGGGCCATTGCCGGCAGCCGCGTCGCATACATCCACACCCACACCAGCATCGTCCATCCGGCGAGCATGAGCACCGGACCGAGAATAGGACTGTTCATCAAAAAAAACCCCCTGCAGCTTGCGCCGCAAAGGGTTCGTTTCATTCGCCGTCCAAGTCAATCAGTCGAACATCGTCCCGAAAGCGCGCTTGGCACGCTCCTTCCAATGGCCGCGATGATAGGCGTCCGATGCCAGCAGCGGCATCACCGATCCGGCCTCGGCAAACACCATCTGCTCATGCGTCGTCTGCACCTTGCCCCACGAAGCCGCCTCCTGCAGCGTCGAGGACGAGCACGCGCCATCGCGCACATCGGCCACGGTGATCTGCACGGCATATTTGTGCATCGCCACATCGTCATGGCCCAGGATCTCGGCGCAAACCACCGTGTCCTGGATGAAGTTCTTCGGCACGCCGCCGCCGATCATCAGCAGCCCGGTGGTGCCGGCCTTCACCTTGATGTCGGTCAGCTCGCGGAAGTCGGCAATGGCATCGAGCACCATGTACGGCTTGCCCTCCTTGGCGCGGTCGACCTGGTGCTTCACCAGCCCGAAGCCCGCCGAACTGTCCACGAACGCCGGGCAGAAGATCGGCACATCATGCTCATAAGCGAGTTTGACGAGGCTGTTCTCCTTCTTGCCATGCTCGACCAGATACTTGCCCATCTCGCGGATGAAGGCGCGGCTCGAATAGGGCTTGGCCTCCAGCGCGTTGGCGATCTCGTAGATGGTGTGGTCGCAGTCCTGCAACTGCTGCTCGTCGATATAGGTGTCGTAGATCCGGTCGATGTAGAGCGACCGCAGCTCGTTGTCGTTCGGGATCTCGAGCGCCTGGTAATGCTTGTGGCCAAGGCCTTCGAAGAAATCCATGTCGACGATCGAGGCACCCGTGGCGACGATCCCGTCGATCATGTTATTGCGCAGCAGCTCGGCGTAAAGGTCCATGCAGCCGCCCGCCGATGTGCTGCCGGCGATGACGAGGAAGATCGAGCAATCCTTGTCGGCAAGCATCATGTTGTAGATGCTCGTCGCCCGCGCCAGGTCGCGCGAGGTGAAGCTCATATGCGCCATCTGGTCGATGATCGGCCGCGCATCGAAGCTCTTGATGTCGATGTGCTTCACTTCATGCGCAAGCAGCTCGGCCTTGCGGGTGTCGTTGATCTGGCTTGGGTCGGTGACGACGGTATTGGCCATGGTAAGGCTCCCTTTTGGTCAAATGGCCCGGCGGGAAAGCCCGCCGCCCGCGGCCGGGGGAGTCCGGCGCCGAACGGGCATGGCGGTTGCCGGCAGGGCAAGCCCCGCCGGCAACCGCCGAAGTCGATGATCCTACTTCAACTTGCGAAGCGGGATAACGTTCTCGGAAGACTCTTCAATGACACCATAGACCGAATCCATCGGCTCGTCGGTGGCGATCACCGTGTCGCCGGCGGTGAAGCCGTTGAACCCGGTGCGCATCGCACAGCCATAGGCGCCGAGCATGCCGATCTCGATCATGTCTCCCGCCTGCACATCGGCGGGCAGGGCGAACGGCCCGCGCATGAAGTCCATGTCGTCGCAGGTCGGACCCCAGAAGCTGAACTCCATGTCCCGCGCATGGCTCGTCTCTTCCCGGACCAGCTCGACAGGGAAGCGCCAGCCGACATGCGCCGCATCGAACAACGCGCCATAGGCACCGTCGTTGATATAGAGCACATCGCCCTTGCGCGCTTCCACACGCACCAGCAGGCTCGCATATTCCGCCGAAAGCGCCCGGCCCGGCTCGCACCAGAGCTCGGCCGAATAGCTGATCGGCAGCGCCTCATAGGCACGGTGGATCACCTCGAAATAGCTCTCGAGCGCACCCGGCTCCATGCCCGGATAGATCGACGGAAAACCGCCACCGACATCGACGATGTCGACCGTCACACCCGCCGCAACAATCGCCGCGCGCACCTGGCCGAGCGCATCGCCATAGGCCTGCGGGCTCATTGCCTGGCTGCCGACATGGAAGCAGATGCCGAGCGCATCGGCGACCTGGCGGGTCGCCATCAGCAGCGGCCCGGCCTCATCGGCAGCAATGCCGAACTTGGAGGCAAGGCTGAGCTTGGAATGCGCCGAAGACACCCGCAGCCGCACACACAGCGTGAGATCGGTGGCACCATCGGTGGCCGCCACGATCTTCGCCAGCTCGTCGAGGGAATCGAGGCTGAACGTGCGCACGCCATGCACGGCATAGGCTTCGCGAATGGCTTCCTCACCCTTGATCGGGTGCATGAAGCAGAGCGTGGCATGTGGCAAAAGCCCACGAACAAGCCGCACCTCGGCAATCGAGGCGACGTCGAAGTGCGTGATGCCGCTGTCCCAAAGGGTGCGGATCAGATCGGGGGAGGGGTTTGCCTTCACGGCATACATCGACGTTCCCGGAAACTTCTCGACGAAGAATCGGGCAGCGCGACGCGCGGCGTGGGGACGAACGAGGGTGACTGGCTGCGTGGGTCGCAGGGCAGTCGCTACCCCCAACGAGTTATGGTGCTTGTGCAATTCAAGGGACCTCCGGGGTGAGCAAAGTTGCCGGAGAAGGCCGGCACCAAAGCTGCCTTGCGGTGGAAGTCCCATGGGGCAGCGAGCGGCGCGTATGGGGTCATCGACCGTTCGTGTAAAGCTGTTTTTTATTACACTCTCCACTTGCAGTTTTCGGGTGGAGCCCCAATGGCTTGCCCCATGGTTTCAGTCGCACTTTCCGAGCCGCTCGCACACACCGAAGTGGTGGCCGCCGCAGCACGCCTCGATGGCCATGCCGTGCGCACCCCGCTGCTGCGATCGGATGCGCTCGATGCCGCCACCGGCGGCCGGCTGTTCCTCAAGCCGGAGTGCCTGCAGCGCACCGGCTCGTTCAAGTTCAGAGGCGCCTACAATAGACTTGCGAGCTTGAGCCAGGCTGAACGGGCCAGCGGCGTGGTCGCCTATTCCTCGGGCAACCATGCCCAGGGCGTCGCCGCGGCGGCCCGGCTGCTCGGCCTGCGCGCTGCCATCATCATGCCGTCCGACGCCCCGTCGCTCAAGGTCGAGCGCACCCGCGCCGATGGCGCCGAGATCATCTTCTACGACCGGCTGACCGAAAGCCGCGAGGCACTCGCCGCCACGCTGGCTGCCGACCGCGGCGCCACCATCATCCCGCCCTTCGATGATCGCCACGTCGCGGCAGGGCAGGGGACCTCGGGCCTCGAAGTCGCGCAGGATCTGGCGGCGATGGGAATCACCGCCGATCTGGCGCTTGTCTGCTGCGGCGGCGGCGGCCTTACCGCGGGGTTCGCCATCGGCTCGGGCCTGCCCACCATCGCAGTCGAGCCGCAGGGCTATGACGATGTCGGCCTCAGCCTCGCTGCCGGCCATATCATCCCGGTCAGCAACCCCGGCCCCACCCGCTGCGACGCTTTGCAAACATTGCGCATGGGCGAGCTCACCTTCGCCACCCTCGCTGCTGTCGGCGCGCGCGGCGTCTGGGTGACCGAAGCCGAAGCCGCCCGCGCCGTTGCTTTTGCGTTCCGCGAATTGAAGCTCGTCGTCGAGCCCGGC
>JBBSPR010000235.1:0-4223 GCA_038258615.1 Sphingomonadales bacterium
CTCCACGCCCGCCGCCTCGTCATCGATTCCCCCGGCGGCCGCATCGATATCGAAGCACCGCTGCCGGCGCACATGGTCGAAAGCTTCGGAATGCTCGGCTTCGATCTCACGCTCGGCGTGCCGGTGTTCGAAGCCCCGCCCACGCCCAAGCCCCGCCCGCGCAAACTCTCCCCCAACACCAGCGGCAACCGCCGCGGTGAGCGCCGCTCGCGCGGGCAGCGCGAATAGGAGACGCCGCGGGCAGCGCGAGTAAGCGCCACTAATCGGCCACCATGGCCATCAATGCCGCAATCGTGTCCGCCTCATCCGCCGGCTTGTCGGGCCGCAGCCGGAAAAACCGCGGAAAGCGCATCGCCAGCCCCGATTTGTGCCGCTTCGACAGGTGCAGCGAATCGAACGCCACCTCGACGACATAGGTCTTCTCCACCTCGCGCACCGGCCCGAAGCGCGCCAAGGTGTGGCTGCGCACCCAGCGGTCGAGCCCGTTCAGCTCGGCATCGGTGAAGCCCGAATAGGCCTTGCCCACTGGCAGTAGCGCGCCATCCTCGCTCCACGCCCCGAAGGTGAAGTCCGAATACAGCCCCGATCGCTTCCCATGCCCGCGCTGCGCATACATCAGCACGCAATCGGCCGTGAGTGCGGCACGCTTCCACTTGTACCACAGCCCCACCCGCCGCCCGGCGATATAGGGGCTGTCGCGGCGCTTGAGCATCAGCCCCTCGATCGCGGCATCGCGCGCGCCCTCGCGCAGCGCTTCCAGCGCCGGCCAGTCAGCTGCCTCGATCAGCGGCGACGCATCGAAGCGCGTCGGGTCCAGTCGCGGCATCAGCCCCTCCAGTGCGGCACGCCGCACCGTCCAGGGCTCGGCACGCAGGTCGGTCCCGTCCACCGCCAGCGCATCATAGAGGCGCACGAACGCTGGCGCCTCGGCCTGCAGCTTCGCCGCCGGCGCCCTGCGCCCGAGCCGCTGCTGCAACGCATTGAAGCTCGCCGCCGCCAGCTCTGCGTCGCCGGTGCGCACCAGCAGCTCGCCATCGAGCGTTGCAGGAAACGGAGCCGGCCTCGAAAACGCCGCCGCCACATCGGGAAAGCTTCCCGTTATGTCATCGCCCGAGCGGCTGTAGAGCCGCGTCTCGCCGCCGGCATGCACAAGCTGCACGCGGATCCCGTCCCACTTCCACTCGGCCACATAGGTGGCCAGATCGAGCGGCGTCTCCTCGAGCGGATGCGCCAGCATGAAAGGCCTGAACACCGGCAGGTCGCTCGCCAGGGGCGCCGGCGCCCGGCCCTCCGCCCAGCCAAAAAGTGTCGCATAGGGCGGCGCCAACCCGTGCCACACCTCCTCCACCGCCTCGACATCGAGCCCGAAGGCATCGGCCAATGCGGTCTTGGCGAGCCGCGCCGATACGCCGATCCGCAGGCTTCCGGTGGCGAGCTTGATCAGCGCATAGCGCCCCTGCGGATCGAGGCTGTCGAGCAGCGCCTCCACCACCGCCGGCGCCTCCCCCCGGCTCAGGCCGGAAAGCCGCCGCACCACCTCGTCGAGCGACGGCGCCCCTCCCGATACCGGCACCCCCGGCCACAGCAGCGAGATCGTCTCGGCCAGGTCCCCCACGAAATCATGGCTCAGCGCAAACAGCACCGGGTCCACCCGCGCTGTGACCAGCGCTTTGAGCAGGCTCGGCTGCACCGCCTTCAGGTCGAGCCCGCCGGTCAGCGCCGCCAGTGCCCAGCCCCGGTCGGGGTCGGGGGTGCTGCGCAGATAATCGCCGATCAGCCGCAGCTTGGCGTTGCGGCTGCCGGTGAACAGCAGCGCATCGAGAAGGGCCGCAAACGCTTGCACGAAAAGTGGGTTAGCACGTGCGCCCGAGCGTATCCAAGTTTGACTGACGATGATATGACAAGGACATGCGCATGCGAGAGCTGGAAGTGGCAAGTGGAGTCGGACGGGAAACCATCCGCTTCTACATCCGCGAAGGCCTCCTCCCCGAGCCGGCCCGCACCAGCCGCAATTCAGCCACCTACAATGATACCCATGTCATGCGGCTGCGCGCCATCAAGCGCCTGCAGGAGGAGCGCTTCCTCCCTCTCGCTGTCATCCGCACACTGCTCGATGCCGATGAGAGTGCGCCATGGCTCGCCCATACCCGCTTTCCCATGCTCGATGCGCTCATCGCACCGCGCCTTTCGCCACCCGGCGGTCGCCGCGCGCTCGTCGAAATCATGCATGGCCAAGGCCTCGATCCCGCCCTAGCCGATGGCCATGTCGCCACCGGCATGATCAACCCCGATTCGGCCGGCACCGTCTCCGCCGCCGACGCCGCGATTCTCGACACGCTCAAGCAGCTCTGGGATCTGGGGATGACGCGGGATCAGGGCTTCCTGCCGCAGGACATGCGGATCTTCGTCGATCTCGTCGATTGGCTGGTCCGGCAGGAAATGAAGATGTTCTTCGGCCATATGGCCGACACGATAGGGGAGACGCAGGCGGTTGACGTCGTCACCAAGGCCGTGCCCCTCATCAACGATTTGCTTGCCCAGCTCCACAATCGCGCCGTGCTGAAACAGCTCGGGGATCGCCGCACCATCGCCAACGACAATCCGGCTGCCGCCACAAAGCCGCAAGAATCACCCACCCGGAAACACGAATGCGATCAGAGCTAGGCGGGGAGGGCCTGGCCCCCTGCAGCGCAAGCTGCAGGGGGCCGAACTTTCCCCCCGATCAGCCCTAAAACGCCGTGCTCACCGTCAGCACCGGCCCGCTTTCCGGCGCTGCCGTACCCGCCACCCGCTGCCGATAATCGGCCGACACCGCAAAGGCCACCCGCCCCCGGTTCACACGCACCGCCGCCGTGGGCCCGATGTCTACGCGCCCGATCGTGTCACCGCCGGTCGATTGCACGCTGCTCCACGCCCCCAGCCCCGCCGCCACATCGAGCCCCGGCCGCTGCCACAGCCGCGTGCGGCCCAGCAATTGGCCGCCCGCCAGCCAGTCGCCATTGCCGACCAGGCTGGCCTCGCCATAGCCTTCGAGCTGCCACGGCACGGCAGCGCGGAACCCCAGTTGCCCGCCGCCGCTCAGCCGCACCAGCCAGTCATCGCGCGCCAAATCCCCCGCCGAGATCAGCCGTTCGGCCGCCAGC
Source organism: Sphingomonadales bacterium (assembly GCA_038258615.1). Taxonomy (GTDB): domain Bacteria; phylum Pseudomonadota; class Alphaproteobacteria; order Sphingomonadales; family Sphingomonadaceae; genus Sandarakinorhabdus. Next base: position 3,144 of record JBBSPR010000235.1, read on the forward strand.
GCCACGCCCGGCAACGGCTGTATCCGCAGTCCCACGGCAGCCTGTGCGGTCCGCCGGTCCATGGCACCGGTCGCATCCGTCCCGGCATTCAGCCGCCCGATCAGCGCCACCGGCATCCGCCCCAGCGGGTTGAATGTGTAGCCCAGCGCTGCGCCCGTCTGGCCACCGCCGAGCACCGGCTGCGCTGCAAGCCCGGCCGCCGGATCGGTCGGCGCGGCACGCACCAGCGCCCAGCCCTCGCCAAACCAGCGCCGCCGCAGCGCCGCCGCATCGCGCTGCCACTGCACCTGTCGCGGGTCGAGCCCCGCCGGGTCGGCCGCAAAGGCCGCATCGAACAGCCGCGCCGCCTCGCGCTTGTTCCCGGCTCGCAGCCGCGCATAGGCGGCATCGGCAAGCACGCCTGCCGGCGGCGGCGGCGGCGGGGAGCTGGCGGCAGCCGATGACGCGCCCCCGGCAGGATCCGCCGGCAGCGGCGATGGCGGTGGAAGCACTGGCGGTGCCTGGGGCATCCACACCCAGTTCGGCGGCGGCGCAGCGCCCACTGCCGCCGGCGGCGCCGCAACGGGATAGGGCACCTGGATATACACCGGATAGGGCCGGTCGACCGGCACCGGCCACCCCCAGCCCGGCGGCGGCCCGGCTGGCAGGTTCGCCGGCGCCACCCCCGGCACACCCGCACCCTCATCCGTCGTCGCAACCAGAACCGGCGCCGCCAGCGCCGTCTGCAGTCGCGCATGCTCCGCCACCAGCGCCGGCACCCGCGCCGCCCCCCAGCCGACCACTGCCGCCGCCAGCAGCGCCAGCGCTCGCAGCGGCTGGCTGCCGCTGGGTACAGCGGGGGGAGCAGCGGGGGCAGGGGGCATCATTCCGCCAGCCCCGCCGCCGTCGGGAAGCGGTGTTGTGTCTTGCCCCATTCGCCGGGATGACCGGCCGTGCGCATCGCCCGGTAGCGGCGGATCGCCGCCAGCGCCGCTGCCGCATTGATGATGTTGGCGACCATGGCACGCGGCACGGCGCGCAGCCCCTCGCGCCAGCCATGCGCCGCCCAGGTGAACCCCGCCCGCATCAGCAGCCGCCAGC
>JBBSPR010000236.1:0-4110 GCA_038258615.1 Sphingomonadales bacterium
CGATGGCGCGCAAGGCGTCGAGCGGCTCGATGCGCTGACCTTTGCTTGTGGCCTGCTGACGCTGCCGGGGACCGCCCTGCGCACGCTGGCGGCGCGGCTGGGCGAATGGGACCTGGCATCGGTGATGACGCGGGCTGTTGCCGGCGACCCCGCGGCGACTCGCATCGCGTTTTCGGACCTGCCGGTCTATGCGCCCAATCGCCGGCGCGAGATTGCACTGGTATGGGCGCGTCCGGACACCCCGGAGGGGGCCCGTTCGGTCGGCGAGACGTTGATCGCTGCCTCGCAAAAGGGCTGCCTTGACTGGCCGGCACGCTTCCTCCACCCGCTGCCCGAGAACCTGCTGGTGCGCCTGCTGGCACCGACTCGGGTCACGCCCAACATGGTGACGGTTTTCACCGGCATCGTTGGTGTCGCTGCCGGCGCGGCTTTCGCCACCGGCTGGCTGTGGATCGGCCTCATCCTGGCGCTCGTGACTGGGCCGCTCGATGGCGTCGATGGCAAGCTGGCACGGACGCGGGTCGAATTCTCGAAATGGGGTGACCTCGAGCATCTTCTGGACAAGTTGTTGGAATATGGCTGGTATCTTGCGGTGGCCTGGCATTTTGCGCAGACGCGGGCGTCGATGCTGGCGTTCGCCATTGCCGCCTTGATCATCCTGCCGGCGATCGTCGAAGCGGTGCAGGGCGAATTCTTCCGGCGCATCACTGGCATCCAGCTCGATGATGCCGGCACCGTCGAACGGCGCCTTCGGTTGTTCGCCGGCCGCCGCAACACCTTTTTGTGGACCTGGGTGCCATTTGCCGCACTCGGCCTCTGGTTTGAAGGTTTTGTGAGTATTGCAGTCTATAGCGTTGTCACGACGGGGATTGCACAATGGCGTTTTTACAAGAGGTTATCCCAGTACGGGCGCCAGCATGGCGATCGGATCGCCGCAAACTACCAGGCGACCTCCTACACCTTCTTGCCCCGGACGGGCGCGTAGTCTAACTGCAACAAATAAAGCTGGGGTCCGCGGCTGATGACTCGTGCCGCCCGAAAAGGAACTTTCAACCATGTCGTCCATTCCCGTCGCCATCGTCGGCGTTGGCAATTGTGCATCCTCGCTCGTTCAGGGCCTGTCGTATTACTCGAATGGCGGCTCCAATGACGAGCAGGGCCTGATGCATTGGGACCTCGCCGGCTATCGGCCCAAGGACATTGAAATCGTTGCGGCCTGGGACGTCGATGCACGCAAGGTCGGCAAGGATGTCGGCGAGGCGATCTTTGCCAAGCCCAACTGCACCGCAGTGTTCTGCGACCATGTCGGCAAGACCGGCGCGATCGTGTCCATGGGCCGCGTCCTCGATGGCGCTTCGGACCATATGAACGCCTATCACGAAGATCGCCGCTTCGTCGTGGCCGACCTGCCGCAGGCCACCAAGGCATCGGTTGTCGAGGAACTGAAGCGCTCGGGCGCCCAGGTGATGACCAACTACCTGCCCGTCGGCAGCCAAGAAGCCACCGAATTCTACGCCGATGCCGCGATCACCGCGGGCGTCGCCTTCGTCAACAACATCCCGGTTTTCATCGCATCGAACCCGAAATGGGCCGAGCGTTTCCGTGCTGCCGGCGTCCCCATTCTGGGTGACGACATCAAGGCGCAGCTGGGCGCCACCATCGTCCACCGCACGCTGACCGACCTGTTCGCCAAGCGCGGCGTGACGCTCGATCGCACCTATCAGCTCAACACCGGTGGCAACACCGACTTCCTCAACATGCTCAACCGCGAACGGCTGGCATCGAAGAAGGAATCGAAGACCGAAGCCGTGCAGTCGGTGGCGCATACGCGGCTCGACGACGAGAACATCCATGTCGGTCCGTCCGACTATGTGCCGTGGCAGAACGACAACAAGGTCTGCTTCCTGCGCATGGAGGGCCGGATGTTCGGCGGTGTGCCGATGAACATCGAGCTTCGCCTGTCGGTGGAAGACAGCCCCAACTCGGCGGGTGTGGCGATCGACATGATCCGCTGCGCCAAGATCGCGCTCGATCGCGGTCTGGCCGGTCCCGTGCTCGGGCCCTCGTCCTACTTCTGCAAGCACCCGCCGGTGCAGGTGACCGACGATGAGGCGTTCACCGCGGTCGAGGATTTCGTGGCGGGCGTGACGGTCAACTGAGACTTTCAGAGCGTTTGCAGTGCAGGCGATTGTCCGTGCCGCGGGCATGGGCACGCGCCTGCGCAGCGTTTCTTCGTCCAAGCCGCTCACCGAGGTGGGCGGCGTTCCGCTGCTTCACCGCATCCTGGGAAATCTCGCAGCGGCAGGCGTGACGCGGCCGGTGGTGATCACCGGTTATGAGGGCGAGCGTGTGGGTGCGGTGGCGCGCGAGGCCGGCGCCGAGGTCGTGCACAATCCGAACTGGGCCGAGCCCAATGGCGTGTCGGTGCTGGCCGCCGCTGGCGTGCTCGAAGCCAAGTCGCTGCTGGTGATGGGGGACCATCTGGCTTCGCCGTCCCTTTATGCGGCCGTGGCCGGGGCACCGCTTGCCGATGCCGGGCTGGTGCTGGGCATCGACCGGCGGCTGGGGCACCTCTGGGTCGATGAGGAGGATGTGACGCGGGTCTCGACGCGCGGCGACCGCATTCTTGCGATCGGCAAGACCATCGCGAGCTATGATTGCTATGACTGCGGGGTGTTCCTGATCACGCCCGAACTGATGGCGGCGCTGGCCGTGCTGCCGCGGCCGGGGCTTTCCGATGGTGTGCGGGCGCTGGCGGGGGCGCGGCGTGCGGCGGTGGTCGATGTGTCCGCGCATGACTGGATCGACATCGATGATCCGCGGGCGCTGGCTCTGGCCGAGGGCTGGGTGGCCAGATAACACTCGGGCGCAGGGTTTCCATCGAAGCAAGCGTCGACGGGGCCTTGGGCCCCAAAACCCGAACATGGGCATTCAATGACCCATTGATGGGGTCTGGGGCCGAGGCCCCAGCCGCCGGAGGCTTCAGTCCTTTGCCTCGGTCAAAACCCCCACCCCGCTCGCGCGAAGGCGCGCGAGTCGCCCTCCCCGCAAGGGGGAGGGAGTTCGCGTCAAAAACGCTGGCGGAGTTGCACTTCGATCGCGGCGCGCGGTGCGCGGCGGCCGGGGGTGCTGGGGCTGTCGGATTGCCAGCGGGTTTCGATACGCAGGTCCCCGAACTTCATCGGCAGCTCGGCGCCTGCGGTGAGGATCGCGAGCTTTTCGGACGATGCGGAGACGGGGTTGCTGATCTCCGGGCCGGGGCTGCCATCGGGGCGCGGGAAGATGGCGGTGGGCGGGTTGCCGAGATCGATGACGTTGAGGTGCACGGCGCGCGCCGAGCCGTACCAGCGGCGGTTGCGGGTGTCGGTGACCGCTGCGTGGAGGGCGAGGTTGCGGCTGTCTCCGGCGGTCCAGTGGCCGATGGGGCGGCCGCGATAGGTGAAGCCCGAGGTGTACAGGCTGTTGTTGTAGAAGGAGCCGGGATATTGCGTCTCGCCGCCGGTGAGGCCTTCGAGCGGGGTGCCGTTGAACAGCGAGACGGCGAGCGTGTCGGAATATTCGAGCGTGGTGGTGAAGCTGCCGCCGCGGCTGCCGGCGGGGCCGGAGACGGTGAGGCCGATCAGGCGGCCCCATTGTTCGAGGAGGACATTGTCGAAATCCTCGGCTTCGCCTTCGAAATAGAGCTTGGCGCCCACAGTGCCGAAATTGTGGGTGTAGCTGATGTCGAAGCCGGCGAGCTGGTTGCCGGGTTGCTGGAGGAAGGCTGCGGGATCATCGGGCGCCGAATTATCGGCGTTGCCGATGCCGATGAAGGATTGGGTGATTTGCCTGATCCCGCACGGGCGGCCGGCGCCGCAGAGCATCTGGGCGCGGTTGAGACCGATCTCCACGCCGGCGGCCGGGGTGAAGCCCAGCCGTGTGCCGATGGTGAGGGTGTTGTTGAAATCGCGCTGCTCGTTGAGGACGCCGGCGAACATGTCGAGCCGGATCGGGCCGAGCCAGCGCAGCACCGGCAGATCGATGGGATAGGGCTCGAGGCGCTTGATGCCGATCTTGGGCATGGGGCGGGCGGAATTGGAGAAAAGCAGCGCGCCATCGACGCCGGGGCCG
>JBBSPR010000237.1:0-4065 GCA_038258615.1 Sphingomonadales bacterium
CATGAATGGCGCGGGTGGTATCGGTCCACATCGTTGATCCCTCGGAAAGTTCTTCGCAAAACCTCCTGAATCAACGATGCGTCAGCGCGTCAAGCGCAACAGACTGATATCACTCAACTTACTTTTGGGTCAGCCTCTTAGGGCGTCTCTTATACGACTAGCCTCTGGAGCATCGACATGCATACTGGTCATTAGAATATATCGTTCAGCTTGGCCAGACGTTACTAAGCTTGCCACACTTCGCATCTCATCTGCTAAATCTGAAAGCTTTAATTTTCGTCGTTCAATGACAGAATGCTTGCATTGTATCGTTGCATCAATCGAACCATCGGACCCTTTTGAAATGAATACGGCGTCTTGTCCGCCATCTTGTGCTTCTCTGTAGATTTGCACTGGACGTTCAAATACGACTTCAGAAACTTGTGAGCATAAATCCTGAAACGCCTTCCAACCAATGCTATGTAGAGCGAGATCGGCCCATGGCCCCTCGGCCCTTGGTCGTTGTAATTTATCAAACGTTTCAGACATCAGCTGTTTCTACAATGCGGTGAATGGATCGGGAATAGCTAATGTCCTGTATGGAGACGCAACGTGGCTAGCTGGTCAGGATTCTCAGCTTACTCAGATTGGAAACAACGATGGCATGACAACCGTAGCACCCAAAACACCAATCCAATTGAGTCCGCGAGCTCTTAATATATTTCGGAAAGCTGCTGGTAGCGCACATGCAATAATATGTAGGGCACGAAATTCTTACGCTCCCAACCCCTCCAACCAAGCCACCAGCCGCGCCCCCAGCTCCAACCGCCGGTCCTCGAAGCCATGGCTCGTCGGCAGTTCCGCCACTGTCAGCCTTGCCCCCGGCTGCGCTGCAAGCGCCGCCGCCAGCGTCTTGTTCGGCGCCGCAATCCCATATTCGGCATAAAGGCTCAGCACCGGAAACCGCGCCAGCTTGGGCGCCAGCGGCACAAGGTCCCAGCCCTTGCCCTTTGCCGCAATCTCGCGTGCCACCGCATCGGGGCTGCTGCCCGCCAGCGAATTGCCGAAATCGTCGAACCCTGCGGCCACCTTGGCAATCTCCGCCTCGCCGCCCTTCGCCAGCGCCTCGGCGCGGATGCTGAAGTTGGCGGCATCGAGCAGCGCCACCCCCGCCAGCCCCTCGGCCTCCGCCGCCACCAGCGCCGCATTCGCACCCCCCATCGAATGCCCCGCCAGCACGATCCGCCGGGGGTCGATCCGATACGCCGCCACCGCATCCGGCGTCCGCACGAACGCCAGCGCGGCCGCGGTATCCTCGATGCTGTTCGCCAGACTGAACGCACCCGGCGAGCCCCAGGCCCCGCGATAGGTGAAGGTCAGCACATTCCACCCCGCCCGGCGGATCGCCTGCGCCAGATCGAGGTTGCGCTCGTTCCCCGGCAGCCCGTGCAGCAAGATCACCGTTGGCTTGGGCTCCGGCCCCGCTGCCAGAAAGAACAGCGCGTTCAGCCCCAGTCCCGCGCTCGGCAGCAACAGCTGCTTGTTGGCGGCCGGATGCGTCGCATGCCGCGGCGGATCAACCGCCTGCCCCATAACCGGCGCCCCCGCCAGCGCCCCCGCCAGCAGCAGCGCCCACACCCTCGGCCGCACTATGGCAGATCCACGAACGTCAGCGATGCCGCCACGATCTGCGGCACGATCAGCCGGTTCCGCTTGGTATCGAGCCCGATCGCGGCCGGAATCGGAATATCCTTCGCCACCATCTCCGCCTTGCCCTCCGGCGGCACCCGGTACACGCCATGCCCGTCCTGGCTCGCCACCAGCAACGTCCCGTCCGCCAGCGGAATGATCCCGTCCATCCGCCCCGTCGGCAGCGTCACCTCGCGCAAGATTTTCCCGTCACGCCCGCGGAACACCAGATTCACCCCTCGCCCGCCATGCACGATGCTGCCATCGGGCATGTGCGCAATCCCGTTAGGGCGCTCCAACGCCGCATCCCGCGCCGCAAATTCGCTCACCGTGCCCGCCGCATCGATCCGCCAGATCGCCCCCGCCCGGTCATCACTGCCGCTGTCGGTCACCAGAATCTCGCCCGCCCCGTCCACGCTGAGGTCGTTCAGCCGCACCGCGCCTGGCACCGGCGTATCCCCCATCGGCGCCCCGGTCGTGCGGTTGAACCGCCGGACCGTGTTCGTGTCCGCCACATAAAGCACGTCGCCCTGCACGAAAATGCCGAGCGGATCGCCCAGCGTCACCCCGTTCCGCCCGCCTTCCACCCATTTCAGCGCCAGAACCTGCCCCTCGGGCCCCAGCCGCGAGATATAGCCATCATTGCCCGGCCCCCGCTCGCCGAGGTTGGACACAAAGATCACATCGGCCTTCGCATCATAGCGCGCCGCTTCCGATCCCTTCAGCCCGATATCGGCCACCACCCGCACCTGCGCCGGCAGCGGCATCGCCGCCAACCCCGCTGCCATCACCAGAAGGGTCGAGATGCGCATGGTTCTACTCCGCTGCTTGCCTGAACAGGCCCACATGCTCGGCCGCCATCGCAAAGCGGTCAAGCACCGTCGCAAGCTGCTCGGCCGAATGTTCTGCACACAGTGAGCAGCGCAGCAGGAACACCCCCGCCGGCGTCGCGGGCGGGCGGGACATGTTCACATAGACGCCGAGCTCGATCATCGCCGCCCACATCCGCACCGTCGTCTCCTGGTCGGGCATCAGCACCGACACGATGGCGCTCTCCGGCGTCTCGGTCGCCAGCCGGAAGCCGCGTGCCTTCAGCCCGCCGTGCAGCGTGCGCGTCATTTCCCACAGCCGCGCCCGCTTGTCCCCGGCATGCATCAGCTTGCGGATGCTCGTCGCCGCACACGCCACCACCGCCGGCGGCAGCGAGGCGGTGAAGGTATAGGGCCGGCACACCAGCCGCAAAATCTCGAATTTCGGATGGTTGGACACGCAAAAGCCCCCCACAGTCCCCACCGACTTGGAAAAGGTGCCGACCACGAAGTCCACATCGTCCGCCACGCCGGCCGCCTCATACACGCCGCGGCCATGCTCGCCGAAGAAGCCCATCCCATGCGCTTCATCCACCAGCACCATGCAGCCATGCGCCTTGGCAATCGCCACCAGCTCCTTCAGCGGCGCCACATCGCCGAGCATCGAATACACGCCCTCGAGGATCACCAGCTTGTGCGCGTCCGCCGGCAGCCGCCGCAGCCGCTTTTCCAGGTCCTCGGCGCTGTTGTGCTTGAAGCGCACGATATCGGCATTGCCCAGATAGCAGCCATCATAGATCGAGGCATGGCTGTCGGCATCGAGGATGATGTAATCCCCCTTGCCCGCCAGCGTGGAGACCATGCCGAGGTTCGCCTGATAGCCGGTCGAAAACACCATGGCATGCTCCATGCCGTAGAATTCGATCAGCGCATCCTCGCACTCCTTGTGGCCCTGATAGGTGCCGTTGAGCACCCGGCTGCCGGTCGTCCCCGCGCCGAACCGCGTCAGCGCATCCTGCCCCGCCGCAATCACATCGGCGTCGAAGGTCATCCCCATGTAATTATAGGTGCCGAGCAGAATCGTCTCGCGCCCCTGGATCATCGCCACGGTCGGCGAAAGCACCTCCTCCATCACGATCGCGAACGGATCGCGGATGCCGGTGGAAAGCACCCCCGCCCGCTCGGCAATCAGCGCATCGAACTTGGAAAACAGATCGCTCATTTCGTCACCAGCTTCGTCACGGCATCGGCCACCTGGCCGATGGTTTCCAGATCGGGGAGCATGTTCAGCGGCATCACGATGTCCCACTCGTCTTCCATGCTCGCCACCAGGTCCATCACCGTCAGGCTGTCCATCTCCAGGTCGCCGGCAAAGGTCGTGGCTTCGGTCAGCGCCACACTCTTGGTGTTGAGCGGTTCGATCAGCGCGATGATGCGGGCATAAACTGTGGCACGGTCGGTCATGGAAAATCCTGTAAGGCTGGCTTGCCCATTTGCAGGATTATATGGCCAAATGGCGGCAAGGAGGGACCGAAGCGCATGGAACAGACACCGGATCCATCACACGCACACTCCATGCACTTATAAG
>JBBSPR010000238.1:0-4053 GCA_038258615.1 Sphingomonadales bacterium
ATCGCGGTGACGCCGAGTTCGGCCAGCCCGGGCAGCGTTTCGGCAACCCCGGCAAAGCCGCCCAACGTAGCGACATGCACCTCCTGGATCACCGTCTCTTCCCACGGCCGCCCGCGCCAGGCGACATTCTTCCAGCGATACGCATCGGGATCGACCAGCACACTCCAGCTGTGAACCCCGCCCGATTGCGCGCGCGATGCGGGATCGGGAACTGCAAGATCGGCATCGAGCCTGAAGCGATAGCGCGTGCCTGCGCGCGCCGCTGCTTCCAAGCCAAACCATCCGCCGGCCTCACGCGTCATCGCCAGCGGTGCTGCCCCGTCGATTTCGAGCGTCACCACGTCACGGTCAGGCGCCCACAGCCGGAAGCGGGCGCGGTCGGGCGCCGTCAGCGATGCGCCCCATTCCGTCATCCGGCGGCCATGGTCCACATCAGCAGTGCCGCACCCTGGGGGCCGACTTCATACTGGTGGATCACCTCGATCTCGCCCTGATCGGGTCGGGCGCTGTCGATCATCACCATGCGCGCTCCATCGGGTGGCGGCAGCCGGAACATCAAGGGCTCGGGGCAGGCGTTCAGCAGCATCGTCACCGACTCAATCTCGCCTGTTTCAAGCCGGAGCGCCCGGCGCATCACCAGGGCGCGGCCCTGCGGATTATCCCAATCCTCGGGCGACAATTGCTGGCCGCGCTCATCCCACCATTCAAGGTCGTCGATCCCCTGGCCCGGCGATCCCTCGCCATAAAGGAAGTTGCCGGCGCGTAGCATCGGGAAGCGCCGCCGCAGCGTCGTCAGCCGCGCGGTGAAGTCGATCAGCGCCTCGCCCGCCGGGGATCGCGCCACATCCCAATCGAGCCAGCTGGTCTCATTGTCCTGGCAATAGGCGTTGTTGTTGCCGTGCTGGGTGCGGCCGAACTCATCGCCTGCAACGAGCAAGGGTGTGCCCAGCGACGTCAGCAGCGTCGTCAGCATCGAGCGCATCACACGGGCGCGTGCGTTGTTGATGTCGGGGTCATCGGTCGGGCCTTCTGCACCCCAGTTGCTTGAATAATTCTCCGAATGACCGTCGCGATTAGCCTCGCCATTGGCTTCGTTGTGTCGCTGCTCATAAGACACGGTGTCCGCCAGCGTGAAGCCGTCATGCGCGCCGATCAGGTTGATGCTTGCCCATGGCCGCCGCGCGCGTCGGTCGAACAGGTCACCCGAGCCCGCCAACCTCGCGGCCAGGTCGCCGCGCTGCGCCGGGTCGCCGCGCCAGAACCTGCGCACGGTATCGCGATACTTGTCGTTCCACTCGGCAAAGGACGGTGGAAAATTACCCAGCTGGTATCCGCCGGGCCCAATATCCCACGGCTCGGTCATCAGCTTCAGCCGCCCCAGCACTGGGTCCTGGCGCAGCACATCGAAAAACGCGGCCCCCGGGTCGAAGCCATGGTTTTCGCGCCCCAGCGTCAAGCCCAGATCGAAGCGGAAGCCGTCGATGCCGAAGCTTGTCGCCCAATAGCGCAGGCTGTCGGCAACCATCTGGATCACCCGCGCCTTTGTGAGGTTGAACGTGTTGCCAGTGCCGGTGTCATTGATGCAGTAGCGCGGATTGTCAGGATGCAACCGATAATAAGTGGCATTGTCGAGCCCGCGCCACGAGAGCGTCGGCCCCAGCTCCGATCCTTCACAGCTGTGATTATAGACCACATCGAGGATCACCTCGATTCCCGCCGCATGCAGGCGGCGCACTGCGCGGCGAAGCTCGTGCTGCGTGTCGGTCGCGAAATAGCTTTGCTCGGGTGCAAAGAAGCCCAGCGTGTTGTAGCCCCAATAATTGTTCAACCGCTTTTCCAGCAGGAACCGGTCCTGGGTGAATGCGTGGATCGGCATCAGTTCGAGCGCGGTGACGCCGATGCGCTGCAGATGCTCGATCACCTTGGGGTGGCCCAGTGCGGCATAGGTCCCGCGCTCGCGGGGCGGCACCAGGTCGAAAAGCTTGGTCAGTCCCTTGACGTGCGCCTCATAGATCACGGTCTCGGACCAAGGCGTGTTCGGCTTGCGGTCACGCGACCAGTCGAAATGTTCGTCGACAACCACCGCCTTGGGCATGGCAACCGCGCTATCGCGGCGATCGAAGCTCAGGTCCTGGCGCTTCGATCGCACCTGATACCCGTGCAACGCATCGGTCCACCGCACCGGGCCGGAAAGCTTGCGCGCATAGGGGTCGAGCAGCAGCTTGTTCGGGTTGAACCGATGCCCTTCCTCGGGTGCATAGCGGCCGTGCGCTCGGTAGCCGTAGAGCAGCCCCGGCCCGGCATCGGGCAGGTAGCCGTGCCAGACCTCATCGGTCCATTCGGGCAGTTCGTAGCGGCGAAGCTCGCGCCGCCCGCCTTCGTCAAACACGCAAAGCTCGATCTTCTCGGCATGCGCCGAAAACACGGCGAAATTGACGCCGAGGCTATCGAACGAAGCCCCCAGCGGATAGGCGGAACCGGATTCGAGCCGGTCGGGAAGCGAATTCAACTGTCGGTCCCTTCAAAGCGCAGCACGAGCCCGGCAAGCGGCGGCACGACGATATGGGTACTGGCTGCCTGGCCATCCGCCGGTTCGGCTCTGGCGAGCACGACGCCGGCATTGCCGATATTGCTGCCGCCATAGATGTCGGCGTCGCTGTTGAGCACTTCGCGCCAGCGTCCGGCGCGCGGCATGCCGATGCGAAAACTGCGGTGCGGATCGGGGCTCATATTAATCACCACCACCAGCGGCGCATCGTCCGTGGTGCCGTGGCGCGCGTAGACAAGGATGCTGCGCTCCGCATCGGCGCCGACGATCCATTCGAAACCGGCCGGTTCGGCGTCGCGCGCGTGTAGAGCCGACTGTTGGCCATAAAGGCGGTTCAGGTCGCGCAGCAACCGCTGCATTGCGGCATGGTCGGGCTCGTCGAGCAGTTGCCACGCCACCTGCGCATCATGGTTCCACTCGGTGTCCTGCGCGATCTCGCAGCCCATGAAGAGCAGCTTCTTGCCCGGATGCGTCCACATGAAGCTGAAATAGGCGCGCAGAGTGGCAAACTTGCGCCAGCGATCGCCGGGCATCTTGCCGATCAGCGATCCCTTGCCATGCACCACCTCATCATGGCTGATCGGCAGCACAAACTTCTCGGACCAGGCATAGACCAGCCCAAAGGTCAGCTCGCCATGGTGCCAGCGGCGATGCAGCGGGTCGCGCTCGGCATATTGGAGCGTGTCATGCATCCAGCCCATGTTCCATTTGTATGAAAAGCCGAGGCCGCCCTGCGCCACCGGCGACGACACGCCCGGCCACGCGGTCGATTCCTCGGCGATGGTCATGACACCGGGAAACCGCTCACCCACCACGCTGTTCAAGCGCTTGAGAAAAGAGACCGATTCCAAATTCTCGCGGCCGCCATGGATGTTGGGTATCCATTCGCCGGCGTTTCGGCTGTAATCGCGGTACAACATCGAAGCAACGGCATCGACGCGTAACCCGTCGATATGGAATGTCTCGAGCCACCAGAACGCCGAAGCGAGCAGAAACCCCGACACTTCGCGCCGACCCAAATTGTAGATCAGCGTGTTCCAGTCCTGATGAAACCCCTCGCGCGGATCGGCATGTTCGTAAAGCGGCGTGCCGTCGAAATGCGCCAGACCATGCGCGTCGGTCGGGAAATGCGCCGGCACCCAATCGAGGATCACGCCGATCCCCGAGCGGTGGCAGGCATCGACGAACGCCGCGAACTGGTCGGGCCGCCCGAACCGCGCAGACGGCGCGAACTGCGACAGCGGCTGATAGCCCCATGACCCGCCGAACGGATGCTCCATGATCGGCAGCAATTCGATATGGGTGAAGCCCATGTCCACCACATAGGGGATCAGCCGATCGCCGAGCGCCTGCCAGTCGAGCGTTCCCGTCGGGTCACCGTCCGGTCGCAGCCAGGATGCGGGATGCACCTCATAGATCGAGATCGGCGCATCGGGGGCGTGGCGCGAAGCGCGCTCGGCCAGCCAGTCGCCGTCGGACCAGGCATAATCGGGCGACGGCGCGAC
>JBBSPR010000239.1:0-4011 GCA_038258615.1 Sphingomonadales bacterium
CCGGTCGCTGGGTGATGACCTCGCCCGGCTCGGAGCCGATCTCGACACCGTCACCCGCACCACCGCAGCGCAAATCAACGCCATCACCGACAGCCTCGAACAAACCAACGCCGAACTCCGCCGCACGCCCCCCGGTAGTGCCGCCAGCCTCGGCCTGCTCGATGCCCGCGACACCCTGCTCGCCGATCTCGCCAGCCGCGTCCGCATCAGCGTGAGCGAAGAGCCCACGGGCGCCGTCACCATCCGCCTCGGGTCCGGAGCCGCCGCCCCCCTGCTCCTCCCCGCCTTCGGCAGCGCCGTCCGCGTCGCCGCGCAGGACGGCCCGAGCGGCGCCGAGCTGGTGCTCGATCCCACCCACCGCGCCGAAGCCGTCCGCCTGCCGCTCTCGGGCAGCCTCGCCGGCCTGCTCGAAGCCAGCCGCTCGGTCGCAGCACTGCGGTCCGACATCGACAGTCTCGCCACCCGCTTCGCCGACGATCTCAACAACTGGCACACCCAGGGCACCGATCTCGCCGGCAACCCCGGCCAGCCACTGCTCGCCACCACAAGCCTCGACCTCACCCCCGGCCGCGCCAACGCCGGCACCGCCGCAATCGATTTCACGCTCGCCGAAGGTGCCGCCCCCGGCGAATACACCCTCATCGCCGACGCCGCCGGCTTCACCCTCAGCCGAACCGACGGCACCGCCACCACGTCCGGACCCAGCCCCCTCACCCTAGACGGCCTCACCATCCGCCCCGGAGAGGGCGCGCGCAGCGGAGACGTCTGGACCCTTACCCCCCTCACCGGCGCCCGCGCGCTCGCCCCCCGCACCCTCGCCCCCGAGCAGGTCGCCGTCGCCAGCCGCTTCCAGTCCGATGCCAGCCCCCTCAACACCGGCCAGGGCCGCCTCGCCATCACCCTCGATCCCGCCGCCGCCTTCGCCGCGCCGCTGCCGCTCGATGCCACCATCACCGCCGCCGGCACGCTCGACCTGTCGGACGCCAGCGGCACCGTCATCGCCAGCCTCGCCTTCACCCCCGGCACCCCGATCGAAGGCAATGGCTTCAGCTTCACCCTGTCCGGCACGCCCGCCACAGGAGATCGCTTCCGCCTCCTCGCCACCGGCCCCGGCAGTGCCGACAATGGCAACATCCGCGGCCTGGACACCGTCCGCACCCGCCTCGGCCCCGGCGGCACCCTCGAACAAGCCTTCGATGCCGGCACCGCCGGCCTCGGCACCCGCCTCGCCGATACGAAACGCCTCGAAGCCGCCGCTCTCGCCGTCCGCGACGACACGGCCCGCGCCGCCGACGCCGTCTCCGGCGTCGATCTCGACCGCGAGGCCGCCGAGCTCACCCGCCTGCAAATGGCATATCGCGCCAACGCCCAGGTCATCGCCGCCGCACGCGACCTGTTCGACGCCATCCTCGGCGCCGCCCGGTAAGCCGTTCGATGAGCCTGCCCCCCACCACCAACACCCGCGCCACCCACAACGCCAGCGTCGGCCGCATGACCAGCCTGTCGGCGCGCATCGAAGCCGTGCAGACGCAGATCAGCACCTCCAAACGCATCACCGGCCCCTCGGACGACCCGATCGCCTTCGCCCGCGCCGCCGCTCTCCGCCGGGCGCAAACCACCGACGCAGCAACCACGCGCGCCATCGACACCGCCGCCCGCCGCCTGCGCAGCGCCGACATCACGCTGGGCTCGGTCGGCGAACTCGTGCTCCGCGCCCGCGATCTCGGCCTCTCGGGCAGCAACGCCACCATGTCGCCCGAGAACCGCGCCGTCCTCGCCCTCGAAGTCCGCGAGCTCGCCGCCAGCTTCGCCGGCCTCGCCGAAGCCCGCGATGCCGATGGCGTGCCGCTGTTCGGCGGTGCAGCCGCCCACGGCCCCGCCTATGCGCCCGATGCCACCGGCGTCGTCCGCTGGCAGGGCCAGGGCACCGCCCCACCCCTCATCGCCGGCAGCGCGCTCGTCGAGACCGGCGTCACCGGCCCGCAAGCCTTCGGCCTGACCTCGGACCCCACTCCCGAGCGCGCGCAAGGCACCTCCGATCTCTTCGCGACCTTCACCGGCCTCGCCGCAGCCCTTGACGAGCCCGACCCGACCCTCCGCGCCGCCGCCCTCACCCTCCGCCTCACCGAAATGGAAGCCCACACCACCCGCCTCGCCGACGCCCAGGCCAGCCTCGGCGTCCGCGGCGCCCGCCTCGAAGCCGAAACCGTCCGCCTGCAAACCCAGTCCCTCGCCACCGCGTCCGACTTGAGCCGCCTCGAAGACACCGACATGGCCAGCGCCATCGCCGAACTGCAACGCCTCCTCACCGTCCTCGAAGCCGCCCAGGCCAGCTTCGCCCGCACCGCGTCCCAGAGTTTGTGGGACCAGCTTCGCTAACCCCCATTAACCCCGTCATCGTTAACGCCCCCACCGCCGCCGCCGTAACTCCCCTTGCACGCGCCAGAGGGAGCCGATTGAAACTGCATGATTTCGGTGATAGGTCTTATCGTGCTGCTGGTCATGGTGTTCGGCGGCTTCGCGCTTGCCGGCGGCAACCTCATGGTGGTCATGGCCGCCCTGCCGCTGGAAATGCTCATCATCGGCGGTGCGGCCGCCGGCGCCACCCTCGTCGCCACCGACATCGCCGGCATCAAGGCAATGGGTGCGGGCCTCGGCCTCGTCATCAAGGGCCCCAAATACAAAAAGGCCGATTATAGCGCCGCCATCTTCCTCACCGCCCGCCTCATGAAGATGTTCCGGGGCGAAGGTGCGGTCGCCGTCGAGCCCCACATCGAGGACCCCAAATCCTCCAGCCTCTTCGCCGAATACCCGCAGTTCCTGAAGGACCCCTTCTTCCTCCACCTGCTCTGCGACTCCATGCGCCTCCTCGTGGTCAGCACCGGCACCCTCAGCCCCCAGGCCGTCGATGACGTCATCGAAACGGCACTCGACACCCACCACGCCGCCGCCCTCAAGCCCTGTGATCGCCTCACCACCATGTCCGATGCCCTCCCGGCCCTGGGCATCGTCGCCGCCGTGCTCGGCGTCATCAAGACGATGGCGAGCATCGACAAGCCCCCCGCCATCCTCGGCGGCATGATCGGCTCGGCCCTCGTCGGCACCTTCCTCGGCGTGCTGCTCTCCTATGGCATCGTCGGACCACTCTCCGCGCGGCTGCGCTCGATCATCGATGCCGATGCCGAAATCTACCTCGTCATCCGCCGCGTCATCGTGGCCAGCCTCAAGGGCCAGCCGCAGCCGCTCGTCATCGAAGCCGCGCGCACCGCCATCGATCCCGCCAACCAGCCGAGCTTCGCCGAAGTCTTCGATGGCCTGCGCGCCGCCAAATGAAGCCCGAACTCCACATCGAGCCCGAGGTCGTCTACCGCAAGCGCAAGAGCCATGGCCACGCCCATCACGGCGGCGCCTGGAAGATCGCCTATGCCGATTTCGTGACCGCGATGATGGCCTTTTTCATGCTGCTCTGGATCATCGGCGCCACCAACGAAGACCAGCGCAAGGGCATCGCCGATTACTTCGCCCCCACCGTCATCCAGATGCAGAACAGCGGCGGCTCCAACGGCATCATGGGCGGCCGCTCGCTGCAAACCCCTGAGGGCAACGCCCCCAATGCCATCCCCACCGGACCCCAGCCCGTCGCCGTGCCCGGCGGCGGCGGCGGCCCGATGCGTGCCGAAATCACCAGCCCCGACAAGGCCGAGAACCCAGGCCGCCGCCGCACCGCCGACGAAACCCGCTTCCGCATGGTCCAGCGCATCATCGACGCCCGCCTCGCCGGCGACCCCACGCTGAAGGGCCTGCGCGGCCAGGTGCGGCTCGTCCGCGTGACCGACGGCCTGCGCATCGACATCATCGAGCGCGCCGATTTCAGCATGTTCGGCAGCGGCACCGCCGCCTTCACGCCGCAAGCGCTCGCCCTCATCCGCCAGATCGCCGCCGCCGTCGCCGAAACCCCCAACCGCCTCACCGTCCGCGGCCACACCGACAGCGTCCCCTACGCCGCCGGCC
>JBBSPR010000240.1:0-3971 GCA_038258615.1 Sphingomonadales bacterium
AAGGCCGGCATCCACCGGGCTGCAGAGCACCGGCCATTTCGCTGCTGCACCAAATTTCGCGCCAAGCCTTCACCGCCGGTCTGTCGCCCGACCATGGATGCCGGCCTTCGCCGGCATGACGACTGAATTTCTGGTCAATTTCGCCTAGAACTTGAACCCCGCCGTCACCCCGAACTCACGCGGACGGCCGATGTAGTTGTACGCCACCCCCTGCGCCTGCAGCGCATTCTGGCCGAAGGTGAAGTATTTGGCATCGGTCAGGTTCTCGCCATAGACCGCCAGGCTGAAGCGGTCATCGGCGTCGGTGAGCGTGATGCGTGCAGCGAGCAGGCCATAAGGGTCCTGCTGTTCGAGCGGCAGGTTGAAGGCGGTGAAGAAGGTGCGGCTCTGGAAGCGCCAGTCGACGCGCGGAGTAAGCGCGAAGCTGCCGAGGTCGATGCGATATTCGCCGCCCAGCGCCACCGTCCATTCCGGGCTGAACGGCAGCCGGTTGCCGTTGATCGGCCCCACGCCGGCTGGCACATCCTCGAAGCTGCTCGACGTATAGCCGATGCCGGCGTTGAAGCGCAGCCCGCGCAGCGGGTTGAGCGCCATTTCGGCTTCGAAGCCGTAAAGCTCGGCATTGCCGGCGTTGGCGACGCGGAACTGCACCGCCGGATCGGAGATGGTCTGCTGGATGCCCTTGTACTTGCTGTAGAACAGCGTGAGGTTGGTGCGCAGCACGCCGGGCACGATGTCGGTCTTCACGCCCAGCTCGTAAGTATCGTTGGTGTCGGGCTCATAGCTCGGGACGCTGGCCTGCGGCGCAATCAGCCGGCCGTTGAAGCCACCCGAGCGGAAGCCCTTGGCGAAGCTGGCGAACAGCAGCAGATCGCGGTTCGGCGCATATTCGAGCCCGATCTTCGGCGTGAACTTGCGGAAGCTGAGCGACGAGGCAAGGTCGGTCACGATGGGGGCCGGGAAGCCCGGCACCACCACGCCGGGTGCCGCCTCGAAGCCGGCGCCGCGGAAATCGAACAGCTGGTTGGACACGATGTCCTTGTCTTCCCAGGTGTAGCGGCCGCCCAGCGTCAGCGAGAAGCCGCTCTCTGTCTTGTAGCGCGCCTGGCCGAACACGGCATAGCTGTTGGTGATCTGCGCATTGCCCTGCGTCCAGGTGTTGCATGCATTGCCGCGCGCGCTGGGCAGCGGCGTGATCGGCGCGAAGCAAAGGAACAGCGTCTGGTCCGCATCTTCCCGGAAGTAATAGGCGCCGAGCAGATATTCGAGCTTGTCCTCGAACAGCGATCCTGAAAGCTGCAATTCCTGGCTGAACTGGTTCTGCACCGTGGTCGCCTGCTGGTCGTAAAGGCGGTATCCGGTGCCATCGGGGTCCGACGTCGAGAAGCTGTCGAGGTTGCGATAGGCAGTGATCGACTTCAGCGTGGCACCTCCGAAATCATAGGCGATGGTGCCCGAAAAGCCGTAAATCTCGTTGCGTGACTCGGGGTTGTTGGACGCGAAACTGCGGTAGAATTCGTTCGGCCGGAACAGGTCGTTGCGCACATCGGCGGGGAAGAACGGCAGCGGCAGGATATCGAGCAGCACCGCAGGCGCCGGGTTGGACTTGTCGAGCGTGTAATCGGCGCTCAGCGTAACCGACAGCGCCTCGGTGGCCTCGAACAGCACCGAGGCCTTGCCGCCCAGCCGCTCGGTGCGGCCAAAGACAACGCCGGTGTCCTGGTTGCGGGCGAACCCGTCCTGGTTGCGGGTGACGCCGGACACGCGGAGTGCCGCCCGGTCCCCCAGCGGCACGTTGATCGAGGCATCGAGGTCGATCCGGTCCCGGCTGCCATAGGTGGCGCGGCCCTGGCCCGAAAGCTCGCCGATTTCCGGCTGGCGGGTGGTGATCGAGATGGCGCCGCCCAATGTGTTGCGGCCGAACAGCGTGCCTTGCGGACCGCGCAGCACTTCCACCCGCGCAATGTCCGAACTGTCGAGCAGGGCGCCGACGGTGCGGCCGAGATAGACGCCATCGACATAGACGCCCACACCCGGATCGTTGGTGATGATGAAATCGAACTGGCCGACGCCGCGCACGAAGAAGTTGGCGTCTGCCGATCCCTGTGGCCCGGTAGTGGAGGTGAGGTTGGGGACGGTGGCGGCAAGATCGCCCACCGTGCGCACGCCCTGGTTTTCGAGCTGGGCGGCGCCCAGCGCGGTGATCGAGATCGGGGTTTCCTGCAGCCGGCTTTCGCGGCGCTCCGCGGTGACGACGATATCGGGGAGCGAATCGTCGTCAGGGGCTGCGGCAACCTGCTGCGACCATGCGGGTGCGGCCATTGCGATGGCGGCGGCACTGCCCAAGGCAGCTTTCAGAATGTTGCGCATGATCCCTCCCGATGGCCACGCAGCCGCAGCCCATTTGTGTTGACAATATTTCAACCTCAAAGCAGTTTTGCGAAATAACTATCGGTAGGGGGCCGATAGCTTGCGGTTCCGCTCCCCTTTCCCGGTGGCGCGCGGCGCGCCAGCCTTGCGGAATGACGGACATCCATAATCTGCTCGCCGCACAGATCACCGCCATCTGGTCGGAGGGGCGCACCGAGCTGATCGACACGCTCTACGCCGAGCAGGTGATCGACCATATGCCCATCCCCGGCCAGGCCTCGGGGCGCGAGGGCCTGCACCTGGCGGTGGAGCTGTTCCGGTCCGCCATGCCCGACCTCACGATGCACCTCCACGGCACCATCGCCTGTGGGGACCTGGGCGTCGACTGGTGGACGCTCGAAGGCACGCATGACGCACCGCTGCTCGGCCATGCGCCGACGGGCAGGCGGCTGCGCTTCGGCGGCATCGATTGGGTGCGGGTGGAAGGTGGCCAGATCCGCGAGTTGTGGCACATCGAGGAGATGTTCCAGATGGAGCAGCAGTTGGGCAGCATCGGCGGAAGCTTTGGCGCGCCTGTGGGAGCGGTGGCGATCGTGCCCGCCGTTGCCAGCACACAGGCGGCATGGATGCCTGACCAGGCAACGCTGACCGCCGAGGAGCGCACCACCCTTGCCGTCGCCCGGCGCCATATCGAAGGGCTTTGGGCGGCCGGGGACGTACGCGTGGCGGCTGAAGTCTATGCCGAGGATGTCATCGACATGAACCCCGCACCCGACCAGCGCCCGGGTATCCCCGGCATCCTCGATGTGCTCGGCTGGCTGCGCGAGGCCGCCCCCGACCTGCGCATGACGATCGACGCCTATGCCGTGCAGGGACGCTTCGCGGCCGACCGCTGGACGATGCACGGCACCCACAGCGGCGCCGCCCTGCTCGGCCATCCGGCGCGCGGCCGCAGCTTCACCATGCAGGGCATGGATGTGGTGCGGCTGAACGATACGGGCCGGATCGACCGGGTGTGGCATGTCGAGGATCTGGCGGCACTGGAAGCGCAGATTGCCACATAGCGGCGGGCTATGGCCCCGGCTGCATTCGCCATCGTGACACAGCAGCCTCCCGCCGATATTTCAGGCTTGAAGGAGTTTGGCACGATGAACATGGATGCCCCCGTCAGCAACAAGGTTAATGGCGACTGGCCACGCTTCGACTGGGAAGACCCACTGTTGCTGCGCCAGGTGCTGACCGACGAGGAGCGGATGATTGCCGATGGCGCGCGCAGCTTCTGCGACGCCGAGCTGATGCCGAACGTGAAGCTCGCCAACCGCCACGAGACGCATGACCCGGACCTCATGCGCAAGTTCGGCAAGGCCGGGCTGCTCGGGCCGACGATCCACGGCTATGGCTGTGCCGGTGCGTCCTATGTGAGCTACGGCCTGATCGCGCGCGAAGTGGAGCGCGTCGACAGCGCCTATCGCTCGGCGATGAGCGTGCAATCGAGCCTCGTGATGTATCCCATCCATGCCTTTGGCTCCGAGGCGCAGCGCCAGAAGTGGCTGCCGGGCCTTGCCAGCGGCGAGGTGGTCGGCTGCTTCGGGCTCACCGAG
>JBBSPR010000241.1:0-3966 GCA_038258615.1 Sphingomonadales bacterium
CACCGCCGTCGTCCCGCGACCTCCATGGAGCGGCCCGGTGCCGTACGGTGGGTCGCCCGGCACGGGTCCTGTCCCGGCGCTGCTGAAGCCGCCAGGGCCGGAAGCGGAGCGCCGGCGAGGCTTTCGCCCCAGGTCGGCCGGCATCGGGCAGGCACCGCCGCCGCCACCATTGCATGCCCGACCAGCCATGCCGTGCCAGCCCCGCATGACAACCGGGGTCACCCTGCGGCCACCCTGCGACAATGACCATGCCCCCGTTTGGCATGCTCAAAACGGGAACAGTTGTTGCGAGAAAGTGAACGCCCCTTGCAGCAGCCGCAGCAGCACGGCACGTCCCGTGAAAATGCCAAAGGGGGCTTTGCTTTGCGTTACGCTCGTGCCGACAGGCTCATCCAGCTCGCGCTCGAAATGCAGGCGGCGCGCGGCGGCCTTACGCTCACCGATATCGAGCAGCGTTTCGACGTCAGCCGCCGCACCGCCATCCGCATGCGCGATGCCGTCATCGCCGCCTTCCCCCAGGCCGATGAAGTGCCGTCCAACGACCGCGCCAAGCGCTGGCGGCTTTCCGGCGGCGCCGCCCGGCCACTGCTCGGCATCACCGCCGATGATCTGGCGTCGCTTGAAAACGCCGCTGCCATCCTGATCCGCGAGAACCTTGTCGATCAGGCCGACGAGCTGCGCGGCGTCGCCTCCAAGATCCGGGCCTCGCTCGCGGCCGAGCTGATGCGCCGGATCGATCCCGATCTCGGCGCGCTGGCGGAGGCCGAGGGGCTGGCGATGCGGCCGGGGCCGCGCCCCGCCATCCCCGCTTCGCTGTTCGCCACGCTGCGCACCGCGATCAAGTCCTGCCGCAAGGTGTCCTTCCACTATGCCGGCCGCATCAGCGGCCGCCAGGCCCTGCGCACGGTGCGGCCGCTCGGCTTCCTCTATGGCCACCGCCACTATCTTGTCGCGCAGAACGACGATGCCGCCACGCCAGCCCCCGTCCGCTTCTTCAGCCTGCCGCAGATCACCCGGCTGCGGCTGCTGCCCGAAAACTTCGATCGCGATCCCGGCTTCAGCCTGCGGGCGTTCGTGGCACCGTCCTTCGGCGTGTATGAGGAAGCGCCGGTCGATGTGGTGTGGCGGTTCAGCGCCGAGGCTGCCCCCATCGCGCGCCAGTTCCAGTTCCATCCCAGCCAGACCGTGGAAGCCGGGGAGGACGGCACGCTGCTCGTGCGCTTCCATGCCGGCGGGCTGCTCGAAATGGCGTGGCATCTGATGACATGGGGCCGCCATGTCGAAGTGGTCGCCCCGCAAGCCTTGCGCGACCTGCTCCCCGAAACGATGCCGGACTGGCCGGCGCTGCCCTGAACGGACCCGAAAGCGGACCCGGTGTGTTCCCTGTCCCGCATTGGCACGCCCGGCTGCCAAGGTGCGCGCAGCAACAGGGAGAACCCGCCATTCTTACGACCAGCTCCACCATCGGCCTGTCCTTCACCGAGGCCCGCAAGGTTTTCCAGGCGCTCGCCTTCGCCGCGCACAAGCACCGCGACCAGCGCCGCAAGGATGCCGGCGCCTCGCCCTATATCAACCACCCGATCGCGCTCGCCGATCTGCTCGTCAACACCGGCGGCATCACCGATCATGTGGTGCTGTGCGCCGCGATCCTCCACGACACGATCGAGGATACCGAAACGTCGCACGCCGAGCTTGCCGCCGCCTTCGGCCATGAGGTCGCCGACGTCGTCCTCGAAATGACCGACGACAAGATGCTCGACAAGGCGGAGCGCAAGGCGCTGCAGATCGAGCAGGCGCCCTATCTCTCGCCGCGCGCGCGGCTGGTCAAAATCGCCGACAAGACTTGCAACCTGCGCGATCTCGCTGAATCGCCGCCAACGGACTGGTCGGCCCAGCGGCGCGCCGCCTATTTCGTCTGGGCAGGCCGCGTGGTCGCCCGGCTCGGCTGCGACAACCAGGCGCTGCTGGCGGCCTTCGACGCCGCCCTCGCCGCCGGCGCCGAACAGCCCCGTGCACCGCAGCACGCCGACGACATGCGCTAACCGGCCAAGAACCACAGCCGCCTGCATCGGTCGCCCGGCCATGCCGGGCATCGGCCACCACATCCGCCCAGAGCCAGTGTCCAGGCCGAGTCCGGCCCCGCCTGAGCTATCCCGCCTGAGCTATCCCGCCTGAGCTATCGCGCCTGCGCTGCCCACCAGGCCGTGGCGCGTTCGCGTGTGCCGGGCAGCCCGGCGATCCACTTGGCTTCGGCGTCGGGGCTGCAAGTCAGCACCAGCACGCCGTCCTCGATGCGAAACACCTTCGGGTTGCCGCCTGCCTTGCGGCCTTCGGAGGCCGCCCAGCCGCAATGGCCGCCGAAAGCCGGCAGATAACGCGCCGGATCGGCCAGAAACGCATCGCGGTTCGCCACCGACGCAAACAGATAGCGCGCCCCGCCGAAATCGGCGCTGATCGCCGGATCGCCCGGCGTCGCGGTGCCGCTGAAATAGGCCACCGGATCATGCCCGCCCACTGCGGCCTCGCTGCCCGAAGCACCCTGCCACACCGGTGCGGACTTCGGCGCATCGATGGCCAGCGCCGGCATCGGCGCCGCCATCATCAGCAGAACGGCAAGGATCGACAAGCGCTTCGCCATGGCCAAGGCCCTCTCTTGTTGCGCGTGGTAGCGGAGGAGGGATTTGAACCCCCGACCCCAGGATTATGATTCCCGTGCTCTAACCAACTGAGCTACTCCGCCATACCAGAATGGCGCACCCGCGCGGGGAAGCGGCGCTATAGGATGCGGCTGCGGCGCGGTCAACCGTCACGCCATATTGGCCAGCTTGCCAAGGCAGCAGCAGCCGCCTAGCCATGGCGCCAAGTCCATTCGGGGAGAATATCATGTCGATTCCAGCCCAGTTCGCCCACCGCCTCAAGCTGCCGGTCATCGGCTCGCCGCTGTTCATCATCTCGGTCCCCGAGCTCGTCATCGCCCAGTGCAAGGCCGGCATCATCGGCAGCTTCCCCAGCCTCAATGCCCGCCCGCTCGCCCAGTTCGAGGAGTGGCTGCAGCGCCTCTCCACCGAGCTCGGCCCTGATGATGCCCCCTATGCCGTCAACCTCATCGTCCACCGCTCCAACGACCGGCTGATGGCCGATCTCGAGCTGTGCGTGAAATACAAGGTGCCAATGATCATCACCTCGCTCGGCGCCCGCGAAGACGTCAACGAAGCCATCCACAGCTATGGCGGCGTGGTGATGCACGACATCATCAACGACAAATTCGCCCGCAAGGCCATCGAGAAGGGCGCCGATGGCCTCATCGCCGTGGCAGCCGGGGCAGGGGGCCACGCCGGCACCATCTCGCCCTTCGCGCTCATCCAGGAAATCCGCCAGTGGTTTGATGGCCCGCTCGCACTCTCGGGCTCCATCGCCACCGGCGATGCCGTGCTCGCAGCGCAAGCGATGGGCGCCGATTTCGGCTATATCGGCTCGGCCTTCATCGCCACCGCGGAAGCCCGCGCCGTCGAAGGCTACAAGCAGATGATCGTTGAATCCAAGGCCGATGACATCGTCTATTCCAACCTCGTCACCGGCGTGCATGGCAACTACCTCAAGCCCTCCATCGCCGCCGCCGGCATGGATCCCAACGCGCTGCCGCAAGGCGACATCAGCACCATGAACTTCGGCAGCGGCAGCAGCTCCGACGCCAAGGCCTGGAAAGACATCTGGGGCTGCGGCCAGGGCATCGGCGCGGTCAGGGCCGTCCTCCCCGCC
This sequence comes from Sphingomonadales bacterium, assembly GCA_038258615.1. GTDB lineage: Bacteria > Pseudomonadota > Alphaproteobacteria > Sphingomonadales > Sphingomonadaceae > Sandarakinorhabdus. The sequence continues at coordinate 3,760 of JBBSPR010000241.1, forward strand.
GCCGAGCTCATCGCCCGCCTCGTCCGCGAAAACGAAGCCGCCCGCGCGCGGATCGGGATGCCGATGGCCACTGCAATCGCGGCGGAGTAAGCCTCCGGCGGCGGGGGGGGAAACCCCCCCCACCCCCATATTATGTGCAACCGGAACACAAAAACCACAGAAAACAGGAAGGACGCCTGATGGTGTTTTGGGGGGGTATGGACCCCC
>JBBSPR010000242.1:0-3964 GCA_038258615.1 Sphingomonadales bacterium
CCTGGCCCACGGCGAGCGCCTGGGCGGCAAAGGCTTCATTGGCCTCGATCAGATCGAGATCGGCAACGCTCCAGCCGGCGCGCTCGAGCGCCTTGCGGCTGGCGGGCACCGGGCCGATGCCCATGATCGAAGGGTCCACCCCGGCACTGGCGAAGCTGGCGATGCGCGCCAGCACGGTGGCGCCGCGGCGGTTGGCTTCGGCCTCGCTCATGATGACGAGCGCTGCGGCGCCATCGTTGAGGCCGGAGGCGTTGGCGGCGGTGACGGTGCCATCCTTCTTGAAGGCGGGCTTGAGGCCGGAGATGGCGTCGGTCGTCACGCCGTCGCGGATGAACTCGTCACGGTCGACGATCGTGTCGCCCTTGCGGCCGCTGATGGTGACGCTGGCGATTTCACCCTGGAAGCGGCCTTCGGCGCGGGCAGCACTCGCCTTGTTCTGGCTGGAGACGGCGAAGGCATCCTGAGCCTCGCGGCTGATCTGATACTGGCTGGCGAGATTTTCCGCGGTGATGCCCATGTGATAGCCGTTGAAGGCATCCCACAGGCCATCCTTGATCATGGTGTCAACGAGCTCGAGCGCGCCCATCTTGGTGCCGCCGCGCAAGGCTTGCGCGTGCTGCGAGAGGCTCATGCTCTCCTGCCCGCCCGCCACGATGATCTTCGCATCGCCGGCCTGGATGGCCTGTGAAGCCAGCCCAACAGCGCGCAGCCCTGAGCCGCAGACCTGGTTGACGCCCCATGCCGGGGTTTCCTTGGCGATTCCGGCGGCCATGGCGGCCTGCCGTGCCGGGTTCTGGCCCTGGCCGGCGGTGAGCACCTGGCCGAGGATCACCTCGTCCACCTCATCGGCGCCGACGCCGGCATCGGCGAGGGCGGCGAGGATGGCGACGCGGCCGAGCTGGTGTGCGGGCACGCTGGCAAGGCTGCCGAGGAAGCTGCCCACCGGGGTACGGCGGGCGGCGGTGATCACGGTTCCAGTCATCTCATGCTCCGGTTGAGTCGGTTCCCGTTTACCCTAGGCCCAACCGGCCCGGCTTTCCACCGCCGCCTTAGCGACCGCGACGCACAAAGATGCCGCCACCCTCGCGCCGCTCGACGACGAGCTGCGGCATCGCCTGTGCGAGATCGGAGAGCCGCGAAAAACCGTAGCTGCGGGCATCGAAGGACGAGACGCTGTTGAGCCGGCTGCCGAGTTCCGAAAGGCTGGCAAAGCCGGCATCGTCGCGCTTCGAGGCAGCGATGGCATCGTGGAACAGCTTGACCACATCGGCGCCGATCTTGGGCTTGGCGGGCCTGGCACTGCCTTGGGCCGCCTCGTCGCTGGCCGGCGCATCGGTGCCATTGCCGTCGAGATTGAGCCCGCCCAGATCGATGAACCGCGTGCAGGCATTGCGGAACGAGACCGGCGCCCTTTCGGTGCCGAAGCCATAGACGGGCGCCCCGTCCTGCCGCAGCCGGGTGACGAGCGGCGCGAAATCGCTGTCGCTCGACATCAGACCGAAGCCCTGCACGCGGCCGCCGAACAGCAGGTCCATGGCGTCGATCGTCATCTTCATGTCGGTGGCGTTCTTGCCCTTGGTCACGTCGAACTGCTGTGTCGGCTCGATGGCATGGGTGTGGACGATCCCGGCCCAGCCCTTGAGGCCGGGCTTGTTCCAATTGCCATAGGCGCGGCGGATGTTGACCGACCCCAACTCGGCGAGGATTGTCAGCACAGCGTCGATTCTGGCGGGTGTCGCATTGTCGGCATCGATCAGAAGCGCAACATTGTCGGGACGTTCCATGGCCATGGCTCCAGCCTAACGCATCAACAGACATGAACAAGGGGCCCAGGCGACTCCCCAAAAATGGGGTCCGGGGCCGCCGGAGGCCGCTTGCCTAATCCTCCGCCAGCCAGCGCGCGAGCGGCTGCCACAGCTGGGCCTCGGCGTGGCGGCCGACGATCATGCCGACATGGCCGGCGGCGATTTCCAGCCGCTCGCCGGGGCCGTTGGTGGTGAGGGCGGCGGCCGGCGGAACAATGCGATCCCGCGAGGCGACGACATCGAGGATGGGGATGCCGAGCTGCGGCGGTGCCACGGCGGCGCCGCCGACGTGCCAGCGGCCCTGGCCCGGGGCATCCTCGGCGTAGAAGCCTGCCATCTCGCGGGCGGCGTCGAGGGCGAGGGGTGGGCCGGTGTTGGACCAGTCCTCGAGGACGGCAAAGCCGGTGAGCGCCCCGTCTTCCGCCTCGGCAAGCCTTGCATATTTGGCGATGAGGCCGGGCTCGTCGAGGCGCCAGAAGGCGGGTTGCAGCAGATCCATCGGCACGCCGCCGAGGTGCGTGGCGAGGGGCAGGGTGGCGGCCCACCATAACTGCAGCCCGGCGCGCGCGGCGTCGTCATAGCCGGTGAAGTGCCAGGGCGTGGCGAGCAGCGCCAGCCGGCTGACGGGCCCGAGGCCGGCCAGCGCCAGCGCCAGCGTGCCGCCGAGACAATAGCCGATCACCGGCACCGGCGCGCCGATCGTGGCGAGCAGCGGCGCCAGCCGGTGCTCGACGAGTGCCGCAAGCCCCAGCGGCTCGGGGACATCGCCCCAATCGACCAGCAGCGGCCGCAGCCCGGCGGCTGCAAGCGACCCCAGCAGCGAATTGCCCGGTGCCAGATCGAGCACCGTGGGCGGGTTGATGAGCGACGGCACGACCAGCACCGGCTGCCCGGTGTTGGAGCGCCCGAAATCGCGCAGCGTCACAGCACCCGCGGTGGCGACCACCGGTCGCGGCGGGCGCGGCACCGCCGGCGGCAGTGCCTGGTAGCGCGCCAGCCCGGCCAGGGCACGGGCAAGCAGCGCGCGGTCCCCGGCGCAGTGGCGGGCGAGCAGTGACAGGACATGCGGCAGGGGATGCGGTCCGCGCGTGCGTGCTGCACCATGTTGCGGGCCATGCTGCATCCGTTGCGGCGCAACATGCGGCTGTGCTAGCGTAAACGCCTTGTTCTTGTCAGGATCATCGATGGCCAAAGCTCCTCCCCCCAAGGATTCCGGACCGCAAGGTGCCGAGAACGACCCGGTGATCATCAAGAAATACGCCAACCGGCGGCTCTACAACACCGAAACTTCGAGCTACATCACGCTGGAGCATATCGCGCAGATGACGCGCGAGGGCCGGCATTTCCAGGTGTTCGATGCCCGGTCCGGTGAGGACATCACCCGCTCGGTGCTCACCCAGATCGTGATGGAGGAGGAGTCCGGCGGCCAGACGATGCTGCCGGTCAATTTTCTGCGCCAGCTCATCTCGATGTACGGCGATTCGATGCAATCGATGGTGCCGCATTATCTCGAAGCCTCGATGGAGGCCTTTGCCGAGAACCAGACCAAGTTTCGTGATTCAGCACTGAAGCCCTTCGAGCAGCTGGCACGCCAGAACATGGCGCTTTTCGAAGCGGCCACGGCCATGCTGACCGGCGCCAAGCCGCGCCCCGGCGGTGCCGCCCCCGCTCCCGAGCCAGCCGCGCCGGCGCCGGGCGACGAGAATGAGATTGCGCGCGTGAAAGCCGAGCTTGCGGCGCTGCAGGCGCGGCTGGACGGATTGACGCGGGGCTGACTTGGCCGGCGCCTGGCGCCACACACCCGCTTGCCGATGGCCGCTTGCGCCGCTATGAGCCGCCGCGGGGGCCGGTCCATGATCAGGATGGATCGGCGGAGCGCACTGCGGTCTGGCCTGCACGCGCTCAGTCGGGAGGAGCGTTATGGAATCGTCCACAACAATCGATATGGAGGATGCTGCCGGTCCGGCGGTTGCCGCTTCGCATTTGCCGCATGACTATCGTCCGTCGGGTGACGAGGAATTCATGAACCCGCGCCAGCTTGCCTATTTTCGCCGCAAGCTGATCGAGTGGAAGGAGGCGATTCTGCGCGAAGCCTCGACCACGCTGGAAACGCTCAAGGCCGAGCCGCTGCGTGAGCCCGATATCAATGACCGCGCCAG
>JBBSPR010000243.1:0-3911 GCA_038258615.1 Sphingomonadales bacterium
CCGCTCGCCCAGCCCTGCACCGTGAACGCCATGGCAGCCGCCATCATCAGGTTGGTGATGAGCGACTGGCCGATGTTGAGCCATGCGAGCGAGGTTTCGGAGCGGGTGGCCGCCCGGGCGTAGCGCTGGATGGCGGCGCCGTAGTTATGGCGCTCCAGGCTTTCCGCGTTGAAATACTTGACCGTCTCGTAGTTGAGCAGGCTGTCCACGGCGCGGGCTGCAGCCTTGTTGTCGGTATCGACCATCTCGCGGCGAAGGGCGGCTCGCCATTCGGTCACCTTCTGGGTGAAGCCGATATAGGCGAGCATCATGCCGAGCACCGCCAGCATCATCGGCGGCCCGAGCTTGAACCAGAAGATGATCGACACCGCCGTCAGCTCGAAAGCGGTCGGCACGATGTTGAACAGCAGGAAGTAGAGCATGGTGTCGATGCTCTTGGTGCCGCGCTCGATGATGCGGGTGAGCGCACCCGTGCGGCGCGTCAGGTGGAAGCGCAGGCTGAGATTGTGGATATGGCCGAACACATCGAGCGCCAGCCGCCGCGCCGCGTCCTGCCCCACTTTCTCGAACACGGCGTTGCGAATACTGTCGAACAGCACCCCGCCAAAGCGCGCCAGCGCATAGGCCGTCACCAGCGCCACCGCGATATCGACCCCGGCTTCGAGCCCCGGCGCCATCCGGTCAATGATTCCCTTGAAGGCAAAGGGCATGACCAGCAGCGTCGATTTGGCGAGCAGCACGAACAGCATGGCCACCACGACACGCGCCTTCAGCCCCGGCCGGCCGGCCGGCCAGAGATAGGGCAGGAAACGCTTCAGAACCGCGAAATCGGCTTTTCCGGCAGGTGGGGCGGACATGTGCTGCATCTATGGGTGCTAATGGGGGCTGGTGGCGGCGGCGCCAAGTGGGGCATGGTGCCCGCAATGGCCGATCTCCCCACCCCGCAGGCGATTCTCGACTGGATCAAGGCGCAGCCCGCAGCCGTGGGCAAACGCGAGATAGCCCGCGCCTTCGGGCTGCATGGCGCCGACAAGATCGCGCTGAAAAGCCTGCTGAAGCGGATGCAGGACGATGGGCAGCTTGATCTCGGACCGGGCCGTACGCTCCACAAGGGCGGCGGCCTGCCCAAGGTGACCGTGCTGCGGATCGTCGATTCGAGCGATGCCGGCCTTTTCGCGGTGCCCGATCGCTGGGAAGGCGCCGGCCCGCCGCCGCGGGTGCGCGTGCTCGAGCGCGGCAAGCGTGCGGTGCTGACGATCGCCGACCGGGTGCTGGCCCGGATCGAGGAGGCAGGCGGCGGCTACACCGGCTTCCCCATCAAGGTGCTGCCCAAGTCCGCCGAGTTCGTGCTCGGCATCGTCCGCAAGGACGGGCTGTCCCACCGGCTGGTGCCCGTGGACAAGAAAGCCCGCTTCGACCTGGCACTGACCGAAATCGGGGATTCACAAGTCGGGGATCTCGTGCTCGCCGAGCCGCACGGCCGCGGGCCGTCGATGCATGGCCGCGTGGTGGAAGTGCTGGGAGACCCGTTCGCCCCGCGCGCCTTTTCGCTCATCGCCATCCACGCCAAGGGCATTCCGCATGTCTTCGATGCCGACACCCTGGCGGAGGCCGATGCCAATGCCGAGCGCGCCCTGGGGCCCCGCGAGGACCTGCGCCATCTCGCGTTCCTCACCATCGACCCGGCCGATGCGCGCGACCATGACGACGCCGTCTGGGCAGCCCCCGATGAGCAATCGCCCGGCCATTTCAACGCCATCGTCGCCATCGCCGATGTCAGCTGGTTCGTCCGCCCCGGCGGCAGCCTCGACCGCGAGGCGCGGGCGCGCGGCAATTCGGTCTATTTCCCCGATCGCGTGGTGCCGATGCTGCCCGAGCGGCTTTCCGCCGATGTCTGCTCGCTGGTGGCGCACGAGGATCGCGGGGTGCTCGCCTGCCATCTCCACATCGATTCGCAAGGCAAGGTGCTGCGCCAGCGTTTTGCCCGCTCGGTCATCCGCTGCACGGTCAATATCGCCTATGAGGAGGCGCAAGCGACGCACGATGCCGGCGAGGGCGAGCATTTCGCGACGCTGAAACCGTTGTGGGAGTGCTGGGCACTCCTCAAGGCGGCGCGGGACAAGCGCGAGCCGCTGGCGATCAACCTCCCCGAGCGGCGGGTGGTGCTCGACGAAAACGGCCGTATCGCCTCGATCGCGCTTCGGGAAACCATCCCCGCCAACCAGCTGATCGAGGATTTCATGATCGCCGCCAACGTCGCGGCCGCCAAGGCGCTGGAAGCGAAAAAAGCCGCCTGCATGTACCGTGACCATGAAGCACCCAGCCGCGAGAAGCTGGTGGCGCTTAAGGACTGGCTGGAGACCTACGACATTCCGTTCGCGCTCGGCCAGGTCATCAAGCCCGCCACGTTCAACCGCATCCTCGCGCGCACCAAGGACGAAGAGCACGCCACCCAGGTGATGGAGCAGGTGCTGCGCAGCCAGACCCAGGCCTATTATTCCCCCGACAACAAGGGCCATTTCGGCCTGTCGCTCGGCTCCTACGCGCACTTCACCTCACCGATCCGCCGCTACGCCGATCTCATCGTCCACCGCTCGCTGGTCAGCGCGTGGAATCTTGGCGAAGGTGGCATCGACGATGCGGGCCAGGCCGCGATGGGCCGCACCGCCGAGCATGTCTCCCTCACCGAGCGCCGGGCGATGGAGGCCGAGCGCGATACCCTCGATCGCTACGTCGCCGCCTATCTCGCCGAGCGCGTCGGCGAGGTCATGCGCACCCGCATCACCGGAGTCGCCAAGTTCGGCTTCTTCGCCCAGGTCGATGGCCTCGGTGGCGACGGTCTGGTGCCGGTGAGCACGCTCGGCGACGAGCGCTTCGTCTACGACGAGGATTCGCGCGTGCTCGAAGGCATCGAGAGCGGCACCCGCTATGTCGCCGGCCAGCGGCTCGACCTGCGGCTGGTCGAGGCCAACCCAATCACCGGCTCACTGCGCTTCGAGTTGCCGTTCGGCGAGGGCAGCGATCAGCCACCGCGCCCGCGTGTCGACCGCGTCCGCACCGGCCGCCGCATCGGCCAGTCCCGCATCCCGCGCGGCATCAAGCGCGGCCGGCGCTGATTTCGGATCAAGCCGGCCATGGCGATCTCAAGCCAGCGTCCCGAAGGCCGAAAGCCGCCGCGCCAGTGCCTGCGCCGCCTTGGCATCACCCTTGGCCAGCGCCGCAGCAACGCGAACCCCCTGGTCCCGCAGCGTGCGCTCGAAGGCGTCGGCCGCAGGCAGCGTCTCGATGCCCTTGAGCGCGGCGCCCGCCTTGGCCGCATTCTTCGGCGTCAGGTCGAGCAGACCAATGGCATAGAGCGTGCGATACGCGGGGTTGCGCGGCGCCAGCCTGAACACCCGCGCATAGCCGGCCTCGAATTCGCTTGCCTTCGCACCCAGCACCGTCCCTGCCATGAACCCGCCCAGCGAGGCGACTGCGCCGCCGTGCCAGCCGGCAACCGCCGACCAAGCCAGCGGGTTTTCGGGATGCGCATCGCGGATCGCCACAAAGCGATCGCGGCAATCCTTCGCCAGGCCAGGGGATTTGGCGAGCTTGGCACGATAGCCGATGGCGACAGCCTTCTGCAGCCGGGCATCGACATCGCCCGGCGCCTTGGCCAGCGCCGCATCGAAATCCCGCTCGGCCGCCGTGATCAGCGCCTCGGCCCGCGCCTTGTCGGTCGTCTCATAGCCGGCCAGCCACAAATTGGCGCGGCCGGCATAGATGAGGCTCCGCACCGTCGCTTCGGCACGCCCTTCGCGCGCGGCTTCCGCCCAGCGCCCCTCGCGAAAACTGTCCTCCGCAGCAGCGTGCGCCGGGGCGGCAAGAAGAAGGGCGATGGCGAGCAGGGCTGGTTTCATCAAGGCTACCTA
>JBBSPR010000244.1:0-3908 GCA_038258615.1 Sphingomonadales bacterium
CATGGCGGCGACCCGGCGTCGATCGCATTCGTGGAGAAGCTCGGGCTCGATTATGTCAGCTGCTCGCCGTACCGCGTGCCGATTGCGCGGCTGGCGGCGGCGCAGGCGGCGCTGCGGGCGAAGGACTAGTTGCCGAGCTTGCCGAAGCGCGTCTCATATTCGGTGAGACGCCCTTCGTGCAGCAGCCGGGCCTGGTCGACGATCTGGTCGCTGGCGATGCGGCCCTTGAATTCGCCCATCTGGCCGTCGATCACCTGGGCATCAACCTCGGTCCAGCCGGCGATCTGATCGATGCGGGTGATGCCGGCGGCGGCGAGCTTGTCGGCAAACTTGGGGCCGATGCCCTTGATCTGTTTGAGATCCTCGGGATTGACCGGGCGGCCATCGGCGATCGCTTCGTTGCCGCGGGAGCGGGCGAAATCGCGGCGGAGCTTGTCGAGCTCGTCCGACAACGGACGGATCTGCGCGTCCCGGGCCTTTACTTCGGCGAGCAGGCGATCGCGGTCGGTGGTGAGGGTGGCGCGTTCACGCTCCAGCCCTGTGATGCGCTCGCCGAGCACGGCGGCGCGCCGTTTCAAGGGGGCACGCAGGGCGAAGCCGATGAAAAGCCCCAGAAACAGGGCTATGATGGCGACAGCGGCGAGTTGGGAATCGATGACCATGACGTTTCATGGCCCGAGGCGGCACGGCGTGGCAAGGCCGGATTGGCAAATGCGGTGTGGTCCGGCTAAGCCCTGCCCATGGCGACGCAATCCGAAGGTCTGAAACGGCGGCGGAGCTTGCCGGCAGGGGCCTTGATGGCGCCGCTGGTGATGGCCGACGGCTGGGCGCTGCGGACGGCGCGGTGGGACGGGCGGCGGGGGTCGATCCTGTTCATTACCGGGAGGGGGGATTTCTTCGAGAAATATTCCGAATCGCTGCACGACTGGACCGATGCGGGCTGGGGGGTGGCTACGTTCGACTGGCGGGGGCAGGGCGGATCGGGGCGGTTGGGCCGGACGCCGGGTCATGGGCACCTTGATGACCTTGCGCCGCTTGTTGGCGACCTGGCAGCGGTTTTCGAGTGGTTTCACAGGGTGATGCCGGGGCCGCACTTCGCCGTGGCGCATTCGATGGGTGGGCATCTGCTGCTGCGGCATCTTGCGGAGCAGCCGAACGCGGTGGAGCGGGCAGTGCTGCTGGCGCCGATGATCGGGATTTCTGCGGCACCGCTCGGGCCGGGGGCGTCGGGGCGGCTGGCGCGGCTCATGGTGCGGCTGGGGCGGGGTGGGGAGTGGGTGATGGGGGCCGGGCCTTATGGGCAGGGGGCGGACAAGCGGCAACCGCTGCTGACGTCCGATGTGGCGCGCTATGCCGATGAAAAATGGTGGGTGGCGCAGCATCCGGCGCTGGCGATCGGGGGGATTACCTGGGGGTGGCTGGCGGCGGCGATGCGGTCGATTGCGGTTTTGCGACCGGTCCAGACGCCGCTCCTGGTGTTGATGGCGGAAACCGAGGCGCTGGTGGACAATGCGGCGACGCGGCGGCTTTTTGCTGATGCGCAGATTGTGGCAGGGGCGGCGCATGAGTTGCTTCGGGAGCGGCATGTGGTGCGGCAGAGAGTGATGAAAATGATCGAGGGCTTTCTTTCAACCCCATGAAACAGTTCGATATTGCCATCATCGGCGCCGGGATTGCCGGGGCGAGCCTGGGCTGGGAATTGCGGCGGCGGGGCTTGCGGGTCGGGCTGCTCGAGGCTGAGTCGCAGCCGGGGTATCATACCACCGGACGGTCGGCGGCGTTCTGGGTGGAGAGCTATGGCGGGCCTTCGATCGTGCCGCTCAGCCGGGGTTCGCGGGGGTTTTTCATGGATCCTCCGGAGGGTTTCGGGACGCTGCTGACTTTGCGGCCGGCGCTGCATCTGGCGCCGCCGGATGTGGTGGGGGCGTTGGAGGCTGTGGCGGTGGAATTCGATGAGGGGGGTGTGGAATATCAATGGGTTGATGCTGAATGGTTGAAGCGGTTTCCGATGCTGCGGGCGGAGTGGCGGACGGCGGGGATTTTGGAGCCCGATTGCCATGATATCGATGTGGCGGCGTTGCATCAGGGGTATTTGCGGGGTGCGGAGGTGATTTCGGACTTTCGGGTGGAAAAAGTGGAGCATTTGCAGGGGTTTTGGCGGTTGAATGATGCGGTGGAAGCGCCGGTGGTGGTGAATGCAGCGGGAGCTTGGGCGGATGCTGTGGGGGAGATTTTCGGCTGTGAAAACAAGGGGTTGATTCCACTTCGGCGGACGATGGCGGTGCTGCGGCTTGACCCTGCTCCGCCGGCGGATTTGCCGGTGGTGATGGATGCCGCGGGGCGCTTCTACTTCAAGCCCGATGGCGACCGGTTGTGGCTCTCCCCGCATGACGAGACGCCCGATGTGGCGCATGATGTGCGGCCCGACGAGATGGACATTGCGGTGGTGATCGACCGTTTCGAGCGGGCGAGCACGTCGAAAGTGCTCAAGCTGGAGACGAGTTGGGCGGGTTTGCGGACGTTTTCGGGGGATCGAAGGCCTGTTCTGGGGCGTGACGCGGTTGTCGAGGGGCTTTTCTGGTGTGCGGGACAGGGTGGTTTCGGCATCCAGACGGCGCCGGCGGTAGCGGCATTGTGTGCGGATGTGCTGACGGGGGCGAAAAGCGATGCGGGCATTTATGATGCCTCGCGGTTCTTGTAGCGGCCGAGGAAACTGGCTGCGAAGCTGGTAAGGGTGCCGGCGGCGATGGCGGCGCGCAGATCGGCCATCAACTCCTGGTAAAACCAGATGTTGTGCTCGGTCATCAGGATGGCGCCGAGCATCTCGCCCGATTTGACGAGGTGGTGGATATAGGCGCGGCTGACCCCGGTTCGGCACGAGGGGCAGCCGCATTCGGCGTCGAGGGGGGCCTGATCCTCATTGTGGCGGGCGTTGCGCAGGTTGAGGGGGCCGGACCGGGTGAAGGCCTGGCCGTTGCGGCCCGAACGTGTGGGCAGCACGCAATCGAACATGTCCACGCCGCGCTGGACCGCACCGACGATGTCGTCGGGTTTGCCGACACCCATCAGATAGCGCGGGGCGGCTTCGGGGAGTTGGCCGGGGGCGTAATCCAAGCAGCCGAACATCGCCTCCTGGCCTTCGCCGACGGCGAGGCCGCCGATGGCATAGCCATCGAAGCCAATCTCCTGGAGGTGGCTGGCGGATTCGGCGCGAAGACGCTCGTCGAGGCCGCCTTGCTGGATGCCGAACAGGGCTGATTTCTCGGCATGTTCGGTGCCGCTGTCGAAGGCACTCCGCGAGCGGCGCGCCCAGCGCATCGAGCGGTGCATGGCGGCCTCCACGGCTTCGCGGGGTGCCGGAAGGGCGACGAGCTCGTCGAAGGCCATGACAATGTCGCTGCCGAGCAGGCGCTGGATTTCCATGCTGCGCTCGGGCGACATCATGTGGCGGGTGCCATCGAGGTGGCTGGCGAAGCTCACCCCTTCCTCCGAGCGCTTGGTGAGGGCGGAGAGTGACATGACCTGATAGCCGCCGCTGTCGGTGAGGATGGGGCCGTGCCAACCCATGAAGTTGTGGAGGCCGCCCAATCGGGCGATGCGCTCGGCGGAGGGGCGGAGCATGAGGTGATAGGTGTTGCCGAGGATGATGTCCGCCCCCGCGGCGGCGACTTCGGACGTGCGGAGCGCCTTGACGGTGGCGGCGGTGCCGACGGGCATGAAGGCGGGGGTGCGGATGTCGCCGCGCGGGGTCCTCAGCACCCCGGTGCGGGCGCGGCCTTCGGTGGCGGAGATGTCAAAGGGAAAGGGCATGAGGCGGTCGCCTTAGCGCCTAATCCCCAATGCGTCACCTTGCGCGGATATCTTCAGCTCGATGGTGCCGCTGGCAGGAACCGCCGCCAGCCCATGAC
>JBBSPR010000245.1:0-3887 GCA_038258615.1 Sphingomonadales bacterium
CACCTGCAACAGCAAGCCGGCGCTGGTTACAAAAGCGTCATTCAGTCCTTGGCGTAGGGATTCTTGCCGCCGCGGAAACTCAGCCGGATAGGTACGCCCTCGAAATCGAGCGATTCGCGCAGGCTGTTCACCAGATATCGCCCATAGCTCGCCGGCAGCATGTCGGTGCGGTTGCCGAACACCAGGAAGGTCGGCGGCCGCGCAGCCACCTGCGTGACATAGCGCAGCTTGATTCGCGTGCCCGAGGGCGCCGGCGGCGGGTTTTTTGCCAGCACATCCTCGAACCAGCGGTTGAGCGCCGAGGTCGGCACCCGGCGGGACCAGCGCGCCCGCGCCTCGCCGGCCACCTTCATCAGCAGGTCGAGCCCCTTGCCCGTCGCCCCCGAGATCGCCACCAGCGGCACATTGCGGATCTGGCTCAGCCCGTCATCGAGCGCCTTGCGAACGCCCTGGAACAGCCGGCTCTGGTCCTCCGCCACATCCCATTTGTTGAGTGCGATCACCAGCGCGCGACCTTCCGAGAGCGCCAGGTCGGCAATTCGCAGGTCCTGCGCTTCCAGCCCCAGCGTCGCATCGAGCAGCAGCACCACCACTTCGGCCATGTCGATCGCCATCCGCGTGTCGGCAGTGGCGGCCTTCTCCAGCCGGTCCTGCACCCGCGCGCGCTTGCGCATGCCGGCGGTATCGACCAGCCGCACCTTCTCCCCCTGCCACTCCCAGTCGATGGAGATCGAATCGCGCGTGATCCCTGCCTCGGGGCCGACCACCAGCCGCGCCTCGCCGATCAGCGTGTTGATGAGCGTCGATTTGCCGGCATTCGGCCGCCCGACGATCGCCATCTTGAGTGGCCCCGCCGGCGGCTCCACCCAATCGGCTTCCAATTCGACGCCATCGGCCGAGAACCGCTTCTCGGGCTCCACCACCACCGGCACCACCGGCCCATCGGGCTCGATATAGGGCAGCAGCACCTCGAACAGATCGGCCATGCCTTCGCCATGCTCGGCCGAAATCGCCACCGGCGCCCCAAGCCCCAGCGCATGGCCCTCGGCCAGCCCGCCTTCGGCGCTGCGGCCTTCCGCCTTGTTGCCGATCAGGATCAGCGGCGTGCCGCGCTTGCGCAGCCATTGCGCGAAATGCCGATCGAGCGGCGTCACCCCCGCGCGCGCATCATAGACGAGCAGCGCCACATCGGCCGCGCTCACCGCGGCATCGGTCTGCGCGCGCATCCGCCCCGAAAGGCTGGCGGCATCGGCGTCCTCGAAGCCGGCGGTGTCGATCACGGTGAAATCCAGGTCGTGCAGCGCCGCACGCCCCTCGCGCCGGTCACGCGTCACGCCGGGCGTATCGTCGACGATCGCCAGCTTGCGCCCGACCAGCCGGTTAAACAGCGTCGATTTGCCGACATTGGGCCGCCCGACGATCGCCACCCGGGCGGCACCATCGGCCAGCGCTGCCATGGCCTTGCGGGGACGCTTGGCCATTGTCAGCGCCTTCCCGTCATCGCCACGCGGTGAGCTTGCCGTCGTTGGTCAGCACATAGGCAAGCCCGCCAGCGAGCACCGGCGGCAGATAGGCCCGTGCCCCCAGCTTGTCGCGCGCCAGCACCTTGCCCTCATAGGGATCGACGGTGACGATGTCCTTTTCCGAGCTGACCAGCAGCAGCTTTTCCGAGCCCAGCACCGGCCCCGACCAGACGATCGGCCCGGTCTTCTTCTTCTCGTTCTTCCACCGCTGCAACTCGGTCACCCAGCGCACCTTGCCCTCGCTGCGGGTGAGGCAGAGCAATTCGCCTTCCAGCGTGACCGCGTAGATGAATTCGCCCGCCAGCCATGGCGTGGAGATGCCGGCGAAATTGCGCTCCCACACCCGCTGGCCCGTGGCCATTTCCAGCGCTGCCATGCGGCCGCCATGGCCGATGGCAAACACCCGGCCACGGTCGATGACCGGCGACGCATCGATGTCCGACAGCGCCGACATGGCAGTGGCGCGGCCGGTGCGGGCCAGCGCATCGGACCATACGGTACGGCCGTTCTCGGCGCGCAAGGCAGTGAGTTCCCCGGAGGAAAAGCCGACGATCACCGTCTCCTGGGCGATCGCCGGCGCACCGGTGCCGAGCAGCCCGGCCACTTCCACAGTGCCGGTCACGCTCCAGGATTGCTCGCCGGTTTCGGCCGAGAGTGCGAACAGCTGGTTGTCCTGGCTCAGCACGAACAGCCGATTGCCCTCGACGGTCGGTGCGCCGCGCAGGGGGGCAGGCAGCGTGCGGCGCCACAGCTCGACACCCTGGCGCGCATCATAGGCAACGACGATGCCGAAGCCGGTGGTGGCGAACACCCGGCCATTGTCGGCGCTCACGCCGCCGCCAAAGGCGATGTTCTGCGCCTGGCCTTCGAGCTCGATCTGCGCCGACCAGGCCGCGGCACCGGTGCGCGCATCGAATGCCGCCACCCGGCCCATCGTGTCCATGGTGAACACCCGGCCATCATAAACAATCGGCGCGGCGTTGAGCCGCCGGGTCTTGGTGCTGCCAGAGCCGATCGATGCCGACCAGACCTGCTGCAATTCGCCCGACCAGGTGAGATGGCCGTTGAGCTTGGAGGGGGTGCCGCCGGGCTGGCTCCACTCGGCGTTGGGCGATTCCAGCGGCAGCACCACCGTCACGCCCTGCAGCTCGGCCTCGGCCTCGGCCTTGCTTTCATAGGTAAGCACCGGAATCCGCTCGCCCACGGTGGTGATCTTGTTGCCCTTGCCCTTGAAAATGCCGCAGCCCGAGAGCCCGAGCGCCAGCACCGTGGCCAGGGCGATGGTTGCACGCCGCATCTGCATGGCTTCAGCTCGCCTCTGGGTTGGTGGGTTCGGGCGCAGGTCCGGATGTGGCAGCGGCATCCGTCTCCGGCTGGCCGATGCCGAGCGCGGCTTCGTCGATGCCGATGCCCTGGGCAAGCTGGGCCGCGCGGTTGCGCAGGCTCGGCGGCAGCGCATCGTCCTTGACCATGGCGATGAGCAGCGGCTTGGCAGGCTCGGGCGTCCCGGCCTTGATATGCGCAAGCGCGGTCATCTCGCCCGCCAGCCCGAACCAGGGGTTGCCCGGCACCGCCAGCGGCTTGAGCATCTCCACCAGCTGCGGCGGGGTCATCGCATCGAAGCGCAGCCGCGCCAGACGCACGCGGGCGGCATCGCGCAGCAGCGGCTCCAGGCTGGCATCGTCCATCAGCGCCTGCAGCATGGTGGCGGCCTTGTCGTTTTCGCCCACCGCCATCTGGTCGGCGGCCTGCATGAAGCGGGCAAGCGGCGCATAGGCCCCCGGGCCCTCGGCCGCGAGCTTCTCCAGCACCGGGCGCGCCGCGGCATTGTCACCGACGCTGATCTTGTCGAGTGCTGTCGCAAATTCCTCACCGGCCATCCCGGCATTCTTCACCTGCTGGTCCTGCCACCACAACCAGCCGCCGAGCGCGCCCAGCAGCAAGACCACGGCCCCGATCAAGGCGATGCCCCAACGCTTCCAGAAGCTGGTCAACTGGTCACGGCGAACCCCCTCGTCCACTTCGCGCAGGAAGGGATCTTCAGCTGTCGTGCTGTTGTTGCCGATGGTGTTGCTGGGGGGCAGGGCCAAGGGGTGTGGGCTCCGGATGCGGCCAATTGGGACCTGGCAGATGGATCAAGCCGGGTGAATGCCCGATGACGCCTCAGGAATAAAGCTGTTTCTCGGTCGGGAACTGGCGCGTCCGCACCTCGTCGGCATAGCGCGCCGCCGCAGCATCGATCCGCTCGGCCAGATTGTCGAAGCGCGCCACGAAGCGCGGCACCCGCTCGAACATGCCCAGCATGTCATCGACCACCAGCACCTGGCCATCGCATGCCACCGATGCGCCGATGCCGATGGTGGG
>JBBSPR010000246.1:0-3841 GCA_038258615.1 Sphingomonadales bacterium
CTTCGCCCCGCTCGGTCTCGCCGCGGTAGCTTGCGCGCACCACCCGCAGCCGCTCGGGCGCCATTTCCACCCGGTCCTTGGCGAGCAGGAAGCTGAACTCCTGCACCGAGGAGAGCGGCAGGATGATGATTGCCGCCAGCAACAGCGTGGCGAGCGTCGGCAGCAGCCATTTCAGCACGCCCATTACCCGCTCGTGGCGGCTGCCGGGAAGCGCTCGGCGCTGGCGCGGTGTCAGCGCCATCTGGGGAGCGGCCGATGCCATGATCACATATGGGCGAAGATGTCGTTTTCCGCCCATCCCGCCAGGTCGAGCCGGGCGCGGGTGGGGAGGAAATCGAAGCAGGACTGCGCCATCGCCGTCCGCCCTTCGCGCGCCAGCCGCTCGGTGAGGATCACATGCGCCCGGTGCAGATAGCGCACGTCCGACGCCGCATAGTCCTTCTGTGCATCGCTCAGGCTGGCAGCGCCCCAGTCGGAAGACTGCTGCTGCTTGCTCACGTCCACCCCCAGCAGTTCGCGCAGCAGGTCCTTCAAGCCATGGCGATCGGTATAGGTGCGGATCAGCTTGGACGCGATCTTGGTGCAGAACACCGGCCCCGCCTCGATGCCCAGATAATGCTCCAGCACCGCCAGATCGAACCGGGCGAAATGGTACAGCTTCAGTCGGGCCGGATCGGCGAGCACCGACTTGAGATTGGGTGCGGCATAGTCCCCGGCAAAGCGCACCAGATGCTCGTCGCCCTGCCCATCGGCCAACTGCACCAGGCACAGCCGATCGCGGTGGGGATGGAGCCCCATGGTTTCGGTATCGACCGCGATGGGTCCGGGAGCAAAGACATCGCCGGGCAGATCGCCCTCGTGCAGGAATATGGCCATGCGTGGCGCGTAGCAGGCGCTGGCGGCAATGTCACTGTGCCGCAGACAGCGCCGATCGACACGATTCGTCGGCCTCTGCCACCTTTCTGCCGCAATCACTCTCAAGTCGTCGTGCGGGCGGGGCAGTCCAACCGGACGTTTATTCAGCGTTCATGCAGTGAAACAGAATCGGGTTTATGTTGTTCTCAAGTCAGTTGGGCAAGCCACCTGACGATTTGTTTGTGTAAGGAGTAATAAAATGAAGATGCTCATGATCTCGACTGTTCTCGCCCTTGGTGCTGCGCCGTTGATGGCCCAGCAAGTGCCGCCGACGACTGACACGATGACTCCCGGTGCCACGGCGCCGATGACTGCCCCGACCCCGCAGTCGACCCCGAGTGCCGGCGGCTGGACCAACGAATCCGCTGCCACCAAGCAGGCTGAAAAGGACGCGGAAATGGCGGCAAAGAAGGCTGACAAGAAGAGCGAGACCGCCGACCGCAACACCGGCACAACGCCGCGCTGATCCCGATCGGGTCCGTAACAATGAACAGGGCCGGTGGGCGACCACCGGCCCTCTTTGCGTCTGCTGCCGGGCAGCTTTAGGCTGGAGCGCCATGACCACCGGCCTGTTCGATATCGAGATCATCGAAGCAATGCTGCGCGCGGCCGCCGCCAGCGGGTCGCCGCTCACCTATTCCGAAGCGCTTGCCGCGCTCGGCCTGCCCTTCAGCCGCCCGCGGATGCGCGCTCTTTGTGCCGCCATTGACCATGTCGATGCCCGCGCTGCCGCAGCGGGCGAACCCGAACTGGCCGTCTTCGTCGTCCGCGCCAGTGACGGCCTGCCCGGCCAGGGTTGGTGGGTGGGTCGCTCGGACTGGCAGGGCCGTAAGGAAGGACCGGAAGCGCTTTCACATGTAAAGGCGCTGCATGCCACAGCGCATGCTTACTGGCGTGGCCGTCCCGTCAGCGCGCCAGGCGCGTCGCCGTCCCCGTGCTGAGCACCAGCCCTTCGGCGGCCGGGCTTTGGCCGGCAAGCCGCTCCAACACGGCGTCCGAAAGGTCATCCGGCTCGGCAAAATTGGCCGCCACCGTCGTCGTCTCGCCGCGCGAGCGCCTTGTGAGCACCTGAAAGCCGGTCTCGAGCAGTTCGGACACATTGCCGTCGCGCGCCATCCGGTTCGGGCCGCCGAGCACCACGGCGATCAGCCGGACGCCGTCATGCGCAGCCGAAGCCGCAAGCGTGAAGCCGGCCGCGTTGGTGAAGCCCGTCTTGATCCCGTCCACCCCCGGCAGCGTCTTGAGCAGATGATTATGGCTGGCAATCATCTTCCCTTCATACTGATGCTCGACCTTGCTGAAGACAAAATACTGGTCGGGAAAATCGCGCACCAGCGCACGAGACAGGATGGCGATGTCGCGCGCCGTGGTGAAATGCTGGGCATTGGGCAGCCCGTGCGGATTGCGGAACTGGCTGTTCATCATGCCCAGCCGACGCGCCGTCGCGGTCATCCGCGCGGCAAACGCAGCTTCCGAGCCGGCGATATGTTCGGCGAGCGCCACCGAAATGTCATTGGCCGAGCGCGTGGCCATCACGCCGATGGCATCGTTGACGCTGATCGTCTGCCCCGGCTTCAGCCCGAGCTTGGTCGGAGGCTGGCCTGCCGCATATTTGGAGATGGTGATGCGATCGCTGTCCTTCAGCCGTCCGGCCTTCATCTCCTCGAACGCGACATAGATGCTCATCACCTTTGTGATCGACGCCGGAAAGCGCTGATCATCGGCCTTGCGCGCATACATCACTTCGCCGGTATCGGAATTCAGCAGGATCGCTGCATATTTGGGCACCTCATACAGGCTGCCCGCCTGGGCAGGTGCCGCGAGCGGCGCCGCTGCCAACGCCATGGTGAACCCGATCAGCCGTCCGAAGCGATGCATATGCTTGTCCTTGCTGCCCCCGAATGGCTTCAAGCTATAATATTCCGGCCGCCTTGCGAACCCCTGTTCGGCTCACCCGATTGCTTCTCAATTGCTTCGGGGCCGTGCAACTGCCATTGGCCTGCAGATGAACACCCCCGCCAACGCGCAGGACAGCGCCCAGCGCCGCACCTTCGCCATCATCTCGCACCCCGACGCCGGCAAGACGACGCTCACCGAAAAGCTGCTGCTGTTCGGCGGCGCCATCCATCTGGCCGGTGAAGTCCGCGCGCGCGGACAGAACCGCCGCGCCCGGTCGGACTGGATGAAGATCGAGCAGCAGCGCGGCATTTCGGTCACCAGCTCGGTGATGACCTTCGAGCGCGGCGGCACCGTCTACAACCTGCTCGACACGCCGGGCCACGAAGACTTTTCCGAAGACACCTATCGCACGCTGACCGCCGTCGATTCCGCAGTCATGGTCATCGACGCGGCGCGCGGCATCGAGGCGCAGACCCGCAAATTGTTCGAGGTCTGCCGGCTGCGCGACGTGCCGATCCTCACCTTCATCAACAAGGTCGACCGCGAAGGGCGTGATCCGTTCGAGCTGCTCGACGAGATTTCGGACATGCTGGCGCTGGATGTGGCGCCGCTCAACTGGCCGGCCGGTATGGGCGGCGAGTTCAAGGGCCTCTACGACCTGCGCTCGCACCGCTTCCACGCCCCCGATGGCACCGCCACGGGTGCGGCCGGCGAGATGGTGCAGACCAGCGGCCTCGATGATCCGCAGATCGATGCCCTGTGCGGCCCGATCGCCTCGCGGCTCCGCGACCAGGCCGAGCTGGCGCTGGGCGGCTATGCCACGCTCGACGGCGATCTCTACCGCGCCGGCGCCCTCACTCCAGTGCTGTTCGGCTCGGCACTCAAGGATTTCGGCGTCGAGGCGCTGATCGACGCGCTTGCCGAATTCGCGCCACCGCCGCGCCCGCAGCCCGCACTGCCCGCCGCCGTCAAGCCCACCGACGCGCAGGTTTCAGGCTTCGTCTTCAAGGTGCAGGCCAACATGAAC
>JBBSPR010000247.1:0-3823 GCA_038258615.1 Sphingomonadales bacterium
GGCGCTGAGCGAGGATTTCGGCCATCGGTCCAACGAGATGTCGCTGGTCACCGACATCATGGCCTCGGTCAAGCCGTTGAAGCACGCCATCAAGCATCTCGACGCCTGGATGAAGCCCGAGAGCCGGCCATTGGATTTCCCGATGAAGCTGCTCGGCGCCCGCGCCCGGGTCGAATTCCAGCCCAAGGGCGTCATCGGCATCATCAGCCCGTGGAATTTCCCGGTGAACCTGACCTTCGCGCCGCTCGCCGGCGTGCTGGCGGCGGGCAACCGTGCGATGATCAAGCCGAGCGAATTCACCCCCGTCACCTCGGCATTGATGAAGGAGATCCTCGAAGCCGCCTTCGACGCCACCGAAATCGCCGTCATCACCGGCGGAGCGGAAGCCGGCAAGGCGTTTTCGGAACTGCCCTTCGACCACCTGGTCTTCACCGGCGGCACCGGCATCGCCCGCCATGTCATGATGGCGGCGGCGAAGAACCTGGTGCCGTTGACCTTGGAACTCGGCGGCAAGTCGCCGACGATCATCAGCCGCAGCGCCGACATCGGCGTCGCCACCGAACGCATCACCATGGGCAAGATGATGAACGCCGGGCAGATCTGCCTCGCGCCCGATTACCTGCTGGTGCCGGAGGAAAGCGAGAGCGCCGTCGTCGAGGGGCTGAAGGCCGCGACCGCCAAGATGTACCCGACGCTGCTGTCGAACCCCGATTACACCTCGGTGCTCGGCGCGCGGCACCGCGAGCGGCTGGAAGCCCATGTCGAGGATGCCCGCGCCAAGGGGGCGACGATCGAGGTCGTCAACCCGGCCAACGAGGATTTTTCAAAGCAGAACACCAACAAGATGCCGCTGCACCTGATCCGCAACCCGACCGACGAGATGACGGTGATGCAGGAGGAGATTTTTGGCCCGCTGCTGCCGATCCGCACCTATGCGACCACCGACGGCGCCATCGACGAGGTCAACCGCCGCGACCGGCCGCTCGGGCTGTACTGGTTCGGCCAGGATGCCGCCGAACAGCGCCGCGTGCTCGATCGCACCATCTCGGGCGGCGTCACCGTCAACGACGTCATCTTCCATGTCTCGGCGGAGGAACTGCCCTTCGGCGGCATCGGCAATGCCGGCATGGGATCGTACCACGGCGCCGACGGCTTCAAGGAATTCAGCCACGCCAAGGCGATCTACACCCAGCCCAAGATCGACCTTGCAGGGTTGGCGGGGTTCAAGCCGCCCTATGGCGACAAGACAAGGAAGGCGCTGGCACGGGAATTGAAGGCGTGAGACTCGCGGCGGCGCTGTTGCTGCTGCTGGCGACGCCGGCCGCGGCAACGCCCGCCGACGAGGCTGCAATCCGCGCCCATGGCCGCGAATGGGTTCGGGCGTTCAAGGCCGGCGATATCGAGGCGCTGATGCGGCTCTACACCCCCGATGCCGAAGTGGCGCTGCATGGGAAACCCAAGCTGAAGGGCAGCGACGCCATCCGCGCCTATTTCACGCCGCTGCTGAAGACGCCGCCCGACGCCGACTTCCTGCTCGCCGAGGAAAGCCTCGTCGTCGACGGCGCCCAGGCGTTCTTTCTCAGCAAATACTGGTTCACCATCCGCACGCCCGCCGGCGACATCCCCGACGCCGGCCGCTCGCTGATCGTCTACCGCAAGGGCGACGATGGCATCTGGCGACTCCGCGTCGACATTGACCAGGCCGCGCCCGACGTCACCTTCCCGCCGCCGCCGGAGGCGAAATGAGGATGCTGTTCCGCAGATGCGGGGGCGACACCCCAATGCTGCCCATCCCTCTCCCGCAAGCCGGAGAGCGACTGTCTTGGCAGTCAAGCGGCAATTGCGGTTGCAGTCCAAGGTTTTTGTTCGCGGATGATGGCGTTGAGCATGACGAGCAGCTTGTGAGCGACGGCGATTGTGGCGACCATCTTGGGTTTCCCGGCAGTGATCAGTCTTGCATAGAACGCGGTCAGCACGGGGTTGAAGCGCTTGGCAACCTGGGCGGCCATGAACAGGGCGGTACGCACCGAAGCGCGGCCGCCGGCGATCATGCTTTTTCCGCGCCACTGACCCGACTGTCGGACGAACGGTGCGAGGCCAACCAGTGCAGCGATCTTGCGGCGATCGAGCTGGCCAAGTTCGGGCAGTTCGGCGAGCAGAGTGCGGGCGGTGCCGGGTCCGACGCCAGGCACCGATATGAGCAGGTCTTCAGCGGCTGCCCAACTTGCCGAACCGCGCACGGCGAGATCGATTTCAGCTTCGATATCGGCGAGCTCCTTCTCAAGTGCGCGAACCACGCGTTTGAGACTTTGGACGACACGCGGCGTGCCGCCGCGACCGAGCCGCTGTCGTTCCGCGACAAGCATTGCAACGACTTGGCGGCGTCGCGCGATCATCTCGGCCAGCAATATGGTGGATTCATCGGTGAGCGGGCGCGGAGTGGGGTTGGTCGCTTCGCCAAAGCGCGCGATAACCTCGGCATCAATGCGATCGGTCTTGGCAAGCCGCCCGAGTGCTCTGGCAAAGTGCCGGATCTGCGCAGGGTTGATGACGGCCACGGGCAAGCCCGCGGCCGCAATGCCGTGTGCGACAACGGTCTCATAGCCACCCGTTGCTTCAAGCACGACAAGCGCAACGCTATGCGTTGCCAGCGCATCGGTCAGTTCAATTATCCCGCTGGCGGTGCGGGCAACGGAAAGCGTCTCGCCGCCGGGACGCAGGTGGATGTCCAGGCGGTCCTTCGACACGTCGATTCCAACATAGATAGCAGCCATCGTCGTCTCTCCCTTTCGCAAGCGGGCTTGCAACGCAGCGGCCCAAGCGACTGTCCGAGTTCGATGGCGAACAGGTGGACACCCTTGCTCTCTTACGGGCTCGAACACCCCAGGAAAGGACGGGCTGCCACCTGCCACCATGCCGGCAAACATAACGAAATGAAGCGTCCCGGGTTTTCCGGAGGCGGTTTGGTTTGAGTCATGCAACCATATCGAGGTTCTCCTTGGCAGCATAGTAGTTGGCTTCGGCCTCGGCGGGCGGGATGTGGCCGATGGGTCCGAACAGACGGTGGTTGTTGAACCAGTCGACCCATTTCAGGGTTGCCATCTCGACGGCCGATGCAGTCGGCCAAGATCGCTGGCGCCAGATCACCTCGGCTTTGTAGAGGCCGTTGATCGTCTCAGCGAGGGCGTTGTCATACGAGTCACCGACGCTGCCGACTGACGGAACCAAGTCTGCCTCCGCCAGGCGCTGAGTGTAGTTCATGGCAAGGTATTGCACGCCCCTGTCGCTGTGATGGATCAAGCCATCGGCAGCGCTGGGCCGCCGGGCATGGATTGCTTGCTCGAGTGCATCGAGCACGAAACCGGCTGTGGCCGATGTGCTGACCTTCCAGCCAACGATGCGCCGGGCAAAGGCATCGATAACAAATGCGACGTAGACGAAGCCGGCCCAGGTATGGACGTAGGTGAAGTCCACCACCCACAGCGCGTTGGGGCGTGTCACTTTGAACTCGCGATTGACCTTGTCCTGTGGGCACAGTGCCTTGGGGTTGCTGACGGTAGTTATCGTCTTCTTTCCGCGCCTTATCCCCGCCAGCCCCATCGCCCGCATCAGGCGCTCGACAGTGCATTTGGCGACCTTGATCCCTTCGCGCCGCAGCTGATGCCAGATCTTGCGCGTGCCATAGAGGCCAAAGCTGGCGTCATGAACGCGTTCAATCTGGGCGCTGAGCACGTCATCGCGCTGCGCCCGCGCCGATCGCTTGCTGGCATCAGCAAGGCGGGCGGCGTGAGTGTGGTAGGACGATGGGGCGATTGCCAGTTCA
>JBBSPR010000248.1:0-3803 GCA_038258615.1 Sphingomonadales bacterium
CAGCATCGCCACCGAGAGCAGCCCCGCCACCAGCGGCAGCGGCGTGAACAGGTCCAGCAAGCCGCCCTCCCAGCGCGACCGCAGATCGCTGTCGAGCGTGAACGGCACGCCGGCAAGCACATTGCCCACCGCCACACCGAACACCAGGGCCGGCACAAAGCCACCGATGAACAGCGCCCAATCCCAGCGCGCGCGCCATTTCGGGTCCTTGTGCTTCGAGCGGTACTTGAACCCCACCGGCCGCAGGATCAGCGCACACAGCACCACGAACATCGCCAGATACAGCCCGGAAAAGCTGATCGCATACACAAAGGGCCAGGCCGCGAAGATCGCCCCGCCGCCGAGGATGAACCACACCTGGTTGCCCTCCCAGGTCGCGCCGATCGAATTGATCACCAGCCGCCGCTCCTCGTCGGTCCGCGCGATGAACGGCAGCAGCGCCCCCACCCCCAGGTCGAAGCCGTCGGTGAGCGCAAAGCCGATCAGCAGCACGCCGATCAGCAGCCACCAGATGAGCCGCAGCGTCTCGTAATCGAAGAACATCGGCAACATCGGCGCTACTTCGCCGGCAGCGGGATGATGCCGCCGGCACTCCGGCCGCCCACCGGCACCAGCCCCGGCAGATCACCCCGCTGCGGTGCCGACCGCTCGGGCCCATGCGCGATGGTGCTCAGCATCAGCCGCACCATGATCACCGCCAGCGTGCCATAAAGCAGCGTGAAGCCGATGATCGTCGTCCAGATCTGGCCGATCGTCAGGCTCGATGCCGCGAGGAAGGTCGGCAGCGATCCCTCCACAACCCAGGGCTGGCGGCCGATTTCGGCGAGCAGCCACCCGGTCTGGATCGCGATGAACGGTAATGGCAAAATCAGCACCGCCACCTTCATGAACAGCCCCGTCTCGAAATTGTGTCGCGACGCCCGCCAGAAGGCGAGTGCGAAGAAGCCAATGAAGAAGAAGCCCAGCCCCGCCATGATCCGGAAGAACCAGAACATCGCCGGCACATTCGGCACCGTGCTCATCGCCGCCTTGTAAATGTCGTCGCCCGTCGCCAGTCGCGGGTCGGGGATGAAGCGCTTCAAGAGCAGCGCATAGCCATAATCGGCCTTGTGCAGCTCGAAGCGCTCCCGCGCCGCCATGTCGTTGCGGTCGATCTTCAGCCGCTCCACCGCATCATAGGCAAAGATGCCGCTCCTGATCCGCTCGGCGGCGGTCGCCACCATGTCATTGATCCCGCGCACCGGCTTGTCGAAGCTGTGGGTGGCGATGATCCCCAGCACCCAGGGCACGCTCACCTCGAAATGCGTCTCGCGCGCCTCCACATCGGGAATGCCGAACAGCGTCAGGCTCGCCGGCGCCGGCTGCGTGTCCCACATCGCCTCCAGGCTCGCCAGCTTCATCCGCTGGTTGTCGGTCAGCGCATAGCCCGACTCATCCCCCAGCACGACGACCGAAAAGGCCGCCGCCAGCCCGAACGACGCCGCCACGGTGAAGCTGCGCCGCGCCACCGCCACATGCCTGCCCTTCAGCAGATACCAGGCTGAAATCGCCAGCACGAACACCGCCCCCGTGACATAGCCGGCAGAAACGGTATGAACGAACTTGGCCTGGGCCACGGGGTTGAGAAGCACATCGCCGATGGAGGTAATCTCCATCCGCATCGTCTCGGGGTTGAAGCGGCTGCCCACCGGATTCTGCATCCAGCCATTGGCGGTCAGGATCCACAGCGCGGAGAAGTTGGTGCCGATCGCAACCATGAAGGTCACGCCCAGGTGTCCGAGCTTCGAAAGCTTGTCCCAGCCGAAGAACATCAGCCCCACGAAGGTCGCCTCGAGGAAGAACGCCATCAGCCCCTCGATCGCCAGTGGTGCGCCGAACACATCGCCCACCGCATGGCTGAAATACGCCCAGTTGGTGCCGAACTGGAATTCCATGGTGATGCCGGTCGCCACCCCGACCACGAAGTTGATGCCGAACAGCTTGCCCCAGAAGCGCGTGGCGTCGCGCCACACCGCCTTGTCGGTCATCACATAAATGCTTTCCATGATGACCAGCATGAACGACAAGCCGAGCGTGAGCGGCACGAACAGAAAATGGTACATGGCGGTCAGCGCAAACTGCAGCCGCGACATGTCCACAACGGCGAAATCGATCATAATGGCCCCTGGCTCAGAGGTTCATCACCTACACCCTGCACCGGGCCGCGCCAAGTGAACGCCGCCACCAACACCCCCTCCAGGTCCCTGGCAATCGAGCCTGCGGCGTTGCGCCGCGCCTCGCGCTGGTGGCTCGTGGATCTCGCCGGCGCCTTTCTTTTCGCCGCCGGTCTGGCGCTCACCATCGGCTGCTGGGGCGGCCTCGTTCCGGTGCTCGGCGGCCTTTCCGCAATGCTCGCCTCCGGCCTGGTGCGCGCCGCAGCCCAGGCCCGCGCCGCGCAAGCCGGCATGGTCGCCGCCATCGATCTCAAGGCACGGCTGCGTGCCCGCCACCTGCCGCTGCTCTTCGCCACCGCCCATGCCCGTGCCCGCATGGCCGGCGAGGATGCGGTTCGCGCCGTCGACCAGATCGAGGCCATCGAGGGCCTCGCCGCCCGCTACCAGCCGCTGTCGCGCGCCTCGCGCGCCGCCCCGCTGCTCGTTGCCGGCGCGGTCGCCATCGCCAGCCCGATCGCGGCCGGCATCATGCTGCTCACCCTCATTCCCTTCACCATCGGCATGATCATCGCCGGCGGTGCCGCCCGCGCCGCCGCCGATCGCCAGCTCACCGCCATCGGCCGGCTCGGCGGCTTGTTCGCGGACCGGCTGCGTGCGCTTGCCGAAATCCGCAGCTTCGGCGCCGAAGCCCGCATCGCCAGCCACCTCGGCCAGGCGAGCACCGAAGTCGCGGACCGCACCCTGGCGCTGCTCCGCATCGCCTTCATCTCCGGCGGCATCCTCGAGGTCCTCGCCGCCCTGTCGGTCGCCATCGTCGCCCTTTATTGCGGCTTCAGCCTGCTCGGCCTGCTGCCCTTCCCCGCACCCGAAAATCTCGGCCTCGCGGGCGCCTTCTTCGCCCTCGCCCTCGCCCCCGAATTCTATCTCCCCATGCGCCGCCTCGCCGCCGCCTATCACGATCGCCAGACCGGCGAAGCCGCCTCGCTCGCCCTGGATGTCGAACTGCCAACTCCCGCGGCCGCCCCGCCGCGCGGCACCGCCTTCTCCGGCGTCACCCTCTCCGGCGTCGCCGTCGCCTATGATGGCAAGGCCGCGGTCGGCCCGGTCAGCCTCGCCGTCCCCGCCACCGGCCTCATCGCCATCACCGGCCCCAGCGGCTGCGGCAAATCCAGCCTGCTCGCCGCCCTGGCCGGCCTGCAACCCCTCCACGCAGGCACCCTAGACTGGACCGCCGGCACCGCCACCGCCGCCGCCTGGGCTGGCCAGCGCCCGCTCGTCATGGCCGGCAGCATCGCCGACAATGTGGCGCTCGGCGGCGGAGACACCACCACCGTCGCGCACGCGCTCGAAGCCTCGGGCCTTGCCCCACTCCTCGCCGCCCGCGGCGGACCCGACGCCCCGCTCGATGCCGCCGGCTCGGGCCTTTCCGGCGGCGAACGCCGCCGCCTCGGCCTCGCTCGCGCACTTGCCAGCGGCCGCCCGCTGCTGCTGCTCGACGAGCCCACCGCCGATCTCGATGCCGCCACCGCCGCCGCCATCATCGCCACGCTGCGCCGCCTCGCCTCCACCCACGCCGTCGTTGTCGCCACCCATGATCCAGCACTTGCCGCCGCCGACGATGCCCGGCTCGATCTCGCATGACCGCCCTCA
>JBBSPR010000249.1:0-3790 GCA_038258615.1 Sphingomonadales bacterium
CTATCTGGCGGCGGTGCGGTTGACGGGGGTGTTCACACTCGCCGAATTGAAGGCGCAGTTCAGAAGGGGCAAAAAATGAGGCGCGTGTTTTCCGGCATCCAGCCGACGGGCAATCTGCATCTGGGCAATTACCTCGGTGCCATCCGCAACTGGGTGCGGATGCAGGACGAGGCCGAATGCCTGTTCTGCGTGGTCGATCTGCACGCCATCACCATGGCGCAGGACCCGAAGGCCCTGCGCGCCGGTATCCGCGAAATGACCGCGGCGCTGATCGCCTCGGGGCTCGATCCGGACCGCTGTGTGCTGTTCAACCAGAGTGCTGTGCGCGTCCATGCCGAGCTCGCCTGGGTGTTGATGTGCACGGCGCGGATGGGCTGGCTCAACCGCATGACGCAGTTCAAGGAAAAGTCGGGCAAGGATCGCGAAGGCGCCAGCGTCGGCCTGTTCACCTACCCCGTGCTGCAAGCCGCCGATATCCTCGCCTACAAGGCCACGCACGTGCCGGTGGGGGACGACCAGAAGCAGCATCTCGAACTGGCGCGCGACATTGCTGCCAAGTTCAACAATGATTTCGACGTCGAGCTGTTTCCGCTGCCCGAGCCGGTGATCGAGGGGCCTGCCACCCGCGTGATGAGCCTGCGAGACGGGTCTGCCAAAATGTCCAAGTCCGATCCCAGCGATGCGGCGCGCATCAACCTGACCGATTCGGCCGATGCCATCGCGCAGAAGATCAAGCGCGCGAAGACCGATCCGGAGCCGCTGCCGAGCGAGGCGGCGGGGCTGTCGGGGCGGCCCGAGGCAGCGAACCTCGTCAGCCTGATGGCAGCGCTTTCCGGGCAGACGGTGGCGCAGGTGCTGGCCGAGCGCGGCGGCCAAGGCTTCGGAACCTTCAAACCGGCGCTGGCGGAGGTGATGGTGGCGACCATCGCCCCCATCACCGAGCGCTTCAACGCGCTGCGCCACGATGCGACGACGCTCGACGCGGTCCTGGCAAAGGGCGCCGCCAAGGCCCGCGCCATTGCCGAGCCGGTGCTGGCCGAGGTGCATCGTGCCGTTGGGCTGGCCGGTTGAGGTGCTGCGGCGATTGTGTACAGTTTGAGTTAAGCGCCAATTCACTTCGGCAAGCGTATTTCTCAAGTTATTGAGCAGACTTCCCTGCAAGGATTTTCAACAATGTCGCGTTCGACCAAGCTGATGCCGCTCGCAGCGCTGGCACTTCTCGCCGGTTGCGCCCCTACCTTCGAGGCGCGTGTTGCGCGCTTCCAGCAGCTGCCGCCGCCTGGCGGCCAGACATTCGTGATCGAACCGCGCGACAAGGAGAATGTCGGCGGGCTCGAATTCGCGACCTATGCCAATCTCGTGCGGCAGAAGCTTGTCGCCAACGGCTATACCGAAGCGCAAAATCCCGGCGGTGCGGCGCTCACGGTCAAGCTCGATTATACGGTCGGCGCGCCGCGTGAGCAGATCCGCACCCGGCCCGGCTTCGGCGGCTGGGGTGGCTTTGGTCCCGGTTGGGGCTGGAACCCCTATTGGGGCCGTGCCGGCTTCGGTGGCTGGGGCGGCGGCTTTGGCGGCTGGGGTGGCGGCTTCGGTGGTTGGGGCGGCGGCTTCGGCGGTGGCGGCAACGATGTTTATTCGGTGACGCAATATAATTCCGCCGTGGCGCTCAAGATCGAGCGCAATGCCGACAAGACCAGCCTGTTCGAAGGCCGGGCCGAAACAGTGAGCAGCTCGAACAATCTCACCCGGCTGGTGCCCAATCTGGTGACGGCGATCTTCACCAACTTCCCCGGCAACAGCGGCGAGACGGTGCGGGTCAAGTTCGATCCCGCCCGCCCGGAAATGACCCCGACGGTGCGCCCCGGCCGGTAGATCAGTGAGCCCCCGCCGTTACTGGCGGGGGATCTCTTCCTCGGTGCCCATGCGCCCGGCACGGTCCCGGGCCCAGGCATCGACCTGGTTGCGATTGCAACCGACCGCGCCGCCGGCACCCACCGCCGAGCAGCTGCCGATGCCGCCGCCTGCCACGTCCTGCACCATCAACGCGCGGTTCTCCTCGAAGGGGTTGCCGCGGCGTTCAGCCTGCCTGAGCGGCGTGGGAATGCGGTAGATTTCGGATTCCGGCAGGCGCGCGCACACCACGACCTCATCGGGCGAGGTGGGCTTGGGGCAGGGTTCGGTGCCGAACACGGTGACGAGCCGCTGGCGCGGCAGGGTGCCGTCACCCGGGTCCCCGACCGGTTTCAGCGTCGAGCGGAGCGCGCCGCCCGCGGCGGGTGGTTGTGCGGTGATGGTTTCGGTGGTGGCACGCTGCGGGGCTGGTGCCTCGCTGGGCACCGGCGGGCCTTTGACCGGCCGTGCCTCCTGGGCCGCTGCGGGTGCCGTGCCCAGGGCCAGCACCATCCACACCAACGCACGCATCAACCCGCTCCTCACATGTCCAGCCTGTCGTTGTAGTGCATCGGGCGTGGCGGGCAAATGAACAAACGCCCCCCGCTATCGGTCCCCCCGCTACTGGTCGATATGCATCGAATAGGTGAAGCGGTCGCCGGGATGTGACGACACCGAAATCTCCACGATACGGCCATTCTCGTCGGAATAGACGCGCACGATCCTCAGGACCGGCGCCCGGCGGGCGATGCCGAGTGCTGCTGCCTCGGCATTGCCTGCTGCCATGGCGCTGATGTTCTGCACCACCTGCCGCACCTTGAAGCCGCCGGCGCGCGCCAGCTGCTGGAAAAGCGTTTCGGGGCCCGATTTCAGCCCCGGCACATGGGGCGCCAGCGCCGGGTTGATATACACCTCGGTCACCGCCACTGCCGGGCCGCCGGGGCTCATCCGGCGCAGCCCGGTAAGGTGCAGCCATTGGCTGCCGCCAGCCACGCCAAGCTCCTCGGCGCGGGGGCCGGACAGGGTGATACTGCCGCGATCCTCGAAACGAAACTCCGAGTCCGCAGCATATTGCAGAAGCTCTGCCACATCGGAGAGTGGCTGACGGAGCACCTGGTCCGGGCTGGCGACAATGGTGCCCGAACCGCGGCGCCGTCGGATCAGCCCTTCGGCCTGCAACCGACGCAGTGCTTCGCGCACGGTGAAGCGCGAAATGCCGTAGCGCTCGCACAGTGCATTCTCGGTGGGCAGCTGCGCGCCCTCGCCGAATTCGCCGGCCTGGATGGCCCCGCGCAGGTCTGCAGCCACCTGCGCGTAGCGCGGCTCGCCGCCGCCTGCTCTTGCCATGGTCTTTTGTTCCGTTGCTCGCTCCAGGGATTGCGCACCTTGATTGATGCCGTGCATATCCGCAATAAGTCCGGACAAATTTTGCGGAAAAAGGGGTGGCATGGACGGTCCGGCGCCGCGATCGTTGACCGAGGGTCTGGCCGGGCTGCTGGCACGCCCGGTCGATGACGCGCTGCGCGCGCGGGCGCGGCTGCACCTGCTCGATTGGCTGGGCTGTGTGGCAGGCGGCAAGGCCAGTACCGTCTGGCCAGTGGCGGCAGTGGAGCCCGATATGCTCACCCGCGCCGCCTTGCTCGGCAATGTGCTGGAGATGGACGATGTCGACCGGGTGGGGCGGCTGCACCCCGGGCCGGTGGTGTGGCCGGCCGCCCTGTCCGCTGCGCGCGAGGTGGGCGCGAGCTTCGAAATGCTGCTGGATGGTGCGGTGCGCGGTTATGAGGCGATGGTGCGGCTGGGGCACGCGCTCGATGATCATCACTATGCGCACTGGCACCCGACCGCCACCGCCGGGCAAGTCGGCGCTGCGGCGGCAGCCGCCTCGATCTTCGGGCTC
>JBBSPR010000250.1:0-3753 GCA_038258615.1 Sphingomonadales bacterium
AAGTGGCGACAGCGTCCGATTATGGCAGCCTTTCGCGGCGGCCGATGGACGAGATGGTGGCGGTGGCCCGCGTCGAGATGGCGCCGTACAAGCGGGCGCCAGCGGATTTCGTGCTGTGGAAGCCCTCGACCGACGAGCAGCCGGGGTGGGACAGCCCCTGGGGCCGTGGCCGGCCGGGCTGGCACATCGAATGCTCGGCGATGATCGCCGAAAGCCTGGGCGAGACGATCGACATCCATGGCGGTGGGCTCGACCTGCAGTTTCCGCATCACGAGAACGAGCTGGCGCAATCCGCCTGCGCCCATGGTGGCGCCGCACTGGCGCGGATCTGGATGCACAACGGCTTTCTCAACATGGCCGGTGACACCAAGATGTCGAAATCGCTCGGCAATGTGGTGACGGTCGGGGCACTGCTCGAGGCTGGATGGAGCGGCGAAGTGCTGCGGCTGGCGCTGCTCAGCGCGCATTATCGCCAGCCGCTCGAATGGACCGAGCGGCTGCTGGGGGAAGCCCGCGCCCGGCTCGACCGCTGGTGCGAGGCGGCGGACGATGACGGCTCGCTGGAAGCGGCAGAACCTGACCCGAGAGTCGTTTCGGCGTTGTGCGACGATCTCAACAGCCCGGCCGCCCTCGAAGCCATGTCGGCGCAAGCCTCGGCGATCTTCGCCGCCGAAGGGGAGGAGCGGCTGGCGCTACGCCGGCAGTTCGCCGCCAGCGGGCGGCTTCTCGGCTTTGGCAGGCTCAGCCTGCACGTGCCGGCCCCCGCCTGGCTGGAGAAGGCGCTGGCCGATTATGCCGCGGCCCGCACGGCGCGCGATTTCGCCGAGGCAGATGCGATCCGTGCCAAGGCGGAGGCCAATGGAATCAAGCTCGTCGTCACCAAGGCCGGCACGACATGGCGCCGCGCCTGATCCTCACTCTGCTGGCGCTGCTGCTGGCAGGCGCAGCGCCGGCAAAGCGGCCCGCTGGCCCCGCACCGGTGCTGGTGCGCGAGCTGTTCATCACGTCCGCCGAGCCGGCACTGCGCTGGCGCTGGCGCGCTGCCCCCGAAGTGGGGCTGGAACCGACGCTGCTCCGCGCCATGCGCGGCGAGGCGATGGTCGCGCTCGGCAGCGAGCGCAGCATGGCGCGCAAGGCGATGGCCGATGCGCAGGCGGCTGGCTATCCCCACCGCCCCTACGAGACGGTGACCGACTGGCGCGTGGCAGCGGACACGCCGCAGCTGCTGGCGCTTCACGGCGAGGTGTGGCGTTATACTGGCGGTGCGCATGGCAACACCGGCCATGCCGGGCGACTGTGGGACCGGCAGGCGCGGCGCTCGATTGGCATTGACGCGCTGTTCACCGACTGGCCGAGGGCGCGAAAGCTCATCGAGCCCGCCTATTGCGAGGCGCTCGCCGCCGAGCAGCGCACGCGACGGGGTGATGCGCCGATGGCCGACGGCTTCGACGATTGCCCACCGCTGGCCGAACAGCTCATCCTGCCGGTCTCGGCGCCCTTCGGCGGCCCGGCGCGGCAGCTTCGCGTGGTGCTGCCGCCCTATGCGGCAGGCCCCTATGTCGAGGGCAGCTACACGATCGACCTGATGTGGCCCGAAGGTGTGGCGGCACTCGTGGCGCCGGCCTGGAAAGCGACGCTGGGTATCGGCTGAGGCTCGCCAGCGGGGCATGGCTCGGCTAATGTCGGCGCATGTCCGACACTTTGTACAATCGCGAGATCCTGCGGCTGGCAGCCGAAGGCGGCAGCGCCATGCGGCTGGCAGCGCCCCATGGCTCGGCGGCAAAAGTGTCGCCGGTCTGTGGCAGCCGAGTGACGGCCGATGTCATGCTCGATGGCGCCGGTACCGTGGTCGACCATGGGCAGGAGGTGCGCGCCTGCGCGCTTGGCCAGGCAGCGGCGACGCTGGTGGCGCGCGGCATCGCCGGGCAGGACCGGGCAGCGCTTGCCACGGCGCGCGCAGCACTTGCCGAATGGCTCGCAGGCGGCGACGTCGAGCCAGCTTGGCCCGGCATGATGGTGTTCGCGCCGGCCCGGCCGCACCGGGCGCGCCATGCCTCGATCCTGCTCGCCTTCGATGCTGCTATCGCCGCGGTGGACGCGGCACGCGTGACCGCCTGATCATGGCGGGCGCGCCCACTCCCGAATTCCTGCCCGAAGCCGTTGTCTATCTCGGCGCCTCGGTAGTGCTGGTGCCGCTGTTCGTGCGCGCCAAGCTCGGCGCCGTGCTCGGCTATCTGGCCGCCGGCATTCTGATCGGCCCCTCGGTTCTGGGGCTGGTGAGCGAGCCCGAGCGGGTTCTCCAATATGCCGAGTTCGGCATCGTGCTGCTGCTGTTCGTGATCGGGCTGGAGCTGCAGCCTTCACGATTATGGGCGATGCGGCGCGACATCTTCGGGCTTGGTTCGGCGCAGGTTGTGCTGTGCGGGCTGGCGCTGACAGGCGTGATCTTTGCGATGACTTCGCTCAGCTGGGAGGCGGCGCTGGTGGTCGGCTTGCCGCTCGGCCTTTCCTCCACGGCGCTGGTGATGCAGCTGCTCGCCGAGCGTGGCCTGACCGGCACCAGTTTTGGCGAACGCAGCTTCTCGATCCTGCTGTTCCAGGATCTGGCGATCGTGCCGATGCTCACCATCGTGGGCGCGCTCAGCCGCGTGCCCGATCCCAGCGCCCCGCCCGGATGGCAGGTTGCGGCGATGACCGTCGCGGCGCTGGGCAGCCTGGTGCTGGCCGGGCGCTATGTGCTGCCGGTGGTGTTCCGTATCATCGGCACGCTGGGTGCCCGCGAGGCCTTTGTGGCAGCAGCACTGCTGTCGGTGCTTGGCAGTGCCTATCTCATGGCGTCTCTCGGGCTGTCGATGGCGCTGGGTGCCTTTGTGGCCGGCGTCATGCTTGCGGAAAGCCCTTACCGCCATGCGCTGGAGGCAGATATCGAGCCGTTCCGCGGTCTGCTGCTCGGGCTGTTCTTCATCGCCATCGGCATGACGCTGGATCTGGCGGTCGTGCAGGGTCAGTGGCTGCTGGTACTCGGGCTGGTGGGCGCATTGATGACGGTAAAAACCGGGATCGTGATGCTGCTGGCAAAGACCTTCGGCAAGGACTGGCTGGCGGCCTTCAAGATGGGGCTGCTGCTCAGCCAGGGCGGTGAGTTCGGCTTCGTGCTGTTTGCCGAAGCGCAACGAGGGCTCCTTCTGGCGCCGGCGGCAGTGCAGCTGTTCGGCGCGGTCGTCACCGTCTCGATGGCGCTCACGCCGCTGCTGTTCCTGGCCGCGTCCCGGCTGCAGCCGCGCGCCGTGGCAGGGCCGGTGCAGGACGGGCCGGAGATGGCGCTGCACGGCGATGGTGTGGAGGGCCGCGCGATCGTGGTCGGCATGGGGCGCATGGGGCAGGTGGTCGGCCAGATGCTGCGGGCGCGCGGCGTGGAGGTGGTCGGCATCGATCTCGACCCCGAGTTGATCGAGGTGTCGCACAGCTTCGGCAACAAGGTGTATTTCGGCGATGGCCGCCGGCTCGACATCCTGCGCGCGGCGGGTGCCAATGAGGCGGGGTTGCTGGTGTTTGCGGTCGATGGCGCCTGGGATCCGGTGACGACGCTGGCGCCCATCCAGGCTGCCTGGCCGGACCTGCCGATCCTGGCGCGCGCCTATGACCGGACGCACTGGCTGGCACTGCGCCGATCGGGCGTGGAGACTGCGGTGCGTGAAACCTTCGAGAGCGGCGTGGCACTGGGCCGCGAGGCGCTGGCGTCGCTCGGCACGG
>JBBSPR010000251.1:0-3678 GCA_038258615.1 Sphingomonadales bacterium
AACCTGGCCCGTGTCGTCGTCTTTCTGCCAGATACCGTAGACCGTCATCAGGCGGGCACCGAGCACCGCTTTGCGGAAGCGTTCGACCAGTTGTGGCCAGACGATGACGTTGATCTGGCCGGTTTCGTCTTCGAGCGTGATGAAGATGGCGTTGCCATTGCCCGGCCGCTGCCGCACCAGCACCACCCCGGCCATGCTCAACTGCCTGCCGGCGCGCGCCCCGGACACTTCGGCAGCGCTGGCGGTCCCCGGCGGCAGCGCGCCGCGCAGCAATGCCATCGGATGTGCCTTGAGGCTGAGGCGCAGCACCTGGTAATCGGCGGCCACATCCTCGCCGAGCCGCAGTTCGGGCAGCACGAACGCCGGCTCCTCGCCAAGCTCGGCCACGCCGGCGGCGGCGAACAGCGGCAGCACATCGGCCGGCGTGCGCAGCGCGTCCCAGCCGCCTTCCCGTCTTCCCAGCCCGAGCGGGCCGACTGCATCGGCATCGGCGAGCAGTTTCAGCGCGCGCGGCGGCAGGACGGCGCGGCGGGCCATGTCCTCCAGATTCGCGAAAGGTCGTGCCGCCGCCATCGCCGCTGCCCATTCGGCGCGGAACCCCGTCACCTGCCGCAGCCCGAGCCGGAGAGCGCCAGCCTCCAGCGTGCAATCCCAGTGGCTGGCGTTCACATCGACCGGCAGCACCGCCACGCCATGCTCGCGCGCATCACGCACGATCTGTGCCGGCGCATAAAAGCCCATCGGCTGCGAGTTGAGGAGCGCTGCCGCGAACACCGCCGGGTAGCGGCACTTCAAATAGCTCGAAATCCACACCAGCCGCGCGAACGCCAGCGCATGGCTTTCGGGAAAGCCATAGCTGCCGAAGCCCTCGATCTGCTTGAAGCAGCGTGTGGCAAAGTCGCGCTCATAGCCGCGCGCCACCATCCCCTCGATCATCTTGTCGGCAAAGCCATCCATGGTGCCGATGTTGCGGAAGGTCGCCATCGCCCGGCGCAGCTGGTTGGCCTCCGAGGGCGTGAACGCCGCCGCCACGATCGCCAGCCGCATCGCCTGCTCCTGGAATAGCGGCACCCCCAATGTCCGCCCCAGCACGCCCTTCAGCTCATCGCGGTCGTGCGGGGCGGCGGGGGCGGGAAAGCTCACGGCCTCGCGCCCCTGCCGGCGCCGCAGATAGGGGTGGACCATGTCCCCCTGGATCGGCCCCGGCCGCACGATCGCTACCTGGATCACCAGATCGTAGAATTCGCGCGGCCGCAGCCTTGGCAGCATGTTCATCTGGGCGCGGCTCTCGACCTGGAACACCCCAACCGAATCCCCCAGGCACAGCATGTCGAAAACGTCCGGCGCCTCGTCGGGCACATTGTCGAGCGTGTACCTGCGGCCGACATGCGTCTCGATCAGCGCAAAGGCGCGGCGGATGCAGCTCAGCATCCCGAGTGCGAGCACATCGACCTTCATCAATCCCAGCGCGTCGATATCGTCCTTGTCCCATTCGATGAAAGTGCGATCCGGCATCGCGGCATTGTGGACCGGGACCGTCTCGTCGAGCCTGTCCTGTGTCAGCACGAAGCCGCCGACATGCTGCCCAAGGTGCCGCGGCAGCCCCATGATCTCGCCGGTCATCCGGATCAGCCGGCGGATCTCGGGGGCATCGATATCGAGCCCGCTCTCGGCAAAGCGCTTCTCCTCCATGGCGCGCGAAAAGCTTCCCCACACCGTGCCCGAAAGCCGGCCGGTCATGTCCGCGGTCAGCCCCAGCACCTTGCCCACCTCGCGCACCGCACTGCGCGGCCGGTAATGCGCCACGGTGGCGGCAATGCCGGCGCGCTCGCGGCCGTAACGCGCATAAATATACTGGATCACCTCCTCGCGCCGCTCATGCTCGAAATCGACATCGATATCGGGCGGCTCGCGGCGCTCCTCGGAGATGAAGCGCGAGAACAGCAGATTGTGCTTCGACGGATCGACCGCAGTGATGCCGAGCACGAAGCACACCGCCGAATTGGCCGCCGAGCCGCGCCCCTGGCACAGGATGCCCTTCGCCTGCGCAAACGCCACCATGTCGTGGACGGTGAGGAAATAGGGCGCATAGCCGGCTTTGCCGATCACCCGGAATTCCTCCTGCAGCTGCGCCATCACCCCGGCCGGCACGCCCTGCGGCCAGCGCGCCCGCGCCTTCTGCATCGTCAGCGTCTCCAGCCAGCCCTGCGCGCTGTAACCCGGCGGCACCGGCTCGTTGGGGTATTCATAGCGAAGCTGGTCGAGATCGAACGCCACCCGCCGCACGAGCTGCATCGGCGCCTCCACCGCCGCCGGGCAATCGGCGAACAGCCGCCGCATCTCGGCCTCGGTCTTCAGGTGCCGCTCGGCATTGGCCTCCAGCCGCCGTCCCGCCGCATCCAGCGTCGTCCCCTCGCGGATGCAGCTCAGCACATCCTGCAACGCCCGCGCCCCGGGCTCGGCATAAAGCGCATCGTTGCTCGCCAACAGCGGCAGCCGCAACCGCGCCGCCTCCGCCATCCGTGCCGCCAGCCGCCGCCGGTCCGCCCCGCCGCGCGGCATCACCGCCGCCAGCCACAGCCGCCCGCGCCCGGCCTCGGCAAGCGGCGCCGGCATGGCCTTTCCCGGCATCCCTACCAGCAGCATGTCGTCGAGATGCCCGAGCAGATCCTCCAGCCGCAGCGCACAGCCGCCCTTCGCCGCCCGCAGGTTGCCGAGCGTCAGCAACCGGCACAGCCGCCCCCAGCCACGGCGCGTTGCTGGATAGGCGAGCACATCCGGCGTCGCATCCTCGAACACCAGCCGCGCCCCCACCACCAGCCGAAAACCGGCTGGCAAGCCTTCAGCCTCGCGCACCGCCACATGCGCGCGCACCACGCCCGCCACGCTGTTGCGATCGGCAATCCCCACCGCCCCATGCCCCAGCGCCAGGGCGCGCTCGACCATCGCCGCCGGACTGCTGGCGCCGCGCAGGAAGGAATAATGCGTGGCACAGGCCAGCTCGGCGAAGGCCATTCAGGATGCCTCCGGCGGGCGAAAAAGCGCCTCCGGCGGCTGGGGCCGAAGGCCCCAGACCCCATGTGTGGGGCCTTCGCGTTTGCTGGACGGGATGGGGGTTGCGGGGCATGTTCGACTGCGCTGCGCGCGACGCTTCAAGGCACAGCACGCCCCCAAAAATGGGGTCTGGGGCCTGCGGCCCCAGCCGCCGGAGGCGCTTTTTCGCCCGCCGGAGGCATTTCGAACCCCGCCGGGGCCTTCACGCGAAGCGGCCATGGACGAACCACCCTGGTATGCGGCGTTCTTCGTAGAGGCCGTGGCGGAACAGCCAGAAGCGGCCGCCGCTGCTGTCTTCGACGCGGTAATAGTCGCGGGTGAGGCCCTGGCCGTCGGCGCGGCGCCACCATTCGGCGGCGATGCGCTCGGGCCCTTCGGCGCGCACGATGTCGTGGAGGCGACGGTGCCAGCGGAAGCGGCGCGGCGGGCCATCGGGGACTTCGGCCATCACTTCCACCGGCTGCGGAGGGTCGAACAGCAGGGCGGGGCGTTCGGGGGGCTCGCCGGGGGCTTGTGCGGCCCATGCGGTGGCATCGGGACGGGCGGTGAAGGGCAGGTCGAAGCCGGCCTGTTCGGGGACATGGCTGTCTGCCCCCGCCAACCGCCGCACCCGGCCGGGGCCGC
>JBBSPR010000252.1:0-3676 GCA_038258615.1 Sphingomonadales bacterium
GGCCAGAAATTCTATGTCGCGCAGGCCGCGCGGCTTTGCGAAGCTGTGTCATCGACAGGAGCCTCGCATGACCACACCGATCTACAATGAAATCACGACCGCCAACGCTGCCTATGCCGCCGATTTCGGAGACAAGGGCAGCCTGGCGCTGCCGCCAGCGCGGGGCTTCGCCATCCTCACCTGCATGGATGCCCGGCTCGATCCGGCAAAATATGCCGGCCTGGCCGAAGGTGATGCCCATGTGATCCGCAATGCCGGTGGCCGCGCCAGCGACGATGCCATCCGCTCGCTGGTCATCTCGCACAAGCTGCTCGGCACCCGCGAGTGGTTCGTGATCCACCATACGGATTGCGGGATGGAGCTGTTCGACGGCCCCACCATCAGCACCCTGCTCGAAACCAGCCGCGCCACGGCCAGTTTCGATGGCAAGGCCTGGACCAATCCGCAATCGGAGGGCGGCTCGAAGGAAGGGTGGCATACCGCCTGGCTCAGCTTCACCGATCTGGCGCAGAGCGTGCGCGACGATGTGCACCGCATACGCAGCCATCCGCTCACTCCCGATGCCATTCCGGTGCACGGATTCATCTATGATGTGAAGACCGGGCGCCTCATTCGCGTGGACTGAGGCGGGCTCGGGAACCAAATGCCGCCGGCCGCGTTCCTGCAGCACAGGCTCCAGCCATCACCACACCGAAGGAATTTCCCGTGCTTCGCGCCGCTGTCATCTTTGCAATCATCGCCCTTGTACTCGGCGTACTGGGCTTCGGCGCGATCGCAGGCTTTGCCTGGGAGCTGGCGAAACTGCTTTTCTGGTTTGCACTGATCATTGCGGTGGCCCTTTTCGTGCTCGGCATGACGATATACAAAAAAGTGAAGTAACCCGCTTTTCCCGTCATCCACTTGTCCATGGATTTGCATGACCGAACCTGAAGCGGCACCGCCCGGCCGATCGCCCATGATGGAACGAACCGCCACGCGGATGATCATCGTGATCGCAGTGCTGGCCGTGGCATGGCTGTTCGTCGAGCTTTCCGGCTTCCTGCTGCTGGTATTTGCAGCGCTCGTGCTGGCGGCGGTGTTCGACACAATCACCCGCGGGTTGATGCGGGTGCTGCCGATCAGGCGCGGTCTTGCTCTGGGGTTGGCGGTGGTGCTGCTGCTTGCCGTTTTTGCCGGCACCTTCACGCTGTTCGGCACCCAGCTCGCCGACCAGTTCGAGACCATCACCGAAAGCATTCCGCCGGCGATTGCCCAGCTGCGCGATTTTCTCGATCGGATCGGTCTTGGGGAACCTGCTCGGCAGCTTGTGGATGGGGGAACGCGCGACCTGTCGCGCTTCGCAGGTGATGCCGGCAGCTATTTGCTGAGCGCAGGCAATGGCATTGCCAACATCGTCCTTGTGCTGGTGGGCGCCATCTTCATTGCGGGTGATCCCGGCGCCTATCGCCGTGGTCTGCTGCTGCTCATGCCCAAGCGCGCCGAGCCGGTGATGGACGCCGCCCTCGACGATGCGGCACGGGGGTTGAGCGGCTGGATGGTCGGCCAGGCCGTGTCCTCGCTGGTGGTTGCGCTTTTCACCTGGGGCGGGCTGGAGCTGCTCGGCGTGCCGGCGTCGGGCGGGCTGGGCCTCATCGCCGGGTTGCTTGACGTGATCCCGATGGTCGGTCCGATCATCGCCGGCGTGCCCGCCGTACTGCTCGCCTTCACCGTCTCCCCCGCCACCGCCTTGTGGACGCTGGGGCTGTTCCTGCTTGTCCAGCAACTGCAGGGCAACTTCCTGCAACCCATGATCCAGAAGCAGGCGGTCGATGTGCCGCCTGCGGTGCTGCTCTTCGCGGTCGTCGCCGCCGGCGTGCTTTTCGGCTTCCTCGGCGTGCTGCTCGCCGCCCCGCTGACGGTCGTCGTGTTCGTCATGGTCCAGCGCATCTATGTGCGCACCCTGCTCGGCAAGAAGATCGAGATTGCAGGCGAGGATGGCAGTCACATGAAGGAATAAGGGTCGACATCGACCACCACGCGGACGCTGTTGCCCAGCGGCACGCGCACCAGCCAGTCGCGCAATATTGCGGAAAGCGGCACGGTGCGGCGGGCCGTGACGAGCAGCCGGAAGCGGTGGCGGCCGCGCAGCATGGCCAGGGGAGCGGGGGCGGGTCCGAGCACCTGCAGGCCCGTCCGCACCGGCGCCGCCTCGGCGAGTGCCTGGGCGGCGGCGCGGGCTTCGGGCTCCTTCTCCGAGCTCACGATCAGGGCGGCAAGACGCCCGAACGGCGGCAGCGTCAGGTCCCGGCGGGTGGCGGTTTCATGGGCGTAGAAGGCGGCGGCGTCGCCGTGGATGAGGGCCTGCATCAGCCGTGCTTCGGGCTGGTGGGTCTGCAGCAGCACCCGCCCCGGCTTGGCGCCGCGCCCGGCGCGCCCCGCCACCTGGGCGATCTGGGCAAAGGTGCGCTCGCTGGCGCGCAGGTCCCCGCCGGAAAGCCCCAGATCGGCGTCGATCACCCCCACCAGCGTCAGCTCGGGGAAATGGAAACCCTTGGTCACCAGCTGGGTGCCGATGAGAATGTCGATCTCGCGGGCCTCCACTGCTGCCACGAGCGCAGCAGCGCGGGCCGGTGAGGTGATGGTGTCCGACGTCACCAGCGCCACCCTTGCCTCGCCCCAGGTCGCCGCCACCTCCTCGGCGATCCGCTCCACGCCCGGCCCGCACGCCACCAGCGTGTCGGGCTCGTCGCAGCTGGGGCATGCCGGCGGCACCGGCATCTCGTGCCCGCAATGGTGGCACGCCAGCCGGCGGGTGAGGCGATGCTCGACCATCCAGGCGGTGCAATTGGGGCAGTTGATCTTCTCGCCGCAGGCCCGGCACAAGGTGAGCGGCGCATAACCGCGGCGGTTGAGGAACAGCAGCACCTGCTCGCCGCGCGCCAGCGTGTCGGTGATTGCCTGCCCCAGCGGCGGGGCGATCCAGCGGCCGCGCACCGGCGGGGTTTTCCGAAGATCCACCGCCGAAATATCGGGCATCGCCGCCCCGCCGAAACGCGCCGGCAGCAGCAGGTGGCGGTAGGTGCCGCGCTCCGCCTGGACCCGGGTTTCGATGGCAGGCGTGGCGCTCGCCAGCACCACGGTGGCGCCTTCGAACTGGGCGCGCATCACCGCCACGTCGCGGGCATGGTAGTGCACGCCGTCCTCCTGCTTGAAGCTCGTCTCGTGCGCTTCGTCGACGATCGTCAGCCGCAAATCCTTGAACGGCAGGAACAGCGCCGAGCGTGCCCCCACCACCAGCCGCGCCCGCCCATCGGCGATCGCGGCATAGGCGGCGCGGCGCTCGCTGGTCTTGAGGTCCGAATGCCAGGCGACCGGCGGGCTGCCGAAGCGGGCTGCCAGCCGGGCGGTGAAGTTGGCGGTCAGCGCGATTTCGGGCAACAGCACCAGCGCCTGCCCGCCGGCCCTGAGTGCGGCGGCAATCGCCTCGGCATAAACCTCGGTCTTGCCCGATCCGGTGACGCCTTCGAGCAGGAAGGGCGCGAAGCCCCCGGCTGCCACGGCTTGTCTCAGTGCCGCCGCAGCATCGGCCTGTGCCGCTTCGAGCACAGGCGGCGCGAAATCCGGGTCGGGTTCTGCCGGCAGCTGCCCGGCCGGCACCGTCTCCGCCGCCAGCACGCCGGCATTCACCAGCCCCCGA
>JBBSPR010000253.1:0-3622 GCA_038258615.1 Sphingomonadales bacterium
CCGATCTGCTGGCTGACGAAGTTCTGGGCGCGCTGGATATCGGCTTCGCTGCGCTGGATCTCTTCGGTGGCGGCCTTTTGCCGGGCTTCGAAGGCGACGATGCGATCCTCGAGCGGTTTGTCCTTGAGGGTGCCGGCCTGCTGGCCGGACCGGATGGCATTGGCCTCGGTCTGCAGCTGGGTGGTGAGCGTGTTGGCGCGGGCACGCAGCGCGGTCACACGGGCTTCCAGCGCCGTGGCAGCAGCGCGGCCAGCGACGCTCTGCGCCACCACGCCATCGACATCGGCAACGAGCATCGAGGCCGGCGGCAGCCGCTGGGCGAGCGCCGGGGAGGCCATGAGGGCGGCAGTGGCGACGGCAGACATGAGGAAACGGTTGAGCATCATCGGGCCTTTGGTTCGATCGTTGCGGCTCCATGGCACAGCGAAACTGCCATGTCGCCCCCCTGATTCCAGCGCTGAATGCCTGTGAGCCGCTTTCCGATCGATGAACGGTCAGCGCCGCGTGAAGAGCGCGACCAGCTCGACATGGCTCGACCAGCGGAACTGCGCCACCGGCCACAGCTTTTCGATCGCCCAGCCGGCATCCGCCAGCCGCCGGGCATCGCGGCCGAAGGTGCTGGGGTTGCACGAGACGCCGATGATGCGCGGCACCACCGAGGCGGCGAGCATCTTCACCTGCGCTTCCGCCCCGGCGCGGGGTGGATCGAAGACCACGGCATCATAGGGCTTGAGTTCGTCGGCGGTGAGCGGGCGGCGGAACAGATCCCGGTGCAGCGTGTCGAGCGGGCGGCCGGCGGCGCGGGCGGCCGCGGCCAGCGACGCGACGGCCGGGCCGGCCGCATCGACTGCCGTGACCCGTGCGGCGCGGCTGAGCGGCAGCGCGAAGGTGCCCAGCCCGCAGAACAGGTCCGCCACCACCCGCGCGCCGGCGGCGGCGGCAGTGACGGCATCGACGAGGGCGGCCTCGCCCTCCAGCGTCGCCTGCAGGAAGGGGGCAGGCGGCAGGCCGACGCGCACACCGCCCATCATCAGCTGAGGGGTTTGCGCCTCATAGACGGTTTCGACCCCCTGCGCGCCCTCGACCGAGAGCCGGGCGAGGCCGTGGGTGCTGGCGAATTCGGTGAGGCGCTGGATCTCGTCGAGGCTTTCGGCATGGATGTTGGCGATGAGCAGATCGATGCCGCTGTCCGACGCGGTGAGGGTGAGGCCGGCCCCCTGCCCTTCGGCGAGTGCGGCGCGCAGCAGGGTGCGCAGCGGGGCGACGAGCGCGAACAGCTCGGGCAGCATGACCTCGCACTGCTGGAGATCGATGATGCGGTGGCTCGATTCGCTGTTGAAGCCGAGCAGCAGCTGGCCGCCGCGCCGCACCGCACGGATGGCGATGCGCCGCCGCGAGCGAGGCGGGGACAGCGCCACGGGTGCCACATCGGCGGGCATCAGCGGCCCCAGCACCCGCGCCAGCCGATCGACGACGAAGCCGCAATAGGCTTCATCGGTGATGTGCTGGAGCTGGCAGCCGCCGCACTCGGGCACATGCCGGCAGACAGGGGCAACATGGCCGGGGCCGGGGACGATGACGGGCTGGCCATCCTCGAAATGGATTTCGTCACCCACGGCAGCGCCGGCCACGAAGCGGCCGTCGGCGGTGATGCCATCCCCGCGCGCGGCGAGGCGGATGATGGTCTGGATGTCGCTCACAAGCTTGCCAATATCGTCGGGAGGGTGCCGGCCAGATCATCGGCGATCAGGCCGGGGCCGCTGCGGCTGCCGGCTTCGCCGTGCAGCCAGGCGGCAGCGGCAGCGGCTTCGAAGCGAGCCATGCCCTGCGCGATGAGGCCGGCGATGATGCCGGCGAGCACATCGCCGGCACCGGCGGTGGCGAGATGCGGTGCTGCATGGGTGTTGACGAGCACGCGGCCATCGGGGGCAGCGATGATCGTCTCGGGGCCCTTCAGCAGCAGCACGGCGTTCGCGCGGTGTGCCGCAGCCCGGGCGGCAGCAATGCGGTTCTGGCCGATCTCGCCGAACAGCGCGCGGAACTCGCCTTCATGCGGGGTGAGCACCAGCGGCGCGCGGGCGGCGGCGAGCATGGCGGGATCGGCGATCCGCAGCGCCGTCGCATCGAGCACGATCGGTATGGGTGCGGCCAGTGCCCGGCCCAGCCAATCGCGGGCGCGGGGATCATCGGCGAGGCCGGGGCCGAGGAGCAGCGCCGATGTGCGCGGATCGTCGAGCAACCGGCGGGCGGCGGCATCATCGGCGAGCAGGATGGCGGCCGGCAGGGCGGCGGCGTCTCCGGCCAGCGTCACCAGTCCGGCGCCGCTGCGG
Source organism: Sphingomonadales bacterium (assembly GCA_038258615.1). Taxonomy (GTDB): domain Bacteria; phylum Pseudomonadota; class Alphaproteobacteria; order Sphingomonadales; family Sphingomonadaceae; genus Sandarakinorhabdus. The sequence goes on from JBBSPR010000253.1 coordinate 2,331, forward strand.
AGTGCTGCGGTGGCGGCCAGTGCTGCGGCACCACCGGTAGCGGGGCGACTGCCGATGACGAGCACATGGCCGCGTGCGAACTTGTAGGTGTCCGAGCCAAGCGGCGCGCAGCGGGGCCGGGCGACAAGGCGGACGGAGGAATCCGGCAGCGGGATGCCGAGATCGGCCACCACCAGGCGGCCCCGTGTGCGGGCGCCGGCACCCTGCACATGGCCGTGCTTGGCGGCGCCGAACGCGATGGTGAGGTCGGCGGCGAGCGGCTGGCTGTGCGCCTCGCCGGTCAGCGCGTCGATGCCGCTGGCGATGTCGAGTGCCACGACCGGCCCGCTGCCGCGTACGGCGGCGAGCAGGCTTTCGGCCTGCGGCGGGAGGGAACGGGAGAGGCCGGTGCCGAACAGCGCGGCGACAATGAGCGTGTCCGCAACTGGTTCGGCGATTTCCGTGGCCACCGGGCCATCCCAGCGCGCCGCCATGGTGCGCGCCGGCTCGCTGGCAGGGGGGGCAAGCGCGATCACTTCGACATCGACGCCGCGGGAACGAAGGCCGAGCGCCACGCCATAGCCATCGCCGCCATTGTTGCCGGGTCCACACAGCACCAGCGCGCGGCGGCGCGGGGCGAATGCCATGATTGCGGCGGTGGCGGCGGCGGCGGCGCGCTCCATCAACACCAGCGCGGGCGTGCCGGCGGCGATGGCGGCGGCCTCGGCGGTGCGCATCTCGTCGGGGGTGACGAGCGGCGGGCAGGCGGGCAGCATCAGCATTGCGCCGCCTGCCGGGCAATGCCACAAGCGGGGAGATGATCCGCCCTGCCCTGCTCCTGTCCCCAGCCCTGCTTCTGTTCCTGCTCGCGGGCTGCGCGGCGTCGCCGCTCTATGTCGAGCGGGCAAGGGGCGGCACGCTCGCCGAAGTGCCGCGCGACGCGCGCGGCGAGCCGATCTGGGCGGCGATCAAGCCCATGCCGACCCTGCCCGGCGAACCCGCCCAGGTGATGACCGCCGGCAACCATCTGCAACCGCGCTGAGCGCCCGAAAGGGCTCGAAGCCTCAGATATCGGCAAAGACATGCGTCTCTGCGGCCGCACCTGGGTGGGTGACGGCGCCGGTGCGGGCGGGCCCGACATTCTGCGCAAAGCGCCAGATGGCGCCGGCATTATAGTCGGTGCGGCGTGGCGCCCACGCGCTGCGGCGGACGGCGAGCACATCCTCGGTCACATCGAGATCGATCGTGCCGGCCTCGGCATCGATGTGGATCAGGTCGCCATCCTCGACCAGCGCGATCGGCCCGCCGTCGGC
>JBBSPR010000254.1:0-3619 GCA_038258615.1 Sphingomonadales bacterium
CATCGGCGGCGGCGGTGACGGCTTCGATGCGGGCTTCGGTTTCGCTTGCGGTGGCGCTGGCTTCGATGCGCGCTTCGGCGAGGCGGGCGGCGAGGCTGGTCATCAGGCCTTCGGCGCGGCTGACTTCGCCGTTGAGCAGCGCCTGCGCGCTGCCGAGCAGCATGGTGAGCGCCTCGGCGGCGGCGGTGGCGGCGGGCGTCTCCTGGCCGAGCTGGCGGGTGGCGGCATCGGCACGCTCGGCGGCGGCGGTGAGGCTGGCGGTGGCATCGTGGAGGGCGGCGATGCTGGTGGCCAAGGCGGCATGCTGGCGCTCGACGGGCTTGGCCATGGCGGTGAGCTGGCCGGTGAAATCGGACAGGCGGGTTTCGAGTGCGGAAAGGGCCTCGGCGCCTTCGCGAAGGCGGAGGGTGGCGAACTCCGCCTGTTCGGCCATCAGCGCGTTGCGCGCGGCATGGGCGGCGCTGGTATCACGCAGCCGGGTGGCGACCAGCCAGAGGACGGCGAGCGGGGCGGCGATGTTGAGGGCGACGCCGGCGATGATCGCCAAGGGCTCGAGGGCGGCGGGCGGGGTGGCGCCGGGGAGGAAGAGCAGGGCCGTGCCGATGACGAGCGCCAGCCAGACCAGGGTTGCGGCACCAGCGGCGAGGATGGGCCAGCGTGGCGAGGTTGGCAGGTCGGACATCGGCTTGGATCAATCCTTGGAATGCTTGGCCTGACCTAGCACCGGGGCGCTGCCGCTGGCCAGCATCGCTTCGCGGGCGCGCAGCTGCCGGCCCATGACGAGGGCGATGAGCGTGAGGGCGGCGATCTCCCAATACCAGTAGAGGCGCGGATCGCCGGCGAGGCAGGCGATGGCGATGGCGACGGTGCGGTTGTTGGCGGAGAGGATGGAAAGGCGGCGCACCAGCGGGGCGGTGGCTTCCAGATAGCGGGGCAGCAGTCCGGGGTTGCGCGCGAGCGCTGCATCCATGCGGTGGTGGGCTGCGTTAAAGCGGGCCTCGGCCCAATCATAGGGTGCCGCGATGGCGGGGCCGCGGGGGCGGACGGGGGTGATGAAGGAGCCGGCGAGGCGGCGCTTCCAGGCATCGCGCTCGGCTTCGTACCAGGCGGACTGGACGGCGTGGAGGAGGCCCGAGACGATGGCGAGCGCCAGCACCGGCTGCCAATCGGCAAAGCTGAGGGCGATGGGGACAAGCACGAAGAGGAAGGCAAGATAATCGCAGACGCCATCGATGACGCGGCCGAGCGGGCTGGCCTTGCCCGAGGCGCGGGCGAGCTTGCCGTCGAGACCGTCCATGACATGCCAGCCGACCATGAGCAGGAAGCCGGCGATGACGAAGGGCGGCGACTGCCAGTTCCAATAGCAGAAGCCGGCAAGGAGGCCGAAGCCCATGCCGGTGAAGGATACTGTGTTGGGGTGGATATCGAGCCGGAGTGCCAGCGGGAGCAGGCGCCACGACAGGGCATGCACCAGCCAGAGGTTGGATGGATCCTCGATGGCCTCGGGACGGGCACTGTCGCTCTGGCTGGCGGTGTGTGTGGCGCTTTTGTGCACGGTTGTTGTGCTAAGCCCGGCAGGCCCGGCTTGGCAAGTGGCGCTGTCCCACCCTATGTGCGCTGACGCATGACCCGGATCGGTGTTCTTCTGGCCCCCGAGGGCGACATGGCCTCGGCGCGGATCGGTGGGCTGACGGTGCTCGAGCGGCAGGCGCGGCTGCTGGCGCGGCATGGCTGTGCGCGGCTGCTGCTGGTGGGGGCGCCACCGCTGACGCCGGTGCCGGCAGGGGCGGAGCTGGTGAAGATCGATGAGCTGGGTGCGGCGCTGGCAAGCGTGGGCGAGGTGCTGCTGATCGCTGCCGGACTGGTGATCGACGAGCGGGCTCTGGCGGTGGTGGTGGCTGCAGCCGGACCGGCGATGCTGGTGAGCGATGGCAGCCGGTCCGGGCTGCCCGAGGCGGCGCGGGGCGCGGAGCGGGGGGTGGAGCGGCTCGATGCCCAGACGCATGCCGCCGGCGTGCTGCGGCTGACGGCGCGCAGCGTGGCGGCGGTGGCCGAGGGGCTGGGCGACTGGGACCTGGGATCGACGCTGATCCGCACGGCGGCGGCCGATCCGGCGGTGATGCGGGTGCCGATCGAGGGGATTGCGCTGTATTCGGCCGATCGGCGCCGCGAGGTGCCGCTGCTCTGGGCGCTGCCGAAGGATGAGGCAGGTGTGCGCGCGACGAATGACGTGGTGGTGGCGGCGGCGCAGAAGGGGTGCCTCGACTGGCCGGCGCGGTTCATCCATCCGCCGATCGAGGATGCGCTGGTGCGGTTGCTGGCGCCCACCGGGGTGACGCCGAACATGGTAACGCTGGCCACCGGCCTGCTCGGGATCGGCGTTGCTTATGCCTTTGCCAATGGGGCGTTGTGGTGGGGGCTGGGGCTGGCGCTGCTGTGCGGGCCGCTCGACGGCGTGGATGGCAAGTTGGCGCGCACGCGGATCGAGTTTTCGCGGTGGGGCGACCTGGAGCATGCGCTCGACAAGCTGCTCGAATATGGCTGGTATCTTGCTGCGGCCTTCTGGTTTGCCAGCACGCGCGGCACCGGCCTGCCCTGGGCGGTTGCGGCGCTGATCATCTTGCCGGCGCTTGCCGAGGCGGTGCAGGGCGAATTCTACCGGCGGATGACCGGGCAGCAGCTCGACGACAGCGGGCGCTTCGAGCGGGCGTTCCGGCTGGTGGCGGGGCGGCGCAACACTTTCCTGTGGACTTGGGCGTGTTTTGCAGTTTTCGGGCTCTGGTTCGAAGGATTTGTGGCGCTGGCGATCTACAGTGTTTCGACGACGGCGGTGGCGCAGTGGCGGTTTTACAGGCGGTTGGGTGCCTTTGCCCGATCGGGTGATCCGCGCGTGGCAGTCAACCTTGCGGCAACACGATATGATTTCCTCGGCAAAGCCTCCTTGCCCAGCGAGCGGCTGTAGTATAACTGCCACAAAATCATGGGAGGCGCCCGGATGCGGACGCACGGGTCGCTTTGAAAGGAACTGCTTGAAATGTCGTTGATTCCCGTCGCCCTGGTGGGGGTTGGCAATTGTGTGTCGTCCCTCGTTCAGGGGCTTTTCCACTACGCCAATGGTGGATCGAACGATGAGCAGGGGCTGATGCATTGGGATATGGGCGGCTATCGGCCCAAGGATATCTCGGTCGTCGCTGCCTGGGACGTCGATTCGCGCAAGGTCGGCAAGGATGTTTCGGAGGCGATCTTTGCCAAGCCGAACTGCACGGCCGTGTTTTGCGACCATGTCGGGCCGACCGGTGCCATCGTGCAGATGGGCCGCATCCTCGATGGCGTGTCGCCGCACATGGAATCGCATCCCGAGCATCGCCGCTTCATGGTGGCGGATGCCCCGGAGCCGACGAAGGCCGAAGTGGTGGAAAGCCTGAAGCGCTCTGGCGCGCAGGTGATGTGCAACTATCTGCCGGTCGGCAGCCAGCAGGCGACCGAATTCTATGCCGATGCCGCGATCACCGCCGGCGTGGCGTTCGTCAACAACATGCCGGTGTTCATCGCTTCGAATCCGGTCTGGGCCGAGAAGTTCCGCGCCGCCGGCGTGCCGATCATCGGTGACGACATCAAG
>JBBSPR010000255.1:0-3476 GCA_038258615.1 Sphingomonadales bacterium
GAACAGCCGCAACGGCGGCGCGCCCGGCACTTCGGCCTCACCGATGAGTTCACGCGGCGTCATTGGGCGGTCCCCGCAGCTCTTGTCAAAATCCGTTCTCCTTGGCCGGATGGCATGTCAGAAGCGCCGCCTGGCTGCCAGCCGAGAGTGTTCTGTCCGCGCGTCCTGCCATGGCCGAGACAAGGGTCGGTAGCGGCAAAAGTCTCATGGCCATGCATGAATGCCACCATTCCGGCAGGCTGAAACAAAAAAATGGCCCGGCACCTTGGTGCCGGGCCAGTCGGTTTCCTTGGGGAGGAACCTCGGTGGACGGGAGCCGGACATTGCCGGGCCGCCGATTTCGTGAAGCACTGCTGCACCTCTTCAACATGCAATGCACATAGCGTGCCAACAGCTGCCCTAAGGCGAACGCGCGTCGCCCCGGTCACAAGCCTGCCCATTTCGGTTGCAGTGCAGCATCGCTGGTCAATTTTTAAGCAGATCAGCCCAGCGCTTCGATCGCTGCCCAATTGTCCACCACCGACGCCGCTCCCAGCGCAATCAGCTCATCGGCCCGCGTGAAATTGCGCACATCGACGTGCCCGATCGCCGGCGCCAGCTCGATGTCAGGCGGATCGATCGCCAGCGATTGCCGCGCCAGATGCGCCATCACCAGCGACACCCCGGCCCGCCCCACCCGGAACGGCGTCAGCACCCTTTTGTCCGGCGGCAGCCCCGCCAGCGCCCGCCGCGCATAATCGCCCTGCAGATTGACCGCCAGCACCGGCGCCTTGCTCAGCGCCCGCACCGCCGCCACCGGCACCGGCGCCACCACGCCGCCATCCACCAGCACCATGCCATCGCGGCGAACCGGCGGAAACACGCCCGGAATCGCGATCGACGCACTCACCGCATCGACAATCGATCCGCGCCGGATCGACACCGCCTCGCCCGAAATCAGATCCGCCGCCACCACTGCCACCGGCATGAACAGCTCTTCCAGCTGCGTGCGGCCGAAGTGCAGCGCCAGCTGCCGCTGCACCCCGCGCCCGCCGAGCATCGAACCCTTGCGAATATCCACATCGAGAAACTGCATGACCGTCCGGGCATTGGCCCCGCGCGCAATCACCTCCAGAATGTTCAGCCGGTGCGCCGCCAGGCAGACCGCCGCCACAGCACCGATCGAGGTGCCGCTCACCGCGTCCACCGTCACGCCGCGCCGCTCCAGCTCGCCCAGCACGCCGATATGCGTCCACCCGAGCCCGGCACCACCGCCGAGCGCCAGCGCCAATTTCATCGCGCCGATCTCACAACTCGGCCAGCAACGCCCGCGCCGCCGCCTCATCCTCGTCGAGCACCATCACCCGCACCCCCGAAACGCCGCTGCCGATCAGCGACGCAATACCGGCGTCGAACACCACTGCCTCGATGCCACCGGCCTCCAGCCGCATCCGCATCAGTTCCGCCGCCATCGGGTCGAACAATGTGTCGAGCGCCACCAGAGGCATCAGCGCGCCCTTCGCAGGAAGCGCGCATAGAGCACGCCGTTCACCACCAGCAAAATGCCGGCAACCAATGCCTGGGTGCCGCGCGTCAGCCCCTCGGGATAGATGATCGGCGTCAGATACCGCTCGATGAAACCGCCCGACCAGCCGGCCTGTCCTGCCGCCTCGCGAAGCTCGACTTCCAGCGGCGTGAGCGGGCACACCCCGCCCGAAAGCTCGATCCACAGCCCCCAGGCGAGTGCCGGCACGTGCAGCCACACCAGCCGCGGCCAGCGCACCAGCAGCGCCGCCCCCAACACCACGAACAGAATGAAGCCGAAGTGCACCACCATCACCCCGTCCGCCGCCAGTGCCGCGCCCTCAGGCATAAGGCAGCACCGTGGGCGGCCGCACCGGCAGCCCGTCGATGCTGCGGTCGCGCTCGGCATATTTCACCAGCCGCTCGGCCGGATCATCCTGCGCATGATATTTGCGCAAAGTCTGCCGCTCGGCCTCCAGCGCCATGCGCGGCACCGCCCAGCCGCAGCTCTCCTGCGTGCTCTCCACCGCAATGTCGAAAATCTGCCGCACGCCGCGCTCGATGTTGAAATGCGCCGCCAGCGTCTCCCAGTCGGCATCCTGCGGCAGCACCGCCCGGCCATGCCCATAGATCCGGTAGATCAGCGCCGTCCGGTCGAAGGCGCAGAACATGATCGTGATCCGCCCATCGGCAAGCAGATGCGCATTGGTTTCATTGCCCGAGCCGCCATAGTCCATATATGCGACGCGGTTCGGCCCCAGCACCCGGAAACTGTCCATCCCCTTGGGGCTGAGGTTGATCCGCGCCCCGACCGCCGCCGTCGCCACGAAAAACACCGGCTGCGCCGCCACCCAGGCAGCGCGCTCCGCATTCACATGGTCCAGAAACTCCATCGCAACGTCCCCCTCAGGCCCCCGCCTCAAGCCCCCGCCTCAGGCCACCACCTCAGGCAGCCGTGCCCCCCACGGTCAGCCCTTCCACCAGCAGCGTCGGCTGCCCCACGCCGGCCGGCACGCTCTGCCCGCCCTTGCCGCACACGCCAACGCCCTCGTCGAGCGCCAGGTCGTTGCCGATCGCCTTGACCCGGGTCAGCACATCGGGGCCATTGCCGATCAGCGTCGCCCCCTTTACCGGCGCACCCAGCCTGCCGTTCTCGATCTTGTACGCCTCGGTGCACGAGAACACGAACTTGCCGCTGGTGATATCCACCTGCCCACCGCCGAAGCTCTTGGCATAGATGCCGCTCTTCACGCCGCGCAAAATCTCGCCGGGGTCTTCATTGCCGCCCATCATGAAGGTGTTGGTCATCCGCGGCATCGGCGCATGCGCAAAGCTCTCGCGGCGGCCATTGCCGGTCGGCGCCACCCCCATCAGCCGCGCATTCAGCCGGTCCTGCATATAGCCCTTGAGGATGCCATCCTCGATCAGCACCGTCCGCTCGGTCGGCGTGCCCTCATCGTCGATCGTCAGCGAGCCACGACGGTTGTCGATGCTCCCATCGTCCACCACCGTCACCCCGGGGGCTGCCACCCGCTCGCCCACCCGGCCCGAAAACGCACTGGTGCCCTTGCGGTTGAAATCGCCCTCAAGACCATGCCCCACCGCCTCGTGCAGCAGGATGCCCGGCCAGCCCGGCCCCAGCACCACGGTCATCTCGCCCGCCGGCGCATCCACACTCTCCAGATTCACCAGCGCATTGGCGAGGGCTATGTCGATCGCCTCGTTCCACTTGCCCGGCTCGAACAGCGCATCATAAAGATAGCGACCGCCCAGCCCATGAAAGCCGGTCTCGCGGCGCCCGCCCTGCTCCGCGACGATCTGCACATTCAGCCGCACCAGCGGCCGGATATCGCGCAGACGCTGCCCATCGGCACGCACGATCTCCACCACCGACCAGCTGCCGATCAAACTCGCCGAAACCTGCACCACCCGCGGGTCACGCGCCCGCGCCGCCGCATCGATCGTCTGCATCA
>JBBSPR010000256.1:0-3457 GCA_038258615.1 Sphingomonadales bacterium
CCTCCTTCAGCGCCAGGTCGGTGGTGAACATGATCGGCGTGTTGAACTTGCCCTCGACATGCGCGTCCGGCACCGTGCCGGCCGCCTGGCCGTTCGCCGGAATCCACTGCGTCGCACCCGCCGGGCTCTTGGTCTTCACCCAGTCGAACTGGAACAGGTTTTCCAGATACATCATCGACCAGGCGACCGGGCTCGATGTCCAGGCGCCCTCGAGGCCGCTGGTGATCGTGTCCGCACCCTTGCCGGTGCCGCAGCTGTTGTCCCAGCCCATGCCCTGCCGCTCGGTCGGGTTGGCAGCCGGCTCCTTGCCCACACCGCCCTCGGGAGACTTCGCGCCATGCGCCTTGCCGAAGGTATGGCCACCGGCGATCAGCGCCACCGTCTCTTCGTCGTTCATCGCCATGCGCCCGAAGGTCTCGCGAATGTCCTTCGCCGAAGCGAGCGGATCGGGCACGCCGTTCGGGCCTTCGGGGTTCACATAGATCAGGCCCATCTGCACGGCGGCCAGCGGCTTGGCGAGCTTGCGGTCCCCCGAATAACGCTTGTCGTCGAGCATCTTCTGCTCAGGCCCCCAATAGACGAGATCGGCCTCCCAATCATCGGTGCGGCCGCCGCCATAGCCGAAGGTCTTGAAGCCCATATTCTCCAGCGCGACATTCCCGGTCAGCACCATCAGATCGGCCCAGGAGATCTTGCGGCCATATTTCGCCTTCACCGGCCACAGCAGGCGCCGCGCCTTGTCGAGGTTGGCATTGTCCGGCCAGCTGTTGAGCGGTTCGAAGCGCTGCTGGCCACCGCCGGCCCCGCCGCGACCATCGGCGATGCGATAGGTGCCCGCACTGTGCCACGCCATGCGGATGAAGAACGGGCCATAATTGCCATAATCCGCCGGCCACCACGGCTGCGAGGTCGTCAGCGCCTCGTTGATGTCGCGCTTCACCGCCGCCAGGTCGAGCGACTTGAATTCGGCGGCATAATCGAAATTCGTCCCCATCGGGTCCGATTGCACGCCATGCGCCCGCAGTGGCTCAAGGTTGATCGTTTCGGGCCACCAGAACTGGTTCGACGTGTTGCTGGTAACGACCGCGCCTTCGGCCAGTGCCGGCGCGCTCGCTGCAATCGGCGCAAACATGGCAACAGCAAGTGCTGCCATCGAGATCATGTTTCTGGTCACTGTTTTCAACTCCCCGTCATGATGAATGTCATGATGGGACCAATGTACGACAGCGGTGAATATCAGGAAAATCAATTGTATTGGTGAGCCTTATCGAGATCCCCGATGAACCGACGCACCAGTGTGCCGCCGACAGCCCTTTCCATGCCCGCCGCCACACCCTATCTCGGCACCATGGCGTCCCGCGCGCATTCCCCGGCCACCATGGCCATCCCCAATCGCCGGGCGATCATCGATCGGCGGGCGCTTGCCGATGGCCTCGATGCAACGCTCGCGGCACTCCCCGATTATGCCACGCGCCGCGCCGCCCTGGCACAGGCGCTCATCGAGGCGCTGGCGGCGGGCAATGCAGAACTGTCGCGCCGCCTGCACGACAGCCCGGCCAAGGGCCTCGAGCTCGCCGGTGCCCGCGCCTTCCTGGTCGATCAGCTCATCCGCATCGCCTTCGATGCCATCACCACGCGCCTCTATCCCGAATCCAACCGCACCTCGGCGGAGCGGATCGCGCTGGTCGCGGTCGGCGGCTACGGCCGTGGCCAGATGGCGCCTTGCTCGGACATCGACCTGCTGTTCCTCACCCCATGGAAGCGCACCGGCTGGGGTGAACAGATCGTCGAGACGATGCTCTACCTGCTCTGGGATCTTGGCCTCAAGGTCGGCCACGCCACCCGCTCGCTCGACGAGCTGATCCGCTTCGTCCAGGAAGACATGAACACCCGCACAGCCTTTCTCGAAGCGCGCTTCGTGTGGGGAGACCAGGCGCTTTACGAAGAAGCCGTCGCCCGCTTCCGCCGCGACATCGTGTCGGGCACCGCGCGCGCCTTCATCACCGCCAAGCTTGCCGAGCGCGATGCCCGCCACCAGCGGATGGGAGACAGTCGCTATCTCGTCGAGCCCAACCTAAAAGAAGGCAAGGGCGGCCTGCGCGATCTGCATACGCTCGGCTGGATCGGCCGCTATGTGCATGATGCCGAAGGCGTGTCGGCGCTGGTCGACAAGGGCCTGCTTACCGCCGCCGAGGCCCGCCAGTTCCGCCGCGCCACCAGCTTCCTCTGGGCGGTGCGCATCAATCTCCACGATATTGCCGGTCGCGCCGAGGAGCGGCTCACCTTCGATGTCCAGCCCGAGCTTGCGCGCCGCCTCGGCTATGCCGATCGTGCCGGCCTCGCCGCCGTCGAGCGCTTCATGCGCCATTATTTCCTCATGGTGCGCACTGTGGGGGATCTCACCGGGCTCTTTCTTGCCCAGCTCGAGGAGCAGACGTCGCGCCTCGCCTGGCTCCCCGGACTCACCCGCAAGCCCGCCCGCCTCAACGGCTTCACGCTGCGCCGTGGCCAGATCCGCGTGCCTTCGGACGATTTCTTCCGTGCCGAGCCGAGCCGCCTCATCGAGATGTTCGCGCTCGCTGCCCGCGAGACGCTCCCCATCCACCCCCAGGCCATGCGCCAAGCGGCGCGGGACAGCGTGCTGATCGATGATCGGGTGCGGCGGGACAAGGCCGCCAACGGCTGGTTCCTTGAAATCCTGTGCAACCCGCAGGAGCCCGACAAGGTGCTGCGGCTGCTCAATGAAGCCGGTGTCTTCGGCCGTTTCATCCCCGATTTCGGCCGCATCGTCGCGCGCATGCAATACGACATGTACCATCACTATACCGTCGACGAGCACAGCATCCGCGCCATCGGCCTCATCGCCCGCATCGCCGATGGCACGCTGCGTGCCGAGCACAAGCTCACCCATGCCCTGCTCCAGCAGCTCTCCACCCGGCGGGTGCTGCATGTCGCGGTGCTGCTCCACGATATCGCCAAGGGCCGCGGCGGCGATCACAGCGAGATCGGCGCCGATATCGCGCTCAAGCTCTGCCCGCGTCTCGGCCTCAGCGCGGCGGAGACCGAAACCGTCGCCTGGCTCGTCCGATACCATCTGCTGATGAGCCGCACCGCCTTCAAGCGCGATCTCTCCGATTTCAAGACCATCCTCGATTTCGCCGAGGCCGTCGCCAGCCCCGAGCGGCTGCGGCTGCTGCTCATCCTCACCGTTGTCGATATCCGCGCCGTCGGCCCCGGTGTCTGGAACGCCTGGAAGGGCCAGCTGCTGCGCGAGCTCTACGAAGCCGCCGAGGAGGTGCTGCGCCGCGGCCACAAGCAGAAGGGCAGGGCGGAGCGCATCGCCGAACGCCAGGCCGCCCTCGCCCAGGCCATGGGCTGGGCGCCCGACATCGCCGGCCGCCACGCCCGCCGCTTCACCGACAGCTACTGGATCGCCGAACCCCCCGATGTCCTCGCC
>JBBSPR010000257.1:0-3441 GCA_038258615.1 Sphingomonadales bacterium
CAGCGCCTCGATGCCGCCACCAACACGACCGCCCGCGACTGGCTGCAGGGCCCCGTACTGCAGCGCGTGGTCCGCAACGCCGCCACCACCCGGGCGATCTGGATGCCCGCCACCCCCTTCACCCCCGCCGCCGGCCAGGCGATCCGCATCGATTTCGACGATGGCATGGCATCGTCCTTCGCGCTCAAGGCCATCGGCAGCACGCCGCGGCTCGCCATGCAACAGGGGCTCGCATGAAGGCGCTCGCTCCCACCACGCTGCTGAACGGCATCGCCATCCACGATCAGCCCGATCCGCATCTGGCCCCCGGTGGCCATCTGCGGCTCATCCCGCACCCGGCACTCGGCCTGCCCGTCGCCCCCCTGGTGCTGCGCAAGACCGTCATCGATCCGCGCCAGCTCGCCGCAACCGCCCGCACCGATATCGTCTGGCTCACCGAGGAGGGCCAGCAGCTCTCCCCGCCGTTCACCATGCGCGCCGGCATGGTCGTCACCGGCCATCTGCCCGCCGGCAGCCGCTGCCTCTGGATCGAGGTCGATGCCACCCCCACCGGCCGCCAGCTCCTGCCGCTGCCCGGCTTCACCCGCCCGCTTCCCCCCGTCCTCACTTGGGACCGTCGGCTGCCCATCGGCCCCGGGCTGGTCGCCTCGCTCACCAAAAACGCGCTCCAGGTCGCGCAGGTCGAGCCCAGTGCCCGCGGCGATGCCATCACCCAGAGCCGCGCCATCGCCCCCTATGCCCTTGCCGCCAGCCGCATCCGCCGCATCCGCCTCACCGGCAGCGGCGTGGTGCGCGGCGTCCGCTGGCTCGAGGAGCGCGAGCTCATCAAGGAAAATTTCTACGCCAAGGAGTGGCGCCGCTGGTCGCTGCCCGTCAAGCCCGGCGCGCGCTACGCCGCTCCCTCCACCGCCCTCGCCGACGCCGAATCCCGCGCTGGCCGCGGTGCCCCGCGAAAGGAGCTCATGCCCGATGTGCCGGGCGCTACCCCCGCAACCGCCCCCGCCTTTGCGGTCAACGGCGCCGCAGGCGCCGCGCGCGAACTCAACCGCATCAAGAAGCGCTTCGAGGATGGCGCGTCGGGCACCGCCGCCACCGATCGCTCGCTGGCCGGCGCCCTCGATCGGCTGATCAACGATCTCTCCGCCCCCGCCGCCAGCCTCGCCATGCGCATCCCCAGCGTCGACGAGGTCACCGGCCGCGCCGTGGGCCATATCGACGTCAACCTGCTCTCGGCGCTGCACATGGCGCAGCTCGATCCCGGCATGGCGCGCTGGCTCGGCTTTGCAGACACCGATTTCGAAGTGGTGCGGCTGCCCGTCGGCGCGCTGGTCATCTATTGGGTGGACAGTTGGTGGGAAGGCCCGGATGCCAAGGCCAGCATGCGCGGCCGCATCATGGCCCGGCTGGCCGGCAAGAAGGAAGACGCCCTCAAGGCCTTCGATACGGCGTTCAAGACCCCCGTTCCCAACGGCGTCGGCGATATCGTCCAGCTGCAGTCGGTCATCCCGATGCTCGTCGGCCAGCCGCCCACGCGCCCGCAGCCCCCCGTCATCGGCCCGCTGGTCTCGGGCAGCTGGACCACCGATCTCGTCCCCCCCGCCGCCGCCCGCCAGAACACGCTGCCGCTCAGCCGGCTGCTGCCCGGCGGCCTGCTCGCCTTCGCCCGCCTCGGCGGCGCCGCCCCGCAGAGCCTCCACGAAAAGGGCCCCGATGGCGCCGCGATGCCGCTTGTCGCCGCCGAGCTGCCCGATGCCGCCGCCCCCGGCCAGGGCGAACTCTTCGATCGCATGGCCCCTGCCGATCCGGTGCAATACCGCGTCGCCCAATCCGACTGGTTCGGCCGCTGGAGCGACTGGCGCCAGGCGCAGGCTCCCGTTGCCGAGCGCCCCGCCCCGCCGCGCCCGGTGCCCGAGCTGTTCTACACCCAGCCGTCATTCTCCGGCGAAGGTCCCGACGGCACTCTCGCCGGCACCGTCCGCATCCGGCTCGGCGTCCCCCGCCCCGCCCAGCTCGCCCCCGGCAGCCTCGCCATCACCCATCTCGAATTCACCCTCGATGGCCGCACCGAGACCGTCGCCGTCGGCACCAGCAGCGCCCTCGATTTCACCCGCCCCGGCCCGCCGCTGCCGCGCGGCGGCCAGGGCGTCACCACCCTCGTCGCCCGCTGGCAAGACAGTGCCGGCCGCTTCTCGCAGCCCTCCCCCCCAACCGAGCGCCGGATCTTCGATCCCCGCCCGCCGCGCGGCCTCACCATGTCGCAAGCCCTTGCCTATGGCTCGCGCCCCGATGTCACCGGCAAGTCCCGCATCGCGCTGGCCTGGACGCCGACCACCGGCCAGGCCACCACCCGCCTCTACCAGAGCGACGAGACCACCCTCATCCGCAGCCTCGTCAAGCGCGGCGGCCATGCAGCACTGCTGGCGCAGATCGCCGCCGCCGCCAACGATGCCCCCGCTCGCGCGCAACTGTTCGTGGACAACAAGGCGCTGTTCAGCCGCGAGCAGTTCGGCCTCATCAACCCCGATGGCTTCACCGACACCCGCTTCGAGCATCGCGTGTCCGGCAGCCTGCGCGTGCTGCTCTTCTACCGCATCCTGCCCGTCAGCACCGCCGGCGCCGAAGCCGATTTCGCCACCAGCGCGCTCATCCCCCACGCCATCCCCAACAGCGGCCCGCCCGCCCCGCCGCTGCTGGTCGTCCGCCCGGTCCGCGATGGCGGCGTGATGCGTGCCAGCATCGCCATCAGCGTGCCGCAGGGTGGTGTGGCGGCGCGCGAGTTCCGGGTGCGCCGCTCACCCTCCGAAAGCCGGGATCCGCTGCGCATGCCCGTCGTCCATGCGGGGCCGGTGCCGCCGCTCCCGGCCAACGCCGGCCCGGAAGCGCGGCAGGAGGTGCCGAGCTTCTTCGATACCGGCGGCAGCATCGCTCCCTTCAACACGCCGTTGCAGCTCTGGAGCCGCCACAGCTGGGTCGCCGAAGTCCGCGGCGGTCCCGAGCCCGGCAGCACCACCGCCGGCGAATGGTCGGAAGCCAGCGCTGCCGTCTCGCTGGCGCTGGTCCCCGATGGCCCGCCCGCCCCGCCCGGCGCCGGCCGGCTGGAAGCCGCAGCACCCGGCACCACCCACATCAGCTTCAACCACACCGAGCCGCTGCAAGGCGGCGCGCTCGGCAGCTACAGCATCGATCTCTTCCGCGCCCGCCCCGGCGAGCCACTCGAATTCGCCGCCAGCCTCAACGCCGATGTCGCCCGCACGCCCGATCCCGCCGGCGGCTTCCGCTTCGCCTTCGCGCTTGCCGAAGTGCTGCCCCCCGGAACCCGGCTGGTGGCGATGGTCATCGATCCGGCCGGCCGCACCAGCGCGCCTTCGCCGGCGCTGATCACAGCATGAGGAGGCGAGGATGGGACGCGCGCTGACCCCTGCCCCGTCCGGCCTCGGCCTG
>JBBSPR010000258.1:0-3395 GCA_038258615.1 Sphingomonadales bacterium
AGGCGATGGCACCGCCACCCAGCGCCACAACTGCGCCCACGCCAACCAGCAGGCCACGCCGGCTGGGCGCTGCGGCAGGTGCTGCGCGCGGCGCGGGTGCTGCATCATGAAGCGCTGCAACCGCCCGCAATATGGCATCGGCCCCTGTATCGCCCGGCTTCATGCGGCTTTGGCTGACGTCGATCACCTGAAATTGCCGGAAGCCGAGTGGCGGCTCGGCGCCATCGAGGCTGAGCGGCACCAGGCAGCGGCGGTCGCGGCCACGGGTCGCCTCGTCATGTACCCAATGCGAGCCGATGCTCGTCTTCGACCAGAGCACGACCACGGCACGCGCGGTCTCGAGAGCATGGGCGGTGGTCTGGGCAAAGCGCTCGCCGCCCTCGAGCAGCCCGTCCCACCAGACGGCATAGCCGGCGGCCTCCAGCGCCTGTATGACCGGCAGCGCCCGCTTGCGGTCGTCGCGCGCGTAGCTGACGAACACCGTGGTCGTGCGTGAAGCCTCGCTGTTCATTGCCGCCCTTGATGATGCCGCCAAAGCCTAGGCGCGAAGCAGGCTGGCAACAAGATGCCGCTTGTTCGGCCGTGCGGCATGGCTAGGGTGAGGCCATGTCATCGCCAGCGGGGGGGCCGCTTTCTTCTTTTCCAGTCGCGCTGGCATTCAGCCTCGGCGTCACGGGCCACCGCTGCAGCAATGCCGCGTTTCGCAAGCACGAGGCCGCTATCGAGGTGGCTCTTCGCCGGCTGTTTGCGGACGTCGCCAAGGCAGCGTCGGGCGCCTCCGAAATCCGCATGCATACGCTGCTGGCGCACGGCGCCGATCTGATGGCGGCCGAACTGGCGCTCGAGCGGGGCTGGGCGCTGCTGGCCCCCTTGCCTTTCGGCCCGGTGCTCAACCGCGCGATCAATGCGCACCCCGAAACGCCGGCCGACGCCAGGAGCCTGCTCACCGGCGACGTGCCCGCCGACCCTGCGGTCGCGGCGCGCGCAGCTTCGATCGGCGCCATTGCGGCCCGCGCCACGCTGTTCGCGCTCGGCGAGCAGGACGAAGGGCTTCAGGCCGCGTTTCTCGCCGGCTTCGACACGCCTGATCCGCATTTCGAGGCGCTGGTTTCGGAGCGTGCCGCCATGGCCGGCCGGGTGATGGTCGAGCAGTCCGATCTGCTGGTGGCAATCTGGGATGGTGCCGGTCCGCAGCCGCAAGGCGGCACCCGCCACAGCATTGCCGCGATGCTCGAGCTTGGTGGCGCGGTGCTCTGGATCGACGCTGCCGCCCCCGATGATTGGCGGATCATCCGTTCGCCCGAAGCGCTGTTGGCGCCTGGGCCACCGGCCACACCCGGGCAGGTGGCAGCGTTGCTCGCATCGCTGTGTGCGCCCCCCGGTGCGGAGGCGCGTGCGCGCGAAATCCGCTTCCACGGCGAGCAGTGGCATGCCCGGAGCCGCCGCCGTTTTCATGCCTATCGCCGCGTCGAGGCCGGTTTTGGCGGTGAAGCGCGCCCGCTGCGCTCGCTGCGCCAGCATTACGAGCAACCACAGGCGATTTTGGCCGGCTCGGTTGCTGCGACCCTTCACGCCGCACACGCAATGCCAGGCGCCGATGCACGGCTGCTCGCCGGTCTGGCCGAACGCGTGCTGCCGCGTTTTGCCTGGGCCGATGGTCTCTCCACCTTCCTCTCCGATGCCTATCGCGGCGGCATGGTGCTCAATTTCCTGCTGTCCGCTTTCGCCATCATCGGCGGCGTGGCCTATCTGCCGCTTGTCTCGCCGGCGTGGAAATGGCCGTTCGCGCTGTTCGAGTTCGCGCTTCTGGCCGCAATCATCACGATCACCACCATCGGCAAGCGCCGCCGCTGGCATGGCCGCTGGTTCGAAACGCGCCGCGTGGCGGAATATCTCCGCAATGCCCCGATCATGCTGCTGGCGGGCGCTGCCCGCTCACCGGCGCGCTGGCCCAAGGGCGGCGAAACCAGCTGGCCCGAGCAGCACGCCCGCCAGGTGCTGCGCAGCGAAGGCCTGCCGGCGATGACCGTGTCACTGCCTTATCTGCGCGGCATATTGGCGATGATCGACCGGACAGCCGAAGCTCAGGCAGCCTATCATCGCGGCAAGGCAAAGCGGCTGACGCGGGTTCATCACAATCTCGACCGTGCATCGGAAAGCATGTTCGCTGCCGCAGTCGGGTCGGTGTCGGTCTATCTGCTGCTCGCATTGTTTGCCCCGACGACGGCGGAGAGCGGATCGAAAATCTTCACGCTGCTTGGCGTGGCACTGCCAGCGCTGGGCGGCGCCTTTGCCGGCATCCGCTACTTCGGCGATTTCGAGCGTTTTGCGGCGATTTCGGAAGTGGCGGCGGAAAAGTTCGAAGCGCTGCACGCGCGGGTCGAAACATGGGCCGCGGCGTTCGACCCGGCACTGCGCTACGGCGATGTGGCGGCGCTGGCGCACGCGCTCGATGATATCGTCATCAGCGAAATCGAGAGCTGGCAGCAGGTGTTTGCCGGCAAGGTGATAGCGGTGCCGGTCTAACCGTCTGCATGTCGGGACCAAGCCCAAGCCACGGGGTCTGGGGCCTGAGGCCCCAGCTGCTGGAGGCCTAGAAAAACGCCTGAATCCCCGTCTGCGCGCGCCCGAGGATCAGCGCATGGACATCATGCGTGCCCTCATAGGTGTTGACCGCCTCGAGGTTCATGGCGTGGCGGATGACGTGATATTCGTCGGACACGCCATTGCCGCCGTGCATGTCGCGCGCTTCGCGGGCAATCGCCAGCGCCTTGCCGCAGTTGTTGCGCTTGAGGATCGAGATGGCCTCGGGCGCCAGCTTGTGCGCATCCATCAGCCGCCCCGCCTGCAGCGCCAGCACCAGGCCCAGCGTGATCTCGGTCTGCATGTCCGCCAGCTTCTTCTGCACCAGCTGCGTGGCCGCCAGCGGCCGGCCGAACTGCTTGCGGTCGAGCGTGTACTGACGGGCGGCATGCCAGCAGAACTCCGCCGCCCCCATTGCCCCCCAGCCGATGCCGTAGCGCGCATTGTTGAGGCAGCCGAACGGGCCCTTCAGCCCGTCCACACCCGGCAGCAGCCGCTCGGCAGGCAAATGCACGTCCGCCAGCACGATCTCGCCGGTGATGCCGGCACGCAGCGCAAACTTGCCCTCGATCTTGGGCGTGGAAAAGCCGATGTCGCCGCGCTCGACGAGAAAACCGCGGATCTTCTCGTCATCGCACTTGGCCCAGACCACCGCCACATCGGCGATCGGCGAATTCGTGATCCACATCTTCGCACCCGACAGCGTGTAGCCGCCGGTAACGGCGCGCGCCCGGGTCTTCATGCCGCCGGGGTCCGAGCCGGCATCGGGCTCGGTGAGCCCGAAGCAGCCGACCACCTCGCCGCTGGCAAGG
>JBBSPR010000259.1:0-3388 GCA_038258615.1 Sphingomonadales bacterium
CCACGTAGCCCACGCTCAACGCGCCTTTCACCGCCACTTCGCCCATCTGTTTGCGCAGCTCGGGGGTCACGACGGAAGAGGGCGACTCCTCGATGATCTTCTGGTTGCGGCGCTGGATCGAGCAATCGCGCTCGAAGAGATGGACGAGGTTGCCATGGGCGTCCCCGAGCAACTGCACCTCGACATGGCGCGCCTGGCGAATGAGGCGCTCGAGATAGACTTCGTCGCGGCCGAAGGCGGCTTTCGATTCGCGGCGGCCGGCGCTGACGGCGTCGATCAGCTCATCTTCGGACTCGATGGGGCGCATGCCGCGGCCGCCGCCGCCCCAGCTGGCCTTGAGCATGAGCGGATAACCGATGCCGGCGGCGATGGCCTTGATGGCGTCGGGCTCAGTGGGCAGCGGATCTGAGGCGGGGATGACGGGGACATCGGCGGCGATGGCGAGCTGGCGGGCGGAGACCTTGTCGCCGAGGGCGCGCATGGTTTCGGGCTCGGGGCCGATGAAGATGATGCCGGCCGCCGCACAGGCCTCGGCGAAATCCGGGCTTTCGGAGAGGAAGCCATAGCCGGGGTGGATGGCATCGACCCCGGCCTTGCGGGCGATGTCGATGATGGCGGGGATGGCGAGATAGGCGGCGATGGGGCCTGTGCCCGAACTGCCGCCACCAGGGAGCTGATAGGCTTCATCAGCCTTGAAGCGGTGGAGGCCGAGCTTGTCCTCCGCGGCGAAGATGGCGACGGTGCGGATGCCGAGCTCGGTGGCGGCACGGAAAACGCGGATCGCGATCTCCGACCGGTTGGCGACCAGAAGCTTGCGGATAGGGCGGGGCGTCAGCATGGTGGGACTGTGGCGCGGAAACCAGCGCCCGACCAGAGGCTTTCCTCTGGTTTTCCGGTGGGGGGGCGAAGACGTGGAAGTGACGCGGCGGATGGCGATTGCAGGTGCAGCAGGTGTGGCGGTGGCAAGTGCCGCAGCAGCGCAGACGAGCTTTGCCGGGCTGGGGCCCGATGACGAGGCAGGCTGGGCGCGGCTGGCAGCGCTGTATCCGGTCAGCCGCAAGGTCATCCAGCTCGAGAACGGCTATTGGGGAAGCATGGCGACGCCGGTGATGGCGGTGCACCGCGCGATGCTCGACCGGCTTAATGCAGAGAACAGCGTTTATGCGCGGCGGGCAATGCAGAAGGACCAGGCGGTGGCGCGCGAGCGGATGGCTATGGAGCTTGGCGTGCAACCGCGCGAGATCGGCGTGGCGCGCAATGCGGCGGAAGCGCTTTCGGCGTTGATCGGCCAGTTCCGCGATGTGGGTGCCGGCGACCGGGTGATGTATTCGGACCTCGATTATGAATCGGCGCAGGGCGCGATGGTGAGCCTGGCGCGCGAGCGGCGGGCGGAGGCGGTGAAGCTCGCCGCACCGCGCGCGCTGACCCATGACGGGCTGATCCAGTTTTACACCGATGCCATTGCGCGGACGCCGAAGCTGAAACTGGTGCTGCTGACGCATATGGTCCACCGCAACGGGCTGGTGCTGCCGGTGAAGGAAATCACCGCCTTTGCACGGGCGCGGGGTGTGCAGGTGATCGTGGATGCAGCGCAGAGCTTTGCGCATATCGACTTCAAGCTGCCCGATTTCGGGGCGGATTTTGTCGGCATGAACTTTCACAAATGGGTGGGAGCACCGCTGGGGGTGGCGGCCCTGTGGATCCGGGCGAGTGCGATTCCGGAGATCGCCCCGGCGCGGGATGAGCCCGAGGCCGATGACAGCAACGCGCAGAGCCGGCTGCATATCGGTACGTTCGATTATGCGCCGATGCTGACGGTGCCGGCGGCGTTCGACTTTCAGGCGCGGATCACCGTGCCGACGAAGCTCAAGCGGCTGCAACTCTTGCGGAACCGCTGGGTGAAGCCGGTGCGCGCCATCGACGGCGTGGAGGTGCTGCTGCCCGATGACCCGCGGTTGCACGGCGCTTCGACGAGCTTCCGGATCAAGGGGCGGACGTCGACGGCGGACAATATCGCGATCACCGATGCGCTGCTGGAGCGGTTCAACATCATGTCGGTGTACCGGTCCGGGCTGGCGGACGGGGCGTGTGTGCGGATCACGCCGTCCTTGTTCAGCACGCTCGCCGAGGTGGAGGCGCTGGCCCCCGCACTTCGGACGCTGGCCGGGGAAATGGCAAGAGGCTAAAGCACAGGCCCCACACATGGGGTCTGGGGTCCGGGGTCTGGGGCCCCAGCCGCCGGAGGCCCATCATGCCGTCCCTGTTCGACAAACTCTGGTCGATGCACGAGATCGCCACCACCGAGGGCGGGGCGAGCATCGTGCATATCGACCGGGTGTTTCTGCATGAGCGCACCGGCGCGGCGGCGCTGAACAGCCTGGCGGCGGCGGGGCGGACGGTTTGGGACGCGGGGCGGGCGTTCGTGGCGATGGACCATATTGTCGATACGCGGCCGGGCCGGGGACAAGAGGGGCGCGATGCGACGCTGGTGCCGGGGGGGCAGGCGTTCATCACTGAAACGCGCGCGGCGGCGCGGGCGGCGGGGATCAGGATCTTCGATGTGGGGGACCCCGACCAGGGGATCATGCATGTGGTGTCGCCGGAATTGGGGATCGTGCTGCCGGGGCTGACGCTGGTGGCGCCGGACAGCCATAGCTGCACGCAAGGGGCGGTGGGGGCGTTGGCCTGGGGGATCGGATCGACCGAGGCCGAGCATGCGCTGGCGACGAGCACGCTCCGGGTGAAGAAGCCGCCGAGCATGCGGGTGCGCTTCGAGGGGGTGCTGGCGACGGGGGTTACGGCGACGGATATGGCGCTGGCGCTGATCGCGGCGCATGGGGCGGCGGGGGGGCAGGGGTTTGCCATCGAATTCGCGGGGTCGGCGGTGACGGCGCTCGGGATGGAAGCGCGGATGACGCTGTGCAACATGGCAACCGAGTTTGCGGCGTTCAGTGCGGTGATTGCGCCTGACGATGTGACGCTGGAATGGCTGAAGGGGCGGCGGTTTGCGCCGCAGGGAGTCGAGTGGGACCGGGCGGTGGCGGCGTGGCGGGGGCTGGTGAGCGACGCGGGTGCGGTGTTCGACCGCGAGATCGTGATGGATGCGGGCGCGATCCGGCCGATGATCAGCTGGGGGACATCGCCGGCGCAGTCGGGGCCGGCGGGGGCGGTGGTGCCGGCGGGAGCCGAGAAGGCGCTGGCGTACATGGGGCTGGCGGCGGGGCAGGGGCTGCTGGGGCTGAAGATCGACGGCGCCTTCATCGGCAGTTGCACCAATGCGCGGCTGAGCGACTTGCGCGCCGCGGCGGAGGTGGTGCGCGGGCTGCGGGTGGCGGCGGGGGTGCGGGCGCTGGTGGTGCCGGGATCGAGTGCGGTGAAGCGCGCGGCG
>JBBSPR010000260.1:0-3386 GCA_038258615.1 Sphingomonadales bacterium
AACGCGCCGGCGCCGGCGACGTGTCGCGTGATCGACTCGATCCGCGCTGCGGCGGCCTCCTCGCCTGATACACGCTTCAGCATGCCGGGCAGCCAGGTGCTGGCGCTGTCGTCCTTGCCGCGCGGGGCCGAGAACACGGTTCAGCTCGATTTCAAGCTGACCAACCGGCCGGCGGGACGGCTGTTGTTCACATCGATCGATGATCGTTTCAATGGCGCGGGCGAGCAGGTGTCATCGGGTGATGCCAATAAATTCAACCTTGATCCCAGTGCGATAGGCTTCGAAGCCAAGACCGGGCGCTATCTTGTGGCGATGGTGGCGGCGCCGACCGAATTGTCTCCGGCGACCGCGAGCGGTGCGGCGCCGGACATGGCCAATGCGTGTCGAAGTGGTGATTGCCAGATGGTCAGTGGCTGGATCGAGGTGCGTTAGCCGATCAATACCGTGGGCAGGCCGAGCACGATGCTGCCGCCATGGGCGGTGAGATCGCCGATGCGGGCTGCCGGCATGCTGCCGACAATGACGGTAAAGCTGCCGAGCGCAATCGTGTCCGGCGGGCCGACGCAGACCGCCATGTCCCCGACGCGGGCCTGAGGGAGCATGCCGGTGAGAACGGTGAAGCAGCCGAGCGCGATCGGGCCGCCGACGTGCGGTACGACGCCGGTAACCATGGGGCAGACGTGCATGTCGGTGATCCGGGCGGCGGGAGGTCCGGGCATGGCCTAGTCCTTCTTCACGTTGCGCTCATAGGCGGTGCGGAAACGACGGGCGAACAGATCGAGGTATGCAGCATCGCTTTCGGTAGCAAGTGCTTGATATTCCGTTTCAAAGGCGCGCCAGAGGGTGGCTTCGCGGGCACCCGGCAACAGGCCGCTGCGGGCTTTGGCGCGGCTCTTGATCGACTCGGGCGAGAAGCGCTGGACAGTGGCGGCAAGGGCCTCCTGCATGGCGGCGAGCATCGCGACTTCATGGGCTTGCAGATCCTGGAAGGCGCCGTGGACGGCTTGTTGGCCGGTAAGGAAACCGCGGTCGGGCCGGCCGATCATCTGGCGGAGCGCCTGTTCCGGTTGGCGGGTCCATTTCAGCGGGTTGTTGCCTTGGGCCTGGAAGCTGGTGACCTGGGCGCCGACGCCGAACTGGTGGCGGACGCGGGTGCGGGCATCGAGGAGGCGGATGAGGCCATCGGCGGCCTGGCGGAGGAGATGTCCTGCTGCTTCAAGGACTTCGCCGGTCGGGACGCCTTCGACATCGGCGGGTTTCAGGCCGGCTGCGGCGAGGAAACGGGCGTAGGCGGCGCCGGCGTCGGGCGTTTCGGGCGCGGTGGTGGCGGGTGCCATGGGGGCGGTCGGGGTGGTGGCGGCGGCCCCGAAATCGATGGTGTCGAAGGCGTGGAGCTTCGCCCAGGGGTCGTTCGCGGGTGGTGGAGGGGCAGCCGGGGGAGGCGCGGCGACGCCGAAGGGATCGGGTGCTGCGGGGGTGCCGAAGGCCGGGGTGGGCGCCGGTGCAGGGCCGCCAAGGCCGAACGGATCGGCCGAAGCGGGTGCCGGAGGGGGTGCGGAGGGTGCTGCCGCGGCGATTCCGAAGGGGTCCGAGGGGGCAGAAATGGCGGCTGGAGGGGCAAAACCGCCCATCATCGGGTCGTTGTTGGACTGGAAAAGCGAGCGCCGGGCTTCGCGGCCGAAGTCATCGGGGCGGCTGGGGGCACTGGCGCCACCGGCCCCCGTCATCCAGTCCAGCCCGCCCGAATGGGCCCCGGCCTGGAACCCCTGGCCGGTGCTGGCCGCAAAGCCGCCGCCGCCGAGGCTCACCCGCACATCATAGCTGCCGATGCGCAGCAGATCGCCATCCCGCAGCACATGGGGCGCTGTGGGCCGGTTGCTGTCCCCGTTGATGAAGGTGCCGTTGGTCGAGCGGTCGACCAGCACATATTGGCCATCGGTGAACTCGATGTCGGCGTGCATCGACGAGATGAAATTGCGCGTGTCCGGAAGTGTCCAGTCGGCATGGGGAGCGCGGCCGATCGACAGGCCGTGCTCGTTGAGGACCATGACGACGGGATCACCCGAAGCCAGGCTCGACACATTCTCGATTGTGAGGGTGCAGGTCATGGACGGCCATCGGCGCCGGCAGCCAGTTCTTCGGCACTGGCGAGGGCGTCGGCAAGCCGGCCCTGATGATTGGGCGGATCGTCGTTGAGGGTGGCGAGGAGCACGGCACTGGCGAGCAACTGGCCGAAGGCCGCGGGCGGCGGCAGCACCGGCTGCTCCTGGGTGGGAGGTGCAAGGCTGCCGCCCGACAGAAAGACGGTGAGGCAGGCGCAGCCCTCGGGCGTGTCGAAGCCGGCATTGTCCCCGGCTTCAAAGGCGAGACGGCGGTTGGCGTCCGAAGGCTCGGCCAGCCAGCGGTTGACGGCCTTGCGGGCAGCGAGGCGGCGGGCGTGGCTGGTGGCTGTCATGCTGGCAAGGCACTGGCTGAGCCATTGCAGCGCCTGCAGCCGTGGCAGGCAATGCGCAATGAAATGCGTCGCCTCGATGGCATCGCGTTGACACAGGCGCGCAAAGGCTTCGGCGGGCGGCAGCTCCAGCATCTCTTCGAGCTGGACATTGTCGCCGGCCAGCGCCGCGACCTGGCCGGCGCGGGTCCATTTCACGCGGGGCCAGGGCCTGGCTGTGGTCATGCCGTCCATCAGTTGATCATCACCATGGCGCCCTTGACGATATGGATGGCGCTGGCTTGCTGCTGCATCATCGCACCCTTGGTCTGGAACATGGCGGTGGCCTCGATCTTGATCATGATCCCCTTGATGGTGACGCCGGTCTGATCGATCTTGATGGAATTGGCGCCGACCTTGAGCTCGATCGATTGCATCGCCTCGGTGGCCTGTTTGCCGACATCGAGCTTGATGGTCCGATTGCCCACCTTGAGCTGCAATTTGTCGTTACCGGTGTCGATCACGGTCTCACGGTTGCCAGTCTTGATGTTGAGAGTGTCGTTTCCCATCTTCAACGTTTCCAGGCGGTTGCCGTCCTCGATGGTGAGTGTTTCATCGCTCTTTATGGTGGTGGTGCGCTTGCCCTCCTTGATGTCTCGCGTTTCGTCGCCCTTGAGCACGAGGGTCTTGAGGTCCTTCTGCGCCTGGACGGAGAAGACTTCCTTGTCCTTGCTGTCGTCGAGGCGGATCTCGTTGAAGCCGCCGCCGCCCTTGGTGCTGTTGGTGCGGATGCCTTGCAGCGAATTGGCGGCGGCGGTGCCAAAGGCGGGGAGATTGCCGTCGTTGTAGACGCTGCCGGTGACCAGCGGCCGATCGGGATCGCCGTTCAGGAATTCCACCACTACTTCATGGCCGATGCGCGGGATCATGAAGGCGCCATAGCCGCTGCCGGCGC
>JBBSPR010000261.1:0-3370 GCA_038258615.1 Sphingomonadales bacterium
CCCCCCCCCCCGGCGGCGCCTCGGGATCCGCCGTAGGCTCCTCCTTGGGCTCCACCGGCGGCGGGATCAGCGCCGCTGTTTCCAGCGCCAGAAGCGCGTCCTGCCCGGCCGAGTAGCGGTCGGCAGCGGCGAGCCAGCGATCGATCGCCGGCGGCCTCGGGCTCGGCAGCCGGCGCAGCGGGGTTGCGGCGCCCGCGACATTGCCGCTTGCCAGCAGCCGCTCGGCTGCCGTTCGCGGCGGCGGCCCTGCATCGGCCCCCGCTGGGCGCACCAGCTTGGATATCCGCAGGCTGAACACGTTCCACCAGCTCTGGCCGTCGCCCGCGGCATTCGTCGTGCGAGAGAGTGCCGCGAGCTCGCGCCGCAACTGAAGCGGAGTCACCGGCGCATTGCCGAGCGCCGCCACCGCGCGCACCTCCGCAGGATAGCGCGTCTCGAAGGCGCTGCGCAGCGGCGCTTCCACTGCGCCAAGCGACCGGCCCGCGTCGAGCGCACGGCGGGACAGCATCACCGCCAGCATGGCCTGCACACGCCCGGAAGCCGCCTCGGTGCTGGCGAGTGCTGCGGCACCGCGGGCTTCATCGGCCTCCAGGTTCGCCGCAAGCCCGGCGACGTCTGCAGTCAGCCGGTCGATACGGTCTGCCTCGCGCGCCAGCAGGTCGGTGCTGGTTTCCACCTTGGCCTCGGTGCGTGCCAGCCGTTCGTCGGGTGCCGGCGCCTCTTCCTTGCGCGCTTCGAGCACCTCCATCCGCCGTGCCAGCGTGGCAAGCTCGGCCGCCGCAATCACGCTCGGCCGGTCCTCGGCAAAGGGCAGCCGCGCGCGCACATTGTCCTCGAACCAGGGGTTGGCGATCATCCCGGCGCTGAACAGCAGCAGCGCGCCGGCCACCAGCCATGGCAGCGGCGCACGGCTGCGTTCGCCGCTGCCGCTGCGAGCGCTACGCTCGGTCGCCAGCCGTTGCCGCAGCCGCTCGGTGGCTTCCAGGCTGGCGCGATCGACTTCGCCTCGGTCGAAAGGAGTGTCCATGTTTGTCGCTTATAGCCCGGCATCGGCCAGCGCCGCCAGCAGCGATGGCTCATCCGGCGTGGCCGCCACCGCGGTGCGTGGCCATGGCCCGGCGGCCGCCAGCACCGCCGGGCTGAGTGCTGCCAGCAGCAGATCCGGTGCGCGCCCCAGCCGCGTCCATTCGGCTGCAAAATGCGCCGCACTGCGCGGGCTGTAGAGCAGCACCGCCGCCACCGGCCCGGGGTCGGCGAGCGGCAGCAACCGGGCGCGATAGATGGTCCGCACGGTGATGGCGATGCCGACGGGCACTTCCACCGGCGTCCGGTCTTCGCCGGCCAGGTGCAGCAGCTGCAAAAACCCGTCCGCCGCTGCCGCAGCGAGCAGCGCCGCCACATCGCCGCCGAGCGCCGTGGCGTGTGCAAAACCGGCACGCCGTGCCGCAGCGGCGGTTGCCTCGCCCACGCACAGCGCCGGCAGATGGTGAAGCGGCGCTGCCGCAGGTCCGGCAAGGCGCGCGCCGGCGGCGCTGGTGATCATCACCGCCTGCGGCAGCCCTGCGGGCAGGGTCCAGTCGAGCGCTTCATGGTCCATCAGCGACGCCAGCACCGGCACAAAGCCCGCGGCATCCAGTGCTGCCGCCGTGCGGAACGCCGCGGGCTCCGGTCGCGTCACCAGCACGCGTGCCCCTGTCCGGGCGATCATCGGTCAGGCCGGGTCGAACAGCGCACGCACAGCCGGGGACGCCTCGCCCAGCAGCCGCGCAGCCATCGCCGCCACCTCGTCGGCGGCATGCGCCCGCGGCACCATCATCTCGCCCGCCAGCCGCTCGCTGCCATCCTCAGCCAGAATCTCCGCACGGAAATGCACCAGCTCGCCCTCCAGCCGCGCCAGCGCTGCCACCGGACTGTGACAGGTGCCGCCGAGCGCTGCGAGAAAGCCGCGCTCGAGCAGCACCGCCGCATGCGTATCGGCATCGTCGATCGCCGCCAGCATCGCCAGCACCGCCTCATCGCCAAGCCGCGCGGTGATGCCCACCGCCCCCTGCGCACTGGCCGGTAGCATTTCCTCCAGTGGCACCAGATGCCCGGCCTTCACCCCCAGCCGGTCGAGCCCCGCAGCAGCAAGCAAGGTCGCATCGATCACACCGGCCTCCACCTTCGCCATGCGAGTCGCCACATTGCCGCGCAAGATCTCGGTGCGCAGGTCGGGTCGCAGCGCCTTCAGCTGCGCCGCCCGGCGCGGGCTGCTGGTGCCCACCACCGCGCCCTCGGGAAGTGCAGCGATCGACTCCGCCCCCAGCAGCCGTTCGCGCACATCGGCACGCGGCAGCATCGCCGCCAGCGCAATGCCGTCACGCAGCTGCGTCTCCACATCCTTCATCGAATGCACGCCGCAATCGATCCGCCCATCGAGCAGTGCTGCATCCAGCTCCTTGGTCCACAGCGCCTTGCCGCCGATCTCGGCAAGCGCCCGGTCCTGCACCTGGTCGCCCCTGGTGTTGATGACAACGATCTCGGTCGCGTCCTCGCCCCAGCCATGCGCTTGGCGCAACGCCGCTGCTGTCATGTTCGCCTGTGCCAGTGCGAGCGGAGAACCACGGGTGCCGAGCTTGAAGGTCATCCCCGCCTCATGCTGCGGGACGGTTCAGGACGCAAGCCTGCCCGAAAGCATACCCTGCACGATGGTGCTGCACGCGCCCGAAACCCAAAGCCGCCCAGCCTCGCGCGCATCGAGATGCACCAGCCCGTCATGCCCCATCACCTGCCCCTGCGCTGCCCGCCAGCTCCCCGCAGCCAACCCCTGCGCCACCAGCCACTGCCCGGCAGCGGCGTTGAAGCTCCCCGTCACCGGATCCTCGCGCACCAGCAAAGCCTGGTCGGTGAAGAAGGTGCGAATCTCGAACGCCACATCACTGCCCGCAGGATGCGCCCCGACAACCCCCACTTCGATCCGCCGCGACCAACTGCGCGCCGGCGTCAGCGCCAGCACGGCCGCGGCACTCGCCAGCCGCACCAGAATCCACCCCGGCCCATTGTCCGCCCAGGCCATATCCAGCACCTGGCCGCCATCGATGCCGAGCAGCGCCAGCACCTCGGCGCGCTCGGCCTCATCCACCGGCCCGTCGCGCAGCAGCGGTGGTGCTGCAAAGCCGATCAGCCCGTCGCCCACCCGCAGCGGCACCAGCCCCACGCCACATTCCTGCACCGGTTCGCTCGCCACGCGCGCCACACCGCCCGCCGCCAACCAGGCATGCGCGCTGCCCAGCGTCGGGTGCCCCGCAAACGGCAGCTCGCGATCGGGCGTGAAGATGCGCACGCGATAGTCCGCCGCCGAATCGGTGGGCGGCAGCAGGAAGCTCGTCTC
>JBBSPR010000262.1:0-3298 GCA_038258615.1 Sphingomonadales bacterium
ATCATCGGGGACGGGGACGGCCCGCTCGCCAGCCATGCCGCGCATCGCATGCTCGCCACGCTCGAAGCCGCCGATGCACCCCCGGTCGCTGCCGCCGCCGCCGCCGCCTCCGATCCGCATGCACTCGCCTATGCCATCTACACCTCGGGCTCTACCGGCCGACCAAAGGCGGTGCTGGTCGAACAGGGGGCGCTCGCCCGCAACATCGAGTGGATGGCACGCGATTATCCGCTCCATCCCCACGACCGCGCGCTGTTCAAATATGCCGTCACCTTCGATGTCGCGATCCTCGAGATGCTGGCGCCGCTCGTCGCCGGCGCCACGCTCCACATCCTCGCCGCACAAGGTCCCGTCGATCCGGCGCTGCTCGCTCGCCGCATCGCCGCCGCCGGCGTAACGCTCCTCGACGTGGTGCCCGCACAGCTCGGACTTCTCCTCGACCAGCCGGGCTTTCCGCCGCGGTCGCTGCGCCGCATCATCTGCGGCGGCGAGGCGCTGGGCCGCGATCTGCTCGATCATGTGCAGGCGCGCACCGGCGCCGAGATTGTCAACATGTACGGCCCCACTGAAGCCACCATCTCCGCCATGGCGTGGCGTGCCGGGCCAGACGGAAGCGGCCCGGTGCCCATCGGCCAACCGGGCACCTTCTACACCGCGCACATCCTCGATCGCGGCCTCGGCCCGGTGCCGCCCGGCGCCATCGGCGAGCTCTGCATCGGCGGCGATGCGCTTGCCCGCGGCTATCTCGGGCTGCCGGAGTTGACCCGCGAGCGCTTCGTGCCAGACCCCTTCCGTCCAGGTCACCGCCTCTATCGCACCGGCGACCGCGCCCGCCGGCTCCCTTCGGGCGATATCGAATTTCTCGGCCGCGACGATGCGCAGGTCAAGCTTCGCGGCCACCGCATCGAGCTCGGTGAGGTCGAGGCCGCCCTCGCCTCCGATCCGCGCGTCCGCGCCTGCGCTGCCGCCATTCGCCACGATGCCGCAGGCACGCCGCTGCTGGCCGCGTTCATCGTCCCCAACGATGGCGCGCCGGAATTCTGGCCCTCGGTCGGCGAATATTTCGCGTATGACGATTTGCTTTACGCCGCCATGACCAACGACCGGGTGCGGATGCAGGCCTATCGCGCCGTCATCGATCGATGCGCGGCGGGCAAGACCGTCGTCGATATCGGCTGCGGCGGCGACCTGGCACTCACCCGGCTCTGCCTCGATGCCGGCGCCGCCCATGTCCATGCCATCGAGATGGACCCGGTCGCCGCCGCCAGCGCCCGGCGCCTTGCGGAAAGCCTTGGGCTGGCCGACCGCATCACCATCATCGAGGGAGACAGTCGCAGCATCATGCTGCCGGCGCCGGTCGATGTCTGCGTCTCGGAGCTGATCGGCACCATGGGCTCGTCGGAAGGCGTGATCGCCATCCTCAACGATGCCCGCCGCTTCCTGAAACCCGGCGGCATCATGATCCCGCAGCGCTGCACCACCCACATCGCCGCGGTCAGCCTGCCCGACGCACTGCGCGACGAGCCGGGGTTGCAGGATCTGCCGCGCCATTACGCAACGCGCATCTTCGAGAAGGTCGGCCACAAGTTCGACCTGCGACTGTGCGCGCGCAACCTCCCCGCCACGGCCGTCGTGTCGGACCCGGCGGTGTTCGAAAGCCTCGATTTCGCCGCCCATCAGCCCGAGGAGGATTCACGCGCCGCCTCGCTCACCATCAGCGGCGACGGCCGCATCGATGGCTTCATCCTGTCGATCGTCCTCGAAACGGGTGCCGGCGAGCGGATCGATGCACTCGCCGCCGATTGCACCTGGCTGCCGTTGTTCCTGCCGGCGTTCACGCCGCCGCTCGCAGTTGCGCGCGGCGACAAGGTGGCGCTGCGCTGTGCGCGCATGGTCGATGAACCCGGCGCGCCGCCTGATTATCTGGTGCGCGGCACCGTCATCCGGCAAAATGGAGACGCTGTCGATTTCCTCCACGAATCCCCGCGTATCGCCCCGACATTCGGCGCCACACCCTTTCATGCCCGCGTGTTCGCGCCATCGGCCGGGGCAGGGGACGTGGCCGACGCCGGTATCGTCGAGAGCTGGCGCGAGGAATATGAGGCGATCTATGCGCAGGCGGACCGCGAGACGGTGTTCGACACCATCGGCTGGAACAGCAGCTATGACGGCGCGCCGCTGAGCGATCTCGACATGCGCGAGCAGGTCGAGGGCACGCTGGCGCGCATCGAGGCGCTGGGTGCGCGCCGCATCCTTGAAATCGGCTGCGGCACCGGGCTGCTGATGCTGCCGCTGGCACCCCATGTCGATCGCTACGTCGGAACCGATTTTTCGCCCGCCGTGCTGGCCGCACTCGCTCCCAAGCTGCACGGCATCGCCTGCGCCGAGCTGCACTGCCGCGATGCCGCCGATGTCTCCGGCCTTCCCCAGGATTTCGATCTGGTCGTCCTCAATTCCACCGTCCAGTATTTCCCGAACATGGATTATCTGGCACGCGTCCTCTCCGGCGCCGCCAGCGTGCTGCGGCCGGGCGGCTACATCTTCATCGGTGATGTCCGGAGCCTGCCGCTGGTGAACGGGCTCTACGCCGATCTGGAGCACAGCCTGTCGGGCGGCACCGCGGAGGGCGGAACGCTGCAGCAGGCGATCCTCGCCCGCCAGCGCCGCGAGCGCGAACTGCTCGTCGATCCGGCCTTCTTCCCGGCCTTTGCCGCCGCCACGCCCGGCTTCGGCAGCGGTGTCACCCAGCTCAAGCGCGGCCGCCGCACCAACGAGTTGTCGGCCTTCCGCTACGATGCGCTGTTCCGCATCGGGCCGCCGACACCGGCGCTCGACGTCCGCCGCCAGCCATGGTCCAGCGTCGGCACGCTGGCAGCACTGGAAGCAGCACTTGCCGCCGAGCCCGATGCGCCACTGCTTGTCACCGACATTCCCTGCGCCCGGCTGGCGCCGGCAGCCGGGGTGCTGGAGCGCTTGCACGGTCGCCCCGATGCCGGGTCCCCCGAGCCCGTCCATCCCGAAGACCTGTGGGCGCTCACCGAGCATCTGCCATGGCAGATTCAGCTCGAAAGCGCCGCTTCCGGGCGCTTCGGTCTGATCGACGCGCTGCTGTGCCCTGCCAGCAGCGGCGGCTGGCAAGCCGCGTTGCCGCCCCCAACCCCCTTGCCATGGCCGGCCTATGCCAACAGCCGCAATCAAGGCCGCCGCGATGCCGCCGCCACGCTGGCGGCGGTGCGGCGATCGATGGAAACACGGCTGCCGGCGCATCTGGTACCGAGCCGTTTCGTGGCGATGCAGG
>JBBSPR010000263.1:0-3255 GCA_038258615.1 Sphingomonadales bacterium
AGGTCACGAACCGCTCGAACGCCGTGCGGATGCTCGCCATGTTGGCGGCAATCGCCGCATCGTCGAGCAGCGGCCGCGCATCGTCCTTGCCGCTCGGGTCGCCCACCTTGGTGGTGCCGCCCCCCATTACCACGATCGGCCGGTGCCCCGCCGCCTGCAGATGCCGCAGCATCATGATCGACACCAGATGCCCGATGTGCAGGCTCGGCCCCGTGCAATCGAAGCCGATATAGCCGGTGATCGTCCCCCCCACAGCCGCCGCATCGAGTGCCGCCGCATCGGTCAACTGATGGATGAAGCCGCGGCTTTCGAGCGTGGCGAGAAAGGAGGAGCTGTAGGTCATGCCCCAGCCCATAGCGTGGCTGACACGCCGCCGCCAAGCCGCTAGCGTGAGGTCATGGAACCCATCCTCGCTCTAGGTCTGATGTCCGGCACGTCCAGAGACGGTATCGACGCCGCCCTGCTGCTCACAGACGGCGAAAACGTCTGCGAGCCCAAGGGCTTCCTCAGCATCGGCTATGAGCCCGACTTCCAACGCCGCCTCGGCGAAGCCTGTGCCCGCGCCACCGAACTCGTCCGGCCCGGCCCCGATCCGCTCATCGATGCCGTCGCCGCCGAGCGTGCCGGCCTCCACACCATCGCCGTCCACCGCCTGCTCGCCGCCACCGGCACGCCCCGGGATGACGTCGCCCTCATCGGCTTCCACGGCCACACCATCGCCCACAAACCCGCATCGGGATGGACGTGGCAGATCGGGGACGCCGCCCTCCTCGCCACCGCCACCCGCCTGCCGGTCATCCACGATTTCCGCAGCACCGATGTCGCCGCCGGCGGCCAGGGCGCCCCCCTGGCGCCGGGTTATCACCGCGCCCGCTCCGCCGCACTCGGCAGGCCTTCAGGCGTCCTCAACCTCGGCGGCGTCGGCAACCTCACTTGGTTCACCGAAACCGCCTGGGGCAGCTTCGACACCGGCCCCGGCAACGCCCTCATCGATGATTGGGTCCGCCAGAACGGCCGCGGCGCTTACGACAAGAACGGCGAGCTCGCCGGCACCGGCAGTGTGCAGGAAACCATCCTCGCCGCGATGCTCGACCTGCCCTGGTTCGACACCCCACCCCCCAAATCGCTCGACCGCGACGATTTCGACATCGCCGCCGTCCGCACGCTCAGCGCCGCCGATGGTGCCGCCACCCTCACCGCCTTCACCGCCGAAACTGTCCGCCTGGCACTCGGCCATGTGCCGCCGCTCGCCCGCCTCCTCGTCACCGGCGGCGGCCGCCACAACCCGGTGCTGATGGC
Organism: Sphingomonadales bacterium; assembly: GCA_038258615.1. Lineage (GTDB taxonomy): Bacteria > Pseudomonadota > Alphaproteobacteria > Sphingomonadales > Sphingomonadaceae > Sandarakinorhabdus. The sequence continues at coordinate 1,300 of JBBSPR010000263.1, forward strand.
CATGATCGAAGCCCGCACCGGCGTGCCGACCGGGCCGGTGGAAGCCGTCGGCTGGAACGGGGACGCACTCGAAGCCGAAGCCTTCGCCTGGCTCGCCGTCCGCTCGCACCAGCGCCTGCCGCTCAGCTGGCCCGAAACCACCGGCGTGCCCGTAGCGATGACAGGTGGGACGCGAGTGGGCTGAACAACAAAGGCCAGCCGCGCTCAGCGCCCGCCGTTCGCCAACCGCATGTCGAGGTAACCATCAACCGCACCCATCAGCAGCGGCATCTCGTTCTGGAAGAAATGGTTCGCCCCCGGAATCGTCTGGTGCTCGATGGTGATGTGCTTCTGCGTCTTCAGCTTGTCGACCAGCTTCTGCACGGCCGCTCCGGACACCACCTCATCGGCCTCGCCATCGACGATGATCCCGCTCGAAGGGCAGGGTGCCAGAAAGCTGAAATCATACATGTTCGCCGGCGGGGCGATCGAGATGAAGCCCTTGATCTCGGGGCGCCGCATCAGCAGCTGCATCCCGATCCAGGCGCCGAACGAAAAGCCGCCCACCCAGGTGGTGTGCGCCTCGGGGTTGAACTGCTGCATCCAGTCGAGCGCACTGGCGGCATCGCTCAGCTCGCCGATGCCATTGTCGAACACGCCCTGGCTGCGCCCCACGCCGCGGAAATTGAAGCGCAGCACAGCAAAGCCGCGCTTCACGAAGCTGTTGTACATCGCCATCACGATCGGGTGGTTCATCGTGCCTTGCGCCGGGTGCGGCTGCAGCAGAATGGCGACCGGCGCGCGCGGCCGGATGGCAGGCTGGTAACGGCCTTCGAGACGGCCCTCGGGGCCGGGGAAGATGACTTCGGGCATGTTGCTCCCATCGCAAAGGCTGTGCGGGCGTGAAACCCGGTCTATACTGGCCCCATGCGCCAAATCGCAACGAAAAGCCGCATCTATCTCGACCATGCCGCCACCACCCCGGCCTGGGGCGCAGCGCGTGCCGCCATGGCCGAAGCCGCCGCCCTCCCCGGCAACCCGTCCTCGCTCCACGCCGAAGGCCGCGCCGCGCACGCCGTTCTGGAAGCCGCACGCGATGCCGTGGCCCGGCTGGCGGGCGTGCTCCCCGAAGCCGTGGTGCTCACCAGCGGCGGCACCGAGGCGCTCCACCGCGCCATGGCGCCCCACCCGCGCATCCTCGCCGGCGCCACCGAACATGGCGCGGTGCTCGGGGCAGGACCGGAACTCCTGCCGGTGTTGTCCTCCGGCCTGCTCGACCTCGACGCACTCGAAGCCGCTCTGAAGTCCGGCCCCGCCCTCGTCGCGGTCCAGCACGGCAACAACGAGACCGGCGTCATCCAGCCCATCGCCGCCATCGCCGAAATTGTCGAAGCCCATGGCAGCCGCCTGCTCGTCGATTGCGTGCAGACCGCCGGCAAGCTCCCCCTCCCATCTACCGACAGTCCACGGGCCGGCTATCTCGCCCTATCCGCCCACAAGATGGGCGGCCCAATGGGTGCGGGCGCGCTCATCGCCGCCCCCGGCACGCCGCTCGCCGCCCAGCCCGGCGCCCAGGAGCGCGGCCACCGCCCCGGCACACCGTCGCTCCCCGCCCTCGCCGGTTGGGCCGCCGCCCTCGCCGAACCCACCGACTGGACCGCCGTCACCGCCCGCCGCGAAGCGCTCGAAGCCCGGCTCGTCGCCGCCGGCGGCATCGTCCACGGTGCGGCCGCCCCGCGCCTCCCCCACATCCTCAGCCTCGGCCTGCCCGGCGTGGCCGCGACCACCCAGCTGATGGCGCTCGATCTCGCCGGTTTCGCGGTCAGCGCGGGTGCGGCCTGCTCGTCGGGCAAGGCGGGCCCCAGCCATGTCCTCACCGCCATGGGGCTGGGGCCGGCCGCAGCACAGGCCATCCGCATCAGCCTCGGCCCGGATACCAGCGACGAAGACCTCGCTGCCTTCGCCGACGCCTGGGCC
>JBBSPR010000264.1:0-3243 GCA_038258615.1 Sphingomonadales bacterium
CACTCCACTACGCGCGTGGCCATGAGCCCCCGCCCCCCCTCTCGCACCAACTCTCGTATTGGCACCATCAGCCGCGCCACCAAGGAAACCTCGGTCGAGGTGACCGTGAACCTCGATGGCAGCGGCGAGTACCATGTCTCGACCGGCATCGGCTTTCTCGATCACATGCTCGAGCAGCTGAGCCGGCACTCGCTGATCGATCTCGACGTGAAGACGGTCGGCGATCTGCACATCGATGGCCATCACACCACCGAGGATACCGGCATTGCGCTGGGCGAAGCGATCGGCAAGGCGCTGGGCGACCGGCGTGGCATCACCCGCTACGGCGATGCGCTGGTGCCTATGGACGAGACGCTGACCCGCGTGGCGCTCGACATTTCCGGCCGGCCCTATCTGGTGTGGCGCTCGGGCTTCACCCAGCCCAGGCTCGGCGACCTCGACACCGAAATGGTGAAGGAGTTTTTCGCAGCGCTTGCCGGCTCGGCGGGGCTGACGCTGCATATCGAGACGCTTTACGGGGTGAACAACCACCATATCGCCGAAAGCTGCTTCAAGGGTGTCGCCCGGGCGCTGCGGGCTGCGGTGGCAATCGACCCGCGCAAGGCCGATGCTGTGCCCTCGACCAAGGGCTCGCTGGGCGGGATCGACCTCGATGGCAGCCATGGTGGCTGAACGCGTTGCGCTGATCGATTACGGCGCCGGCAACCTTCGATCAGCGGCCCGGGCGCTGGAAGCGGTCGGCGCGCAGGTGACGGTGACCGCAGCGGCGGCGGAAATCCTTGCGGCCGATCGCATCGTCCTGCCCGGCGTCGGGGCGTTCGGCCAGTGCATCGATGCGCTGCGCAGCGTCGAGGGGCTGGAAGCGGCGCTGCATGAGGCGGTGATCGAGCGGCGGCGGCCGTTCCTCGGTATTTGTGTGGGCATGCAACTGCTCGCCAGCGAAGGCCATGAGCATGGCGTGCACCGCGGGCTCGGGTGGATCGAGGGGCGGGTCGTGCGAATGGCACCGACGGACGCCAGTCTCAAGGTCCCGCACATGGGCTGGAACCGTGTGCTGCCGAGTGCCGGCAATGATCTTGCGCAGGGCGAGGCCTATTTCGTGCACAGCTATGTGTTCGAGGTGGCGAGCGGCGGCGATGTGCGCGCCACTGCCGAGCATGGCGCGCCCTTCGCTGCCATCGTCGGCCGCGCGAACCTGACCGGCGTGCAGTTCCACCCGGAAAAGAGCCAGGCCTATGGGCTGGGCTTTCTCAAGAACTGGCTCGAGGATGGCCGATGGCACTGACGATCTATCCGGCGATCGACCTCAAGGCGGGCCAGGTGGTGCGGCTGGCGGAAGGCGATATGGACCGGGCGACGGTCTATGGCGATGATCCCGCAGCCCAAGCCGCGCGGTTCGCCGAAGCGGGCGCCAATGTGCTGCATGTGGTCGATCTCGATGGCGCCTTTGCCGGCGAAAGCCGCAACGGGGCGGCAGTGCGCGCGATTCTGGCGGCCTTTCCCGGGCGGGTGCAGGTGGGCGGCGGCATCCGGTCGCGTGCCCAAGCCGAAGCCTGGCTCGAGGCGGGTGTATGGCGCGTGGTGATGGGAACGGCGGCACTCGAAAACCCGCCCCTTGTCCGCGAACTGGCGGCTGAGCACCCCGGCGGCGTGGTGGTCGCCGTCGATGCCCGCGGCGGCATGGTGGCGGTGCGCGGTTGGGCGGAAAGATCCACCGTGTCGGTCGAGGATCTCGGGCGGCGGTTCGAGGATGCCGGGGTGGCGGCGCTGCTGTTTACCGATGTCGGGCGGGACGGGCTGCTCAAGGGCGTCAATGTCGAGGCGACCGCAGCCCTTGCGGCGGCGGTGGCAATTCCGGTCATTGCCAGCGGCGGGCTGGCGGGGCTGGCGGACATTGAAGCGCTCAAGGGGCAGACGGGGATAGAAGGGGTGATCACCGGCCGCGCCCTGTATGACGGCCGGATCGATCTCGCCGAAGCGCTGGCACTGGCGGCATGAGCCCGAAACCATGAGCCCTAAACCATGAGCCCTAAACCATGAGTGTCGCGACGCGGATCATCCCCTGCCTCGATGTCGCAGACGGGCGGGTGGTGAAGGGCGTCAACTTCGTATCGCTGCGCGATGCCGGGGATCCGGTGGAGGCGGCGCGCGCTTATGATGCCGCCGGCGCCGACGAGCTCTGCTTTCTCGATATCAGCGCCAGCCATGAGGGGCGCGGCACGCTGCTGCACATGGTCGAAGCGGTGGCGGACCAGTGCTTCATGCCGCTCACGGTCGGCGGCGGCGTCCGCTCGGTCGCCGATGCGCGCGCACTGTTGCTGGCGGGCGCCGACAAGGTGGCGGTCAACTCCGCCGCCGTGGCGCGCCCGGCGCTGATCGGCGAGCTCGCCGGCCGCTTCGGGGAACAGTGCGTCGTCGTCGCGGTCGATGCCAAGCGCGTTGGCGACGGCTGGGAGGTCTTCACCCATGGCGGACGCCGCGGCACCGGGATCGACGCGGTGGCCTATGCCGTCGAAGCCGCGCGGCTCGGCGCCGGCGAGATCCTGCTCACCTCGATGGACCGCGATGGCACACGAAGCGGCTATGACCTGGCACTCACCCGCCGCATCGCCTACGCCGTACCGGTGCCCGTCATCGCCAGCGGCGGCGTCGGCGGGCTCGACGATCTGGTGGCCGGTGTGGTCGAAGGCCATGCCAGTGCCGTGCTCGCCGCCTCGATCTTCCACTTCGGCGAAGCGTCGATCGACCAGGCCCGGCAGGCGCTCATCGCCGCCGGGGTGCATGTGCGGAGGCCGGCATGAGCAACGATCCCCCCCCCGATGTGCTCGATCGCCTCGAAGCGCGGATCCGCCTCAACCGCCACGGCGATCCGGCGACGAGTTACACTGCCAAGCTGACCGCGCGCGGCCGCGCCAAGATCGCCCAGAAGCTCGGCGAAGAGGCAGTGGAAACCGTCATCGCCGCCATGCGCGCCGACCGCGACGAGATCATCAGCGAATCCGCCGACCTGATGTTCCACCTCTGCCTGCTGCTCGCCGATGCCGGGCTGTCGCTCGATGATGTCCGCACCGAGCTGGTGCGCCGCGAGGGACTGTCAGGGCTGGAGGAGAAGGCCGGGCGCAAGAAGGGGTGAACAAGGGGCCTCCGGCGGGGGGGGGGGGGGGGGGGGGGGGGGGGGCGGGGGGGGGGGGGGGGGGGGGGCGGGGGGCGGGGGGGGCGACGCGCCGGGCGCCGGAAGGGGGG
>JBBSPR010000265.1:0-3213 GCA_038258615.1 Sphingomonadales bacterium
CCGTCGATCTCGCCCAGGCCAACAACCCGGCCCTGCTCGCCGCCCGCTTCGACGAAGCCGCCGCCCGCTACGATGTCCAGCGCCTCGAAAAGCAGCGCCTGCCCACCGTCGGCACCACCTTCCAGTCCGCCTATCTCCGCTTCGAGGGCGGCGGCCAGGGCGCCAACTTCGTCCGCCAGGGCCAGTTCGTCAGCCAGGATGCCATTCTCACCGCCACCATCCCCATCTGGCAGGGCGGCCTGTTCGGCGCCCAGATCCGCCAGGGCCAGGCCACCCGCAGCCAGCTCATGGAGCAGATCGGCGCCGTCGCCCGCCAGACGCAGGAGCAGGCGGTCAACAGCTACAACCAGCTCCGCGCCGCCCGCGCCACCATCGAGGCCGCGAAAGTCGCCGTCGATGCCAATGAGCTCGCCTCGGAGGGCGTGCGCCAGGAAAATCAGGTCGGCACCCGCACCATCATCGAAGTCCTCAACGCCGAGCAGGAGCTGCTCAACACCCGCGTCAACCTCGCCACCGCCCAGCGGGACGAGCAGGTCGCCGCCTATGCGCTGCTCGCCGCCGCCGGCGGCGCCGAGGCCGTGGCGCTCGGCGTGCCGGTGGAAATCTACAACCCCGAGGTCAATGCCCGCCGCGTCCGCCACAAGACCGGGGACGGTGGCGACGACAACCCGGCGCCCCTCCCGGCCCCCAGTGCGGCGCAGGCCACGCGCTCTATGGTCATCGGCCCGCAGCTGCCCTAAATCTCCGCCATGTCCGAGCTGCCCCCCACCATCGACGCGATCCTCGAATCGATCCGCGCCCGCGTCACCGGCGATGGCGAGCTGCTGCCACCGATCGAGCCCGCACCGGCCCCGCAACGCCCAGACGCAGCCTCCTCCCCACCCGCCGATCCCGGCAACGTCGCCCTAGCCAGCGGCATCACCCTCGATGCGCTGGTGCGACAGATGCTCGAGCCCATGCTCCAGTCCTGGCTCGATGCCCGCCTCCCCGAAATCGTCGAGCGCGTCGCCCGCGCCGAGATCAAGCGCATCGCCGGTCTCTAGGCGCCCGCCTGCACCCCGTTGCCGCCCGCCACGGCGCCCGCTAAGCCCTGCTGATGACACTGCCCGAAACCCTCATCGACAAGACCTTCGACCCGAGCGAGCTCGAAGCCCGCTGGTATGCCCATTGGGAGCACAGCGGCGCCTTCCGCCCGGAACGGCCCGACGCCAAACCCTACACCATCATCATCCCGCCCCCCAACGTCACCGGCTCCCTGCACATCGGCCATGCGCTCGACAACACGCTGCAGGATATCCTCATCCGCTATCACCGGCTGCAGGGCCGCGATGCGCGCTGGGTCGTCGGCACCGATCATGCCGGCATCGCCACGCAGATGGTCGTCGAGCGCCGCCTCGCCGAACAGGGCCAGCCCGGCCGCAAGACAATGGGCCGCGCCCGCTTCCTCGAAACCGTCTGGGAGTGGAAAGCCGAGAGCGGGGACACCATCACCCGCCAGCTCCGCCGGCTCGGCGCATCGTGCGACTGGGCCAACGAGCGCTTCACCATGGACGATGGCTTCAACACCGCCGTCACCAAGGTCTTCGTCCAGCTCTACAACGAGGGCCTGCTCTACCGCGACAAGCGGCTGGTCAACTGGGATCCCAAGCTCGGCACCGCCATCTCCGATCTCGAAGTCGAATATCGCGAGATCGACGGCCATATGTGGCACTTCCGCTATCCGCTCGAAGACGGCAGCGGCTATTTCGCCGTCGCCACCACCCGCCCCGAAACCATCCTCGGCGATGGTGCGGTGGCGGTGAACCCCGATGATCCGCGCTACACCCATCTCATCGGCCAGCGCTGCCGCCTTCCCCTCGTCGACCGGCTCATCCCGATCATCGCCGACGCTTACGTCGAAGCCGATTTCGGCTCGGGCGCCGTCAAGATCACCGCCGCGCATGATTTCAACGATTTCGAGGTCTACAAGCGCCATCCGGACGCCGGCATCCCGGTCATCAACCTGATGAACCCCGATGCCACCATGTCCGATGCCTGCCCGCCCGATTATCGCGGCCTCACCCGCGAAGAAGCGCGCAGAAAAGTCATCGCCGATTTCGATGCGCTGGGGCTGCTCGACAAGATCGAGCCCCACCGCCACCAGGTGCCCTATGGCGACCGCTCGGGCGTCGTCATCGAGCCCTATCTCACCGACCAATGGTATGTCGACGCGCACACGCTCGCCCAGCCGGCGCTCGAAGCCGTCCGCTCGGGCCAGACGAAGTTCGTCCCCGCGACCTGGGAAAAGACCTATTTCAACTGGCTCGACAATATCCAGCCCTGGTGCGTCAGCCGCCAGCTCTGGTGGGGCCACCAGATTCCGGCTTGGTATACCCCCGACGGCGCCTGCATCGTCGCCGAATCCGAGGCCGAAGCACAGGCAAAGGCGCCCGGCGTGGCGCTGCGCCGCGACGAGGACGTGCTCGACACCTGGTTTTCGTCCGCATTATGGCCCTTCGCGACCCTCGGATGGCCCGAAAACACCCCTGAACTGTCCCGTCACTACCCCGGCGACGTCCTTGTCACCGGTTTCGACATCATCTTCTTCTGGGTCGCCCGGATGATGATGCAGGGCATCCATTTCACCAAGCAGCCGCCCTTCCACACCGTCTACTGCCATGGTCTCGTCCGCGACGCCAAGGGCCAGAAGATGAGCAAATCCAAGGGCAACACCGTCGATCCGCTCACGCTCATCGACAAATACGGCGCCGATGCGCTGCGCTTCACGCTGTCCGCGATGGAAAGCCAGGGCCGCGACATCAAGCTCGATGAAAAGCGCATCGAAGGCTATCGCAACTTCGCCACCAAACTCTGGAATGCCGCCCGCTTTGCCCAATCCAACGGCATCGGCGGGCAGGGGATCACGCCGCCGGCTGCGACCCACCCCGTCAACCGCTGGATCATCGGCGAAGTGGCGGCGACCGTCGCCGCCCTCGATGCCGCCATGGCCGCCTATCGCTTCGACGGCTTTGCCGACACCCTCTACCAGTTCGTCTGGAGCCGCTTCTGCGATTGGTATCTGGAGTTGATGAAGAGCGAGATCGCGTTAGCCGATGAGGAGACGGGGCGCCGCTCGGTCCGCTTCGCGCTTGGCCTCTACGACCAAACGCTTAGGATGCTCCACCCGATTATCCCATTTGTGACCGAGGAGATATGGCAGACAATTTCTGTGCG
>JBBSPR010000266.1:0-3212 GCA_038258615.1 Sphingomonadales bacterium
TCAGCGCCACATCGACGGTGTTGGCAGGCAGGCGCGGGTTGCTCTGGGTGCCGCGGACGAGGCGGACGTTGGTGAGCTTTTCTGCGCGAACGCGCCTGGCGAGCGCGTCGAGATAGCGCTGCACGACATCCTGGGCGAGCACCCGGCCCTGGGGGCCGACGGCTGTGCTGAGGCGCATGGTGTAATAGCCCGAGCCGGCGCCGATATCGGCGACGGTGCTGCCCGGCTTGATGCCGGCGGCGGCGATGACGGCGGCGAATTCGCCGGCACGGTCCCGCGCGGCCTCATCGTCCCACGCCGGGCTGACGATGCGCGCTACCGGGCGGCCGGGGGCCGGCAACGCCGTTTGTGCGGTGGCGGCAGTGCCGAGCGCAAGGGCTGCGATGATGGCGATGCTGCGGGCTGCCGAGACGGGCGCTGCTGGGATCTTGGCTGCTGGGATCGGGGCTGCTGACATGGGGGAGCGCCTAGCCGACTTCAGGCGATTTGGCCATTGCCGAGGCTGCTGCCTCAGGCCGGACGGCGGCCGGGGCGGGTGGGTTCCGGCGTGTCGGTGCCGGTGACGGCGAGGCTGCGCAGGCGGCTGAGCTCGCTCTGGAAGTTGTTGAGATCGCGGCCGGAGAGCTGGGTGCCGCCAATGAACTTGAGAGTCATCGGGTTGACGGGCTTGCCCTTGAGCCAGACTTCGTAATGGAGATGCGGCCCGGTGGAGACGCCGGTCGAGCCGACATGGCCGATGACCTGGCCCTGGGTGACCTGCTGGCCGCCTTTGACGGCAAAGCGCGACATGTGCGCATAGGCGGTGGCAAGGCCGCCCGAATGCTGGAGGCGGATGTAGTTGCCATGGCCGCCGTGGGGGCCGACGAAGGCGACCTTGCCGGCGGCGGCGGCATAGATGGGGGCACCGTGGCGGGCGCCGAAATCCACGCCTTGGTGCATGCGCGAATAGGCGAGCAGCGGGTGGAAGCGCATGCCGAAGGCCGAGGTGAGGCGCGCACCATCGACGGGGGTGCGCATCAGGCCCTTGCGGGCGGATTCGCCGGTCTCCCGGAACCACTCCTGCCGGCCGCCGAGCTTGTGTCGGGCGACTTCGAGCTTGCCCTTGCCGGCGCGGTCGAGCGCGCCATAGACCATGGAGCCGTAGCGGACTTCGCCGGTCTCGGCGCGGTCGCGCTCGACGACGATGTCGAAACGGTCCTTCTTTCCCACGCCGCGCTGCATGTCGACCACATAGCCCATGACGCGGCGATATTCGGCCGCCGCACTGGCGGGCACGCCGGCATTGCGCAGCGCGCGGTCGAGGCCGCCGCCCACAAGGCCGTTGACGCGGAGCGGGGTGGAATCGACCTTGATCGGGATACGCTTGAGCACGAGCGCGCCATCGACGCGGCTTACGGCGACGCGCAGATCGAAGGCAGCGCGGAAACCCATGAGATCGAGAGGGCGTGGCGCGCTGCGCGTGTCCCGGCGGCCGAGGACGAGATCGATGTCGGTGGCGGGCGCGATGGCGCCTGCAGTGACGACGCCGCGAAGCAGGCCTTCGACGGCCTTGATATCGTCAGCACCCACGCCGGCGCGCTTGAGTGTGGCGCCGAGGCTGCGGCCACGCACGGTGCGGGCGGTGAGCTCGATGCGCGGACGCTCGGGAATTTCGGCGAGCGGCACGACCAGGGCGGGATCGGGACGGGTGGCGATGCCGGTGCGGCCGCCCATCGCGAGGGGGGCGATGAACTGGCCGCTGAGCGCCTCGCGCTGGCTGGGGGTGAGCGGGGCGCGACCTGCTGCGGGAATGAGCGGCACATCGAGGGCCAAGGTGATCGCGGTGCTGCAGAGCACCATGCAGGAGGCGAGGCCCAGCCACCAGTGACGGCTGCCGATGCCGGCACCGAGATCGGTGGACAGGTCGGTGCCGAGTGCCAGGCCGGAGGCTGCCTCCCGCCAGCGGCCGAGGCGGGCGCGGACCAGCGGCACGCCGGGCCATGATGCCGCCGCTGGCCGCAGCATACCGCTGGCAACGGGGCTGATGCCCGCGACCGGCTGACCGCCTGCGCCCTGCAATTGTGGCTGAAACAAACCGGACCCCCCCGAAGAAGTTTCTTTAGGCCGTGCTCAAGATGATGGAATCATTTGCCCAGCCTTGGGGGCGTGTCAACGCTGCAACGCCGGGGTGCATATCTTATGCGGTGAAGCGACTGTTTTCATACGGTCACTTGCGGAGCGAATCGGCTTGTGACACGTTGAATGCCGAGCACGTTTCGCAAAGGAAGCGATGATCCGCCCGGGTTTGACCTTTGTCCCCGACCATGCCGCAGCCTCGACTGCGCCTTTCTGCCGCTTCGCCCTGTCGCAAACCCGAGCCGGTGCCGGGTTGTGCTGTGGCACGGTGGTCGCCAGATTATGCGGGTGATGCGCGTGCCCACCTCGCCGAGCCGCGGCTTTGGCGGCCCCGATGGCAGCAAGATCGTGGCTGTGCTGGGGCCGACCAATACTGGCAAGACGCATCTCGCGGTGGAGCGGCTTTGTGCGCATGCGAGCGGCATGATCGGCTTTCCGCTGCGGCTGCTGGCACGCGAGGTCTATGACCGGGTGGTGGCGATCAAGGGTGTTGGCGAGGTGGCGCTGATCACCGGCGAGGAGAAGATCGTGCCGCCCGGCGCACGCTGGTTCCTTTGCACCATGGAATCGATGCCGCTCGACCGGGAGGTGGCGTTTGTCGGCATCGACGAGGCGCAGCTGGGTGCCGATCCCGAGCGCGGGCATGTGTTCACCCAGCGGCTGCTGCATTGCCGGGGCTATGCCGAGACGATGATCCTAGGCGCCGAGACGCTGCGCCCGCTCATTCGCAAGCTGTTGCCCGAAGCCGAGATCATCACCCGGCCGCGCTTTTCCACCCTGTCCTATGCCGGCGCCAAGAAACTATCCCGGTTACCGCGGCGCTCGGCGATCGTCGCTTTCACTGCCACCGAAGTCTATGCGCTGGCCGAGATGCTGCGGCGGCAGAAGGGCGGGGCTGCGGTGGTGATGGGCAGCCTGTCCCCACGCACGCGCAATGCCCAGGTGGCGATGTATCAATCGGGCGAGGTCGATTATCTGGTGGCGACCGATGCGATCGGCATGGGGCTCAACATGGATATCGCCCATGTCGCCTTTGCCAGCCTGTCGAAGTTCGATGGCAAGCGCCACCGTCGGTTGCGGCTGGCGGAGATGGCGCA
>JBBSPR010000267.1:0-3120 GCA_038258615.1 Sphingomonadales bacterium
CGCGAGCATGGGCTGGGGCATCTGTTTGCCGCGACGATCCTGATGGGGGTGATCCAGTTTGCTGCGGCGTATCTGCGGGTCGATGTGCTGATGCGCTATGTGTCCCGCTCGGTGATCACCGGCTTTGTGAATGCGCTGGCGATCCTGATCTTCATGGCGCAGCTGCCGCAGTTGATCGGGGTGACGCCGATCACCTATGTGATGGTCGCGGGCGGGCTGGCGATCATCTATTTGTTCCCGCTGCTTACCAAGGCAGTGCCATCGCCGCTGGTGGCGATTATGGTGCTGACAAGCTTGGCGATTTACTTCGGGCTCGATGTGAACCGGGTGGGAGACATGGGCGCGCTGCCCGATGCGCTGCCGTTCTTCGCGCTGCCGCAGGTGCCGCTGACGCTTGAGACGCTCCAGATCATCCTGCCCTATTCGATCACCATGGCCGCGGTGGGGTTGCTGGAGAGCCTGCTGACGGCGCAGATCGTCGATGACCTGACCGACACCGGATCGGACAAGCCGCGCGAAGTGCGCGGGCAGGGCATTGCCAATTTCGTGACCGGCTTTCTGGGCGGCATGGGCGGCTGCGCGATGATCGGGCAATCGGTGATCAATGTGAAATCGGGCGGCTCCGGGCGCTTGTCGGCGCTGGTGGCGGGGACAGGACTGCTGTTCCTGATCGTGGTGCTTGGCGGGCTGGTGGCGGACATTCCGATGCCCGCCCTTGTGGCGGTGATGATCATGGTGTCGATCGGCACGTTCAGCTGGAGCTCGATCAGGAACCTGCGGGTGCATCCGTGGCAAAGCAGCGTGGTGATGCTCTAGACGATGATCGTCGTGGTGGCGACGGACAATCTGGCGGAAGGCGTGCTGGTGGGGGTGCTGCTCTCGGGCATCTTCTTTGCTGCCAAGGTGAGCCGGCTGTTCAAGGTGGAGGCGGCGCTTTCGGCAGATGGCGTTGAGCGCAGCTATCTGGTGACCGGCGAGGTGTTCTTTGCATCCGCCGACCAGTTTGCAGGGGCGTTCGATTTCCGCGAGGTGGTCGAGCGGGTGGTGATCGATGTGTCGGGCGCGCATTTCTGGGATATTTCGGCGGTGGCTATGCTCGACAAGGTGGTGCTGCGGTTCCGCCGCCATGGCATCGACGTCGACCTGCGCGGGATGAACGCGGCGAGCGCCACGCTGGTCGATCGGTTCGGCCGATACGACAAGGAAGGCGCTCCGCTTTCGGCGGCGCATTGAGGGCAGCGGCGGCTATTCGCGGAGGCGCAGCACCTCGCCGACCTGGGTGGCGGCGATTTCGGCCTTGGTGAAGGGCAGGCGGTTCCACTGCTTGGCGGAATATTGGCGGGTCTGGTCCCCATACCATGGCGAGGCGGGGTCGGTGGACTGGGAATAGCTGAGCACGGCGTCGGCGACCGGGCCGTTTTCATCGAAGGTGACGACCTGGATGTAGCTGGTGCCATGGACGGGGTTGAGGCCGCCCGGGACGGCCATGCTGCGCTGGACGTTGAGGACGCCGTGATCGCCCTCGCCGCCGTGGATGGCGATCTTGTCGCCGCCGCGCGGAGCCCATTGGACGTCACCCCAGGGGGCATCGAGGGCGAAGCCGGCTTGGCGCACGTCGGCCATGGCCTTGGCGATGATGGCCTTGAGCTTGCTGCCCTGCTCGCCGCTGATGACGAGGGTGTGGGGGGTGTTGACCGGATCGGCGACGCTGAAGGGCGTGGCCCAGAGGCCGGAGAGGAGCTGTGCCTCGCGCCAGATGTGATGGAACAGGAAGGCGCCGCGGCTGCCGGTGTCGAAGCGCTGGTCCCAGCCCTTGAGCGCCGTGGCTGCGGGGGCGAGGGCGGGGTCGGACTCGGCGAGGGCGATGAGCGCGGGGAGGGTGAGTTCGGCGGCGAGGCTCTTGTTGGCGAAGGCCATGGTTTTCGCGGTTTCGGCGGTCATCTTGCCCTGGGCGAGGTTGCGCTCGATTTCGAGGATGCCCGAGCGGGTGCGCAGCATGCGCACGGTTTCGGCTGCTCCCAGGATGGGGGAGAGCGGCGTGGCGGGGGCCTTGGGGGTGGTGAGCCAATAGCTGTCGTTGCTGTTGGCGACCCAGTCGCGGCGGGCGAAGACGGCCTGGTCGGTGGCGGGCATGAGGCCGGCGACGGGGGTGCCGCGCGCAGGGGTCCAGTCACAGCTCGACTTGCTGCCATCGAGGAGGATGAAGCGCGAGGCGACGCGCGGGCTGAGCGGGGTGGCGCAGGCGGCGATCTTTTCGGCCGAGACATTGGGGACGGCGGTGACATCGGCGAGGAGCGCGCTGCCGGTGCGGTCGGCGGCGATGGTGTTGACCCATGGGATGCCGAGGGTGGTTTCCACCGCCTTGCGGATCTCGGCGGTGTTGCGCGCGGTGGCGATGCCGAGCCAGGCGGCGAGGCCGCGCTGGTTGCCGCGATTGGCCTCCTTGAGGGCATAGGCGGTGGCCTTGCTCCAGCCGAGGCCGGCGGCCGGCGCCATGACCAGCGGGCCGAAGCGGCTGGCGTAGACCGTGCGGGTGATGGGCTGGGCGCCGGCGGGAACGGGGACGCTGATCGTCTGCGCGGTCATCCGTTCGGGCTTGCCGTCGATGATGTAGCGGGTGGGGTCCGCGGGATCGAGGGTGAGGGCGTGGATGGTGAAGTGACGGGCGGCGGTGACGGTGTGGGTCCAGGCGACGTCCTTGTTGAAACCGAGCGTGGGATAGGGGGTGCCGCCGATGCCGACGCCCATGACATCGAGCTTGCCTGGAATGGTGGTGTGCATCTGCCAGAAGCGTGCCGAGCCGAACCAGGGGAAGTGCGGGTTGCCGACGACGAGGCCGCGGCCGCTCGCGGTGCTGTCCGCGCCGAACGCCCAGCCGTTGGAACCGAGGCCCATCTCGGTGGGCACGTCGATGTTCAGTGCGGTTTGTGCCGCGGGCGGGGCGGCGTTGGCGATGGCGGGGGCGAATACGAGACTGCCTGCGAGGAGCATCTGCTTTTCGTTGAGGCGGAGCAGATCGTCGGTGGTGAGGGGGCGCACCCAGGGCTTGCCGCGGCTGGCCTCGGGGCCACGCGCGGGGCCGAGATCGCGCAACAGGCGGTTCCAGCCGGCGGCGAAGGC
>JBBSPR010000268.1:0-3091 GCA_038258615.1 Sphingomonadales bacterium
GGAGGAGATTCACACCGCGCAATCGCCGCTGGCGGGCTGGGAGAGGGTGGTGAACGAGGCGGGCCGCGAGGCCTTTCACTTCGGGGATGCGCATGGGGTGCTGGACGAGACCCATGCCGGTCGCGGGCCTCGAAGCCGTCCGGCGCCGGCCGCGCGGCGCTGGCCCGAGGCCGGTGATGCGCGGGCGCTGGGCGCGCTGGGGCTCGATGATGCCGCCACCGGGGCGGATGTGCGGCGCATCTACAAGGCGCTGGTGCGGCGCTACCACCCCGACAGCAATGGCGGCGACAGGTCACACGAAGGAAAGTTGCAGGCTGTCGTTTCAGCCTATACGCATCTTCGGGCACAACCGCGTTTCAAGACGGAGCTTTGAAGTCCAGTGGCCACAGCCCCCAATCTCTCCGACACTGCCATGCCGCAGGGTGGCACGGCGCTGATGGCGCCCGATATCACGGTCGATGCGCGCGAGATGTTCGGGGTGGATATCGACATGGCGGTGCCGGCCTTTTCGATGGCCGATGAGCGCGTGCCCGATCTCGACCCCTCCTATGTGTTCGATCCCGACACCACGCTCGCCATTCTGGCCGGCTTCGCCTTCAACCGCCGGGTGATGGTGCAGGGCTATCATGGCACCGGAAAATCCACCCATATCGAGCAGGTGGCGGCGCGGCTGAAATGGCCATGCGTCCGCATCAACCTCGACAGCCACATCAGCCGCATCGATCTCATCGGCAAGGATGCGATCGTGCTCAAGGATGGCCAGCAGATCACCGAGTTTCGCGAGGGCCTGCTGCCCTGGGCGCTGCAGACCCCCACCGCCCTGGTGTTCGACGAATATGATGCCGGCCGGCCCGATGTGATGTTCGTGATCCAGCGCGTGCTCGAGGTGGAAGGCAAGCTCACGCTGCTCGACCAGAATCGCGTGATCCGGCCGAGCCCGTGGTTCCGGCTGTTCGCCACCGCCAACACCGTGGGGCTGGGGGACACGACCGGGCTTTACCATGGCACCCAGCAGATCAACCAGGGCCAGATGGACCGGTGGAGCATCGTGACGACGCTCAACTATCTGCCGCACCACACCGAGACCGCGATCGTGGTCGCCAAGGAGCCGAGCTTCGACAGCGATGCGGGCCGCAAGACGGTGGCGAGCATGGTGCGGGTGGCGGACATGACGCGCGCCGGCTTCATCGGTGGCGACATCAGCACGGTGATGTCCCCGCGCACGGTCATCACCTGGGCGCAGAATGCCAAGATCTTCAACAATGTGGGTTTCGCGTTCCGGCTGAGCTTCCTCAACAAGTGCGACGAAGCCGAGCGCGGCATCGTGGCGGAATATTACCAGCGGGTGTTTGGCGAGGAGCTGCCCGAATCGATCGCGGTCAAGGCGCGGCGCTGAGGCGCGGGGTGCTGCGGCCCGGCTGGGGGAGCTTCTGAGATGGCCACGCCCGAGAACCCGATCGAAGATTTCCGTGCTGCCGTGGCCGCCACGCTGCGCGCCATGGGCCATGCCCCCGGCGATACGCGCTGGGAGGTGGAGCTTGCCTATACCGCCGACAAGCCGAGCTGCTTCGGGGACAGCGCGCGCGTGCCGCAGCCGGGCCGGGCGCTGCCGGCGGATCAGGTCGCCGAAGTGCGCGGCTGGGCGGACAGTTTTGCGCTGCGCCACCGCCACCATGATCCGCGGCTGCACGGCAAGGAGCAGCCCGATGCCGGGGCGGCGCGCGAGATCTGGAATGCGCTGGAACAGGTGCGCTGCGAGGCACTGGGCGCGACAGGCATGGCCGGGGTGGCGAAGAACCTCGACCGGATGACCGAGACGCGGGTGCGCACCGACCCGATCGTGCGCGCACGCACGGCCGAGGAGGTGCCGCTGGCGACCGCACTCGGCCTGCTTGCGCGGCAGCGGCTGACCGGCAGCGCGCCGCCGGCAATGGCGCAGAACGCGCTCGACCTTGTGCGCGACGACCTGGAAAGCCGCGCCGGGGTGCATCTCGACGAGCTGGCGCAGGTGACGCACGATCAGGCTGCCTTTGCGCAGGTGATGCGCCGCGTGCTCGCCGACCTGGGGCTGGGGGTCGATCCCGATGCCGAGCCCGACAAACAGGACAACAGCGAGAGCGAGGACGAGCAGGAGCAGGACGCACCCGGCGACAGCCAGGACGAGGACGAGCAGCGGGGCGGGCAGGAGGAATCGACGGAGACGCGCGCCGAGCAGGGCGACGAGCCGCCGGATGATGCCGAAACCCGCGAGGTGGAGATGGACACCGACATGGTGTCAGACGCCGAGATGGGCGATGACGGGCAGGAGGGGATGACTCCGTGGCGGCCGAGCACGCCGCCTTCCGAACTGCCGCCGGGCTTCGATTACAAGGCCTTCACCACCGCGCATGACGAGGTGATAACCGCCGAGGAGCTGTGCGATGCCGATGAGCTGACGCGGCTGCGTGCCTATCTCGACCAGCAGCTGGTGCCGCTGCAATCGGCGGTGACCAAGCTTGCCAACCGGCTGCAGCGGCGGCTGATGGCGCAGCAGAACCGCAGCTGGGATTTCGACCAGGAAGAGGGCATTCTCGATGCTGCGCGGCTGGTGCGGATCGTCACCAACCCGGCGCATGCGCTGAGCTACAAGATCGAGCGCGACACCGATTTCCGGGATACGGTGGTGACGCTGCTGATCGACAATTCGGGATCGATGCGCGGCCGGCCGATCAGCATCGCTGCCATCTGTGCGGACATTCTGGCGCGCACGCTCGAGCGCTGCGCGGTGAAGACCGAGATCCTCGGCTTCACCACGCGCGCCTGGAAGGGCGGGCTTTCGCGCGAGAAATGGCTTGCCGCCAGCCGGCCGCTCAAGCCGGGCCGGCTCAACGACCTGCGGCACATCATCTACAAGCCCGCCGATGCGCCGTGGCGCCGGGCGCGGAAGAACCTCGGGCTGATGATGCGCGAGGGGCTGCTCAAGGAGAACATCGACGGCGAGGCGCTGTCGTGGGCCCATTCCCGCCTCATCGTTCGTCCCGAGCAGCGCAAGGTCCTGATGATGATCTCGGACGGCGCACCGGTCGACGACTCGACCCTGTCGGTCAATCCC
>JBBSPR010000269.1:0-3073 GCA_038258615.1 Sphingomonadales bacterium
CAGTCCACATCGTATGTCCTTCGAGTTCTTCGCAAAACCCGCAGAATCAAACATGTGCCAGCGCGTCAAGCGCAACCGGCTGATATCACTTAACTTAGTTTCGGGTCAGACACTAAGGCTCAAGCCCCGGCGTTTCGGTGCGCCAGAGCTGCAGGCTGAACAACCCCTGCCCGTCCTCCCAGCTCTCCACCGGTGTCCAGCCTGAGGCCCGGCCCAGCAGCCGCACCGCCTCCAGCGACCATTTGTGGCTGTTCTCGGTGTGGATCGTCTCGCCGGCGCGCAGCGCAAACCCCTGCCCCGCCGCCTCGAAGCGCGTGTCGGCCACCGCCTCCAGATGCATCTCGATCCGGCTGGCATCGGCGTTCCACGCCGCCCGGTGCCGAAAGTCCTCGATCCGCACCGTGCCTGCCAGCTCGCGGTTGATACGCACCAGCAGGTTCAGGTTGAAGTCCGCCGTCACACCAGCAGCATCATCATAAGCCGCTTCCAGAACACGCACGCTTTTGCCCGTCCCGGGCGCCAGGTCGAAGCCGATCAGCAGCCAGCCACCAGCCCCGAGTTGCGCCGCAAACCCGCGCAACAGATCCACCGCCGCCGCCGGCGCCAGATTGCCGATCGTCGATCCCGGAAAAAACCCCAGCCGCGGCAGGTCGGCACGCGGCAGCACAAACCGCTTCGTGAAATCCGCCACCACCGGCTGCACATCGAGCCCCGGAAAATCCGCCGCCAGCGCTGCTGCCGACGCATGCAGAAAGTCGCCCGAAATATCGATCGGCACATAGGCCGCCGGCGCCACCGCACGCAGCAGCAGCGGCGTCTTCGCCGATGATCCCGAGCCGAACTCGACCACGGCATGTCCAGCGCCCACCCGCGTCGCCACGGCCGGCGCACAATCCTGCAACAGCCCGATCTCGGTGCGCGTCGGATAATATTCGGGCGCATCGGTGATCGCCTCGAAAATCTCCGAGCCGCGCCGATCATAGAACCAGCGCGCCGGGATCACCTTGCGCGGCTGCGAGAGACCCAGCCGCACATCGCGCGCAAACGCGACATTCTCGAAATCATCTGCGTCCGCCATACGCCCTACTCATGCCCGAAATTAAACATCGCGTGCGAGCCGCACGCCGGAAAACTGCCACCGCGCGGTCGGCGGAAAGAAGTTGCGCGTGCTCGCCCGGCTGCTGCCGCGCGGCGTCGCGCACGAGGCGCCCTTCAGCACCATCTGCCCGCTCATGAACTTGCCGTTGTATTCGCCCACCGCCCCGCTCGCGACGCGAAACCCCGGATAGGGACGAAACGCACTCGCCGTCCATTGCCAGCAATCGCCGAACAGCGAGGCACTGCCATGCGGCGCCACCGGCCCGGCCCGGTCGAGCTGGTTGCCGCCATCCGGATCATGCCCGGCCGCTGCCACTTCCCATTCGGCCTCGGTCGGCAGCCGCGCCTCCGCCCAGGCGGCAAAGGCATCGGCTTCATAAAAGCTCACATGCGTCACCGGCGCCGCCGGATCGAGCGCCGCGCGCCCGGCCAGCCCGAAGCCGGACCACCAGCCACCCTCGGCACGCCAGTGGAGCGGCGCCACGATCGCCTCCGCCTGCCGCCAGGCCCAGCCGTCCGAGAGCCACAGCGCCGGCTTGTCATAGCCGCCATCGGCAATGAAATCCGCCCAGTCCGCATTGGTCACCAGCCGGTCCGCCAGCGAAAAAGGCTGCAGCAGCACATCATGCGCCGGCCCCTCGCAATCGAAGCCGAAGCCCGCGCCAACATGGCCGATGCGGTGGATGCCGCCCGCAAAGTCGGTCCAGCCTCCGGCAGCGACCACCGACGGCTGCGCGCGTTGCGCCGGCCACAGTGCGGGTTCGGTCGGGTTGGCGGCCATCGCATCGAGAATGTCGGTCAGCAGCAACTCCTGATGCTGCATCTCATGGTGGCAGCCCAGTTCGATCAGCGCCAGTCGCGCCGGCGACAGTTCATCGGCCGCATTGGCGATGGCCGCATCGACATGTGCGCGCCATGCCAGCACATCGGGGAGGCTCGGCCGGGTGATCATCCCGCGCCGGTGCCGTGCCAGCCGTGGCCCCATCGCCTCATAATAGCTGTTGAACAGAAAGCCGAAATCCTCGTCGAACGGCTGATAGTCGCCGATCCCGGCCAGCACGAACGTCTCGAAAAACCAGCTGGTGTGCGCCAGATGCCATTTGGCCGGAGACGCATCGGGCATCGACTGAACGCTCGCATCGGCATCGGAGAGCGGCGCCACCAGCGCCACGCTGCGCCCCCGCACGGCGTGGAAGAGCCGAAGCACCGCCTCGGTATCGCTATCCTGGGAGAGTGCTACGGGCTGCCGGCTTGCCATGTCTTCCTCCGTGCGAGCATTGCGGATCACGGGCGCTCAGCGGTTGGCGCCGGGCACCCAGAGAATATCGCCGCTCGCCCCATTGGCCAGCCTCGCCAAGACAAACAACAGATCGGACAATCGGTTCACATAGCAGAGCGCCACCTCCGACAAGTCTTCGCCCGCCACCCGCGCTGCCACGGCGTCGCGCTCGGCACGGCGGCAGATGGTGCGCGCAAGATGGAGTGCAGTGGCACATGGCGTGCCGGCGGGCAGGATGAAGCTGGTCAGCGGCGGCAGCGCCGCCGTGGCGGCATCGATCTCCGCCTCCAGCCGCGCCACCTGCGCCGCGACGATCCGCAAGGCACCCTGCACTTCACCCGGCGTCGCAAGGTCGGCACCCAGGTCGAACAGATCGTTCTGCACCCGCGCCAGCGCGTCAGCGATATCGTCCGGCGCCGTGATCCGCGCCAGCCCGATCGCCGCATTGGTCTCGTCCACCGAGCCGACCACCTGCAGCCGCGGATCGGCCTTGGAGCGACGCGAGCCATCGACCAGCCCGGTCGAGCCATCATCGCCGGTGCGGGTATATATCTTGTTGAGCTTGACCATCAGCAACTCCAGGGCAGCAGCACAGGCGTCAGCCCGGGCGGTTGACCAGGAACAGCAGCACGATGAACACGATCGCCAGCGCCTGGAACGCCACCCGGTAGCTCATCATCTTGTTGGAGGCCTTGC
>JBBSPR010000270.1:0-3068 GCA_038258615.1 Sphingomonadales bacterium
CCGCTACCTCGACGTGCCGCCGCCGTGGGACGGCTTCTACGCCGGCGCGCTGGCGGCGGTGGATGGCTTCGCCCGCACTCGCCACGGCACCGATTTCGCCGCCCTCGATGCCGGCCAGGCCGCTGCCCTTGTCGGCGAGATCGCCGCCGGTCCCGATCCGCAGGGCTGGCAGGGGCCACCGGCAGGCCTCGCCTATTTCGTCATTCGCGCCGATGCCATCGATGTCGTCTATGGCACCGAGGCGGGCTTTGCGCGGCTCGGCGTGCCGTACATGGCGCATATCCCGCCGGAATCGCATTGGTGAGCGAGCTTGATGCGCTGGTCGTCGGCGCCG
Organism: Sphingomonadales bacterium; assembly: GCA_038258615.1. Lineage (GTDB taxonomy): Bacteria > Pseudomonadota > Alphaproteobacteria > Sphingomonadales > Sphingomonadaceae > Sandarakinorhabdus. The sequence goes on from JBBSPR010000270.1 coordinate 335, forward strand.
GTGCTGCGGGCTGTCTCTATGCCGCCGAGCTGGCGCGCGCCGGCAAGCGCGTGCCGATGCTGGAGGCCGGGCCGGAACGCGCGCTGTCCGATCTCGTCTCGTCGCAGCTCTGGGCGCGGCGGCTCAAATGGGGTGGCGCCGCGACCGAATTCGCCGGCAACCATCGCGGCTTTTCGCACAATCTCAACACCGGCTGGGGCACCGGTGGGGCCGCCCTCCACCATTATGCCACCTGGCCGCGGATGCACGCCGAACTGTTCCGCCACCGCAGCAGCTATGGCACGGGGCGCGACTGGCCGATCGACTATCCGATGCTGGCGCCTTTCTACGATGAAGTGCAGGCGGTGGTCGGCATCGCCGGCGATGCGAAAGCGGAAATCTGGCGGCCTCCGGGGGATGCCTATCCGCTGCCGCCACTGCCGCGCACCGCTCAGGGCGAACGGCTGGCGGCAGGCTTCAAAAAGCTCGGGCTTCCCGTGGCGCCGCTGCCGGTGGCGGTGCTCACGCAGGACTTCGGCGATCGCCCGGCGTGCCTCTACGATGGATGGTGCGATGCCGGCTGCCCCACCGGCGCGCTCGCCAATCCGCTCGTCACCTGGTGGCCTGTGGCTGAAGCGCATGGTGCGCGGATCATGCACGATGCGACCGTGCTGCGGCTGCTGCCGGGGGCCGATGGTGCGGTCGCCGGCGTCGAATGGGCGCGGCCCGATGGCAGCCGCGCCGAGGCCCGCGCGCCGCTGGTGGTGCTCGGCACCTCGGCGGTGCAGACGCTGCGGTTGCTGCTGGCATCCGCCTGCGAAGCCTGGCCGCAGGGGGCGGGCAACAAGCATGATCAGGTCGGCCGCAACTTCATGCTCGATGCGCTGGCGCTGGTGTATGGCATCTTCGACACCCGCACCGACAATCATCTCGGCGTGTCCGCTGGCCAGCTCACCAACCGGGTGCGCGATGCCCGGGATCGGCGCAACGCCCCGCCGGGCAGTTGGCAATGGCAGGTCGCGCCGGCGATCAAACCCAACGACATCTTCGGCATCGCGGTGTCGCGGTCCGAGCTGTTCGGCGCAGCGCTGGAAGCCTTCATGGCGCGCGCCGTGCATGGCCTGGCGTCGATGGTGGCGATGATCGGCCAGCTTCCCGACCCCGAGAACCGGGTGATGCTGGGCGAAGGCCGGGATCGGTTCGGCGTGCCGCTGGCCAAGGTCGTCCACCGCGCCGACGACAGCGTGATGGCGCTGTGGCGGCACTGCATCGCCGAGGGGCGCGCGGTCATGGCTGCGGCGGGTGCCACCGAGCATTGGGCAGGGCCGTTCAACTGCGGCCATCTCATCGGCGGCACGCTGATGGGCGATGCTCCGCGCACCTCGGTCTGCGACAGCTTTGGCCGGGTGCATGGCGTGCCGGGGCTGGTGCTCTCCGGCTCGGGGCTGTTCCCGGTTTCGGGCGGGATCAGCCCCACCTTCACGCTGCTCGCGGTGGCGCTGCGCTCGGTGCGCCAACTGCTAGCGTGAGCCGAACCCCATCCGCCCCAGCACGCCATCGCGGCGGCCGAACTGGTGCCAAAGTGCTGCCCCGGCATGGAGGGCGATCAGCGCGATCAGCAGCGACGAGAACAGCACATGCCCGGCGTGCGGCGGCAACGTGCCGAAATCGGGCAGGTCCACCGGCTGGCCCTGCAGCAGCGGGAACAGTCCGCCGAGCTGCGCCATGCCGAGCCCGGTCACGAGCATCGCGAAGCTGAACAGGTAGAGCGCGAGATGGCTCGCGCGCGCCGCCAGCCGAAGCGGCCCGCCGGCGTGCGCGGGGGCAGGGCGCCGCGTGGTGAAGCGCACCACCAGCCGCACCAGCATGATCAGCAGCAGCCCCAGCCCGCCCGCCATGTGCAGCCGCAGCAGCTCCGCCTTGGCAGGGTCGGCATTGCTCACCCCCTCCAGCACCAGCTTGCCGAAGGCGAGCATGCCGATGAGGCCGAGGCCGGCGATCCAGTGCAGCGTCACCAGTGCCGGATGGTAGCGGGCAGGGGCGGTCGTCATCAGAATTTCACTCCAACTTCGATGCCCCATTCGGCCGGGCGCCCGATGCCGCCGAACGCGGTGCCGTTGCCGGCGAGCGTGTCCTGCGCATTGGTCAGATATTCGGTATCGGTGACGTTGGTGCCGAACACCGCAATCTGCCAACGGTCGTCGGGCAGCGCCCAGGTGGCGCGCAGGTTGAGCAGCCCATAGCCCGGCTGCACTTCGAGCGGATCGGCCTCGAGCTGGTAGGAGAGCGTCGACCGATATTGCCAGTCGGCACGCAGCCGCAGCTGGCCGAGCCGGTCCCCCAGCGGCTGCCGATATTCTCCCGAAAGCGAATACGTCCAGCGCGGCGTCAGCGGCAGCGGCGTGTCGAGCGTGATGCCGGCCACCTGCGGCGAGAGCGTGCGATAGCCGGCATCGAGGTGCCCTACCGCCGCGCGCAGTGCCAGCCGCTCCGAGATATTGGCATCGGCCTCCATCTCGAAGCCGCGGATACGCGAATCGCCGGCGTTGCGCGTCTCGAACAGGCCGCTGATCGCGGTGAACACCAGCAGTTGCTGGTTCTTGTAGTCCGACTGGAACACCGAGGCATTGATCCGCAGCAGCCGGTCGAAGAATTCGGTCTTCAGCCCCAGCTCATAGCTTTGCACCGTCTCGGGATCATAGCCGATGATCGCCGCCGACGATGGCCGCCCATTGAAGCCGCCCGATTTGAAGCC
>JBBSPR010000271.1:0-3063 GCA_038258615.1 Sphingomonadales bacterium
CCTGCTGGCACCGGCCGGCACCCGATCCAGGTGGCGCTACGCCTGCCCGACGCCAACGTCCTGGCCGTTGACCTGAGCCGGGCCAGCCTCGCGTATGGCGCGCGGATGGCGCAGGAACGTGGCATCGGCAACATCCGCTTCGCCGAGTATCTCGGGGTCCACCACGTCGCCGGCGCCGGCGAGCTCGCGGTGTTCTGCGCCGCCCTCATCGGCGCCTGTCTCGGCTTCCTCTGGTACAATGCACCCCCCGCTGCGGTGTTCATGGGCGATACCGGCAGCCTCGCCTTGGGCGGCGCCCTTGGCACCATCGCCGTCGTCACCAACCATGAGTTGGTGCTGCTCGTCATCGGCGGGCTGTTCGTCCTCGAAACCGTCAGCGTCATCGTCCAGGTCGCCAGCTTCAAGATGACCGGCAAGCGCGTGTTCCGCATGGCGCCGATTCATCATCACTTCGAAGCCAAGGGCTGGGCCGAATCGACCGTCGTCATCCGCTTCTGGATCATCGCCATCGTGCTGGCGCTCGCCGGCCTCGCCACACTGAAGCTGCGGTGATCATCGCCAGCGCCTTCGCCGGCAAGACCTATGGCGTCTTCGGGCTGGCCCGCTCGGGCCGCGCCACCGTGGCAGCGCTGCACGCTTCGGGCGCCGAGGTGCTGGCGTGGGACGATGGCGAAGCTGCGCGCATGGCTTTCGATGGCCCGCTGACCGATCTCAACTCTGCCGACCTGACCGGACTTGCAGCAATCATAGTATCCCCAGGCGTGCCGCACTCCGCCCCGATCTTCGCCCGCGCCGCCGCCGCAGGCGTGCCGGTGATCGGCGATATCGAGCTTTTCGCACAAGCCCGCGAGGACCGTCCCCCACACCGCGTCGTCGGCATCACCGGAACCAACGGGAAGTCGACGACGACGGCTCTCATCCACCACATCCTCACCCAAGCAGGCGTTCCCGCAGCGATGGGCGGCAACATCGGCCTTCCCATTCTCGCACAGGACCCGCTGCCCGGCGGCGGCGTCTATGTCCTCGAACTTTCCAGCTATCAGCTCGAAATCACGCAAACGCTCGCCTGCGACGTGGCGGTGCTGCTCAACATCACCCCCGATCATCTAGAGCGCCATGGCACCATGGCCGCCTATGCCGCCGCCAAGGCGCAGCTGTTCGCAATGCAGGATGCCGGCGGCACGGCAATCGTCGGCGCGCAAGCGGCGCATGACCATGATCTGCCCGGCCAGCACATCGAGGACGTCACCACCGCCGAACAATCCGCATGGCCCGCACTGCAAGGCCCGCACAACCTCCAGAACGCCCGCGCCGCCACCGCCGCAGCCCAGGCCCTCGGGCTGGACGATGCCGCCATCGCCGCCGGCCTCGCCTCTTACTCAAGCCTCCCGCACCGCATGGAGCGCATCGGCACCCGCGGTGGCGTGCTCTGGGTCAACGACAGCAAGGCCACCAACCCCGAATCGACCGCGCCCGCCCTCGCCGCCTTCCCGCGCACCCATTGGATCGCCGGCGGCAAGGCCAAGGGCGCCGATCTCGATGCGGTGATGCCTTGGCTTGACAATGTTGTCGCCGCCTATCTGATCGGCGAGGCCGCCCCGCTCTTCCAGCCGCTGCTTGCCCCAAGGCTGCCCGTCACCATGTCGGGCACCCTCGAACAGGCCGTGTCCGACGCCGCCGCCGCTGCCCGCCCGGGCGAGACGGTGCTGCTCTCGCCGGCCTGCGCCAGCTTCGACCAGTTCCGTGATTTCGAGCATCGCGGCGATGCCTTCCGGACGCTCGTGGAGGCCCTCGCATGAGCCGTACCGGAATCGCCTTTTCCCGCCGTGACAGCTCATGGCTCGGGGACTGGTTCCGCACATCCGACAAGCTGCTGATGATGCTGGTGTTCGCGCTCATCGGCTGCGGCATCATCGCCGTCGCGGCCGCCTCCCCCGCCGCCGCCCGCCGCCTGTCGGGCGCCGCCTTCACCTATGACAGCCTCTACTTTCTCAAGCGCCAGGTGATGTGGGTGCTGCTCGGCCTCCCGGTGCTGCTCGGCGTGTCGATGCTGCCCATCCGGCTGGCACGGCGTGCCGCAGTGCTCGGCTGCGGCGTGTTCGGCGTGCTGCTCCTTCTCGTGCTGGTCGGTGGCACCACCGATGGCGGCACCAATGGCGCCACGCGCTGGATCATGCTCGCCGGCATCAAGGTCCAGCCCTCCGAGTTCCTGAAACCGCTGTTCATCGTCACCACCGCCTGGCTGCTGTCGCTGCGCTTCGAGGACCCTTCGCTGCCCACGATGCAGCTCAGCTTCGGCATCTTCGCGGTCTTCGCCGCCCTGCTGCTCATGCAGCCCGATCTCGGGCAGACGGTGCTGATGGGCGCCATCTGGCTGATGCAGGCAGTGCTCGCCGGCATGCCGCTGCTGCTCGTCGGCCTCATCATCCTCGCCGGGCTTGTCGGCATCGGCGTCGCCTATGTCACCCTGCCGCATGTCGCGGACCGTATCGACAAGTTCGTCACCGGCGAAGGCGACACCTACCAGATCGACAAGGCGCTCGATTGCTTTCGCGCCGGCGGGCTGTTCGGTGTCGGCCCTGGCGAGGGCGTCATGAAGTTCCGCCTGCCCGAGCCGCAGACCGATTACATCTTCTCGGTGATCGGCGAGGAATTCGGCATCATCACCTGCCTGTTCATCGCCGTTCTTTACATGACCATCGTCGTCCGCGTGTTCCTGTCGCTGCTCGATGAGGAAGACCCCTTCATCATGCTCGCCGCCTCGGGGCTGGTGGCGCAGTTCGGGCTGCAGGCGACGATCAACATCGCCGTCAACCTCAAGCTCGCCCCATCGAAGGGCATGACCCTGCCCTTCATCAGCCATGGCGGCTCGTCCTTCCTCGCACTCTGCCTCGGCATGGGGCTGCTGCTGGCGCTCACGCGGCGCAATCCCTTCCTCAAGGCCTCGCCCTATGTCGAGCGCTGGAGGGGCGCATGATCGTGCTCGCAGCCGGCGGCACCGGCGGCCATATGGTCCCAGCGCACGTCCTCGCCGGCGAGCTCGCGGCGCGCGGCCAATCGGTC
>JBBSPR010000272.1:0-3051 GCA_038258615.1 Sphingomonadales bacterium
GATCCTGACCGTGCCGGCGGACGTGTTCAGCCCCTGCGCCGCGGGTGCGATCCTTGACGAGGCGAGCATCGCAGCACTCGATGTGTCGATCGTGGCCGGAGCGGCGAACAACCAGCTCGCCACGCCCGAGGATGGCGCGCGGCTGGCGGCGCGCGGGATCCTGTATGCGCCCGATTATGTGATCAACGCCGGAGGGATCATCAATGTGGTGGCGGAATATCTCGGCCGGTCGGACCCGGCGACGGTGAATGCCGATATTGCCGCGATCGAGGGCCGGCTGGCGGCGGTTTTTGCCGAAGCCGCGCGCTCAGGTCGCTCCACCGATGTTGTCGCCGATGCCATGGCGCGGCAGATGATCGGGCGCGGCTGATCGGGCGCGCCGGCGCATGCCAAGCAGGAACGCGCCGAGCACGGGGACCGCCCAGATGTTGAGGCCGATGGCATAGGCCAGGGCGCTGTCCAGACCGCCCGGGTTCCGCTGGCCGAACATTGCGATATGAACGACCACCGCGACGAGCTGGAAGGCGGCGGCCCAGAGTGGCCAGAAGTGCTGGCTGCGCAGCGCCAGTGCGCCCAGCCCGATGAACAGCGCCGTATCGACCAGCATCATCGCCAGTTCGGGTGCTGCATAGCCATGGCGGTTGGCACCCCAGGTGGCAGCGGTGGCGGCGAGCAACATGGTGGCGGCGCTCCGCTCCTCGGCCCCGCCGCGCAACAACGCGAAGAGCACGCCGGCAACGAGCATCGCCGCACACAGCAGCTGATAAGCCAGGATGCCCATGGTCAACACGCGGACCACCCTCCCACGTACGCCCTCCCGCGTATCCTTGTGACCGACGAATGTATGAAACTGTAAAGTGCGGCCCGCAGCCGGGCAAGCTGAATTGCAAGGCGCCGGTGGACTTGGGCGCACTGCGGCCATAGTTTCGCGCATGGTCGACGCTCCTGCTCCCGATCGCCGGACGGCGCTGCTCGAAGGGCTGGCGGACCATGTGCTGGCGCATGGCCTGGCCAGCGCCAGCCTGCGCCCGCTGGCCGAGGCGATGGGCACATCGGACCGGATGCTGCTCTATTATTTCAAGGACAAGGCGGAACTGGTCGCGGCGATCCTGCAGACGATCGCCGCGCGCATGACGGCGCTGCTGGCGCCGCTTCAGGCGCTGCCGCCGCAGCCGTTCGATGCTCTGCGCAAGCTCTTGACGCGCGCGATGCTCGATGACGGGCTCTGGCCCTATATGCGGCTGTGGCTCGAACTGGCCAGCCGGGCTGCCAGCGACGATGCAGTGGCGCGGGCGACCGGCGAGGCCATCGCGCGCGGCTTCCTGGCGCTGTGCGAGAAGCTGCTCGATACGCCGGCGCCCGGCCGCCGGGCCGATGCGACACGGCTGCTGATGGCGGTGGAAGGGGCGGTACTGCTCAAGAGCCTGGGGCTGGCCGACGAGGTGGTGCAGACCTTGTGAGCAGCGCTGCCAGCGCCAGCCCCACACCAGCACCCCAGAGAACGGCACCGCTGGCGGCGAGCACATGTTCCGCCGTGTCACCATAAACGCCGGGGAACCAGGCAACGACAATGCCATCGATGAGCAGCGCGGTGGTGGTGACGATGGCAATGCCGGTCAGCCGCTGCCCGGGCGACAGCCGCGCCAGCCTGGCGGCGAGCAGCACGAAGGGCATGGTGCCGGGCACGGTGAGGGCATAGACGATGGCGCGGGCGCTGCCATGCAGCATGCCGGCGCCGGCCAGCCAGTGCAGCAGCAGGCCGGCCGCATACCAGAGTGCTGCGCCGATGCCGGCCAGCATGAGGATCTGCCCCTTCGAAAGCCCGATCTGCATGGGTTGCTCCTGCCCTGTGTCGCGCAGAACATAAGCGAATGTAGCGACTGCTACAACAGCTTTTGATCAATAGTCGGTCTGCCAGCGCAGGGCTGCCCCGGTGCCGCCCAGCGTGGCCACCTGCGAAAGGATCGACAGCGAGCGGGTGATGGAGATTTCGATGTTGGTGGCGGTATAGCCCTGCGCATCGGTCGCCAGCTCCACATAGACGTTGCGGCCGATGTACTGGCCGGCGGCCACGGCGGTGCCGCGCCCGGTCAGCTGGTCGGCCGGCAGGATGCGCAGCCGGTCGATGCCGAGGCCCTTGCGCACCGAATTGATCGGGTTGAAGCCGCCGCCGTTGCTGCGCAGCGAAGCCAGCGCCCCGGCCAGCTGCACGGCTTCGAAAGCCGACAGGTTGGTGACCGTTTCGCCGAAAAGCAGCCGGCTGAGCACTTCGTCCTCGGGCAGGGCGGGCACCGAGCTGAAGCGGATGGCGGGCCTGGTGGCGGTGCCGTTGATGGCGAGCTGGGCGGTGAAGCCGCTGGTGCTGCTCTCGGCGGTGATGTCGATGACCGGATCGGGCGGGTAGCCGCCCTGGAAGCGCACATCGCCGCGGGTGAGCACGAAGCGCTTGCCGGCAAAGTCATAATCCCCGCGTACCAGCTCCACGCGGCCGAACAGCTCGGGCGTATAGGCGCCGCCGCGGATGCGCAGATCTGCGCGCCATTCGGATTCGATCCCCATGCCCGATACGAACAGCTGGCGATCGCCCTTCACATCGAGGTTCAGCAGCCAGCGGGTGGGCGGCGCATAGGCGAGCATCGGCCGCCCGAGCACGCGGGTGTTGCGCTCTGTGACGGTGAGCACCGGCACATCGGCGACGGCGGCGCGGCCGATGCGGAAGGTGGCGCGGTTGACGGTGAGGTTGCCCGAGACAACGCCGCCATATTCGTCGGTGGCGATCCTGAGGGTGCCCGATCCGGTGCCGGCATAATCGTCGCGGTTGAGCAGCTGGGCATTGTTGACCCGCAGCCGCACATCGAGCGGGAAGCTGCGCTCGGCGGAGAGATCGATGCCGCCGGTGCCGGTGATGGTGCCGCCGCGACCTGCGGTGCCGGAAAAACGCGTGAGCTCGAGGCGCGAGCCGTTGAAGCGGCTGTCGAGCGCCACATTCTCGATGACCGCGCCGAGCACGGTCGCCTCCACCCGGCCATCGGCCATGCGCAGCGTGCCGGA
>JBBSPR010000273.1:0-3043 GCA_038258615.1 Sphingomonadales bacterium
GCCGCAACATCGGCGGCATGTGGGAGGCGGAGCTCGCGCCCTATCGCGACCATGAGTGGGCGACCTGCTCGGATGACGTGCTCTGGCGCCGCACCAAGATGGGCCTCCACATCGGCCAGGCCGGCCGCGCCGCCGTTTCCGAATGGTTCGGGGAGAGCAGCGGGCCGCCGTCCGAACTGCCACCCGAGGGGCCCGTCATCCACAGGTTCGCCACCCGGCCGCTTTGAAAACGCTGGCGCCATCGTCAGACCATGGCGAAACCGGGCCGGCATCCCTATCTTCAGGGGATGGCAGACATCTCCATCCTCGATCTCGTTCGCGTCACGCAAGCGACCGACGCCCGCGCCGCCCTCGACAATGCGCGCGATCTCGCCGGCCATGCCGAGACATGGGGCTATCGCCGCTTCTGGGTGGCGGAGCATCACAACATGCCCGGCATCGCCAGCGCCGCCACTTCGGTCGTGCTGGCGCATATCGCCGCCGGCACGCGCACGATCCGCATCGGCGCCGGCGGAATCATGCTGCCCAACCATGCGCCGATCGTCGTAGCCGAGCAGTTCGGCACCCTTGCCACGCTGTTTCCCGGTCGCATCGATCTCGGCCTCGGCCGCGCGCCGGGCACCGACCAGCTCACTGTGCGGGCGCTGCGGCGCTCGCTCACCGATCCCGACGACTTCCCGCAGGACGTGCTTGAGCTTCAGGCCTATTTCGCCCCCGTACAGCCCGGCCAGCGCGTTCAGGCAGTGCCGGCCGCCGGTACGCGTGTGCCGCTGTGGATTCTCGGCTCCAGCACCTATGGCGCCCAGGTGGCGGCCGAATTCGGCCTTCCCTATGCCTTTGCCTCGCACTTCGCGCCGGACCAGCTGATGCGGGCGCTGGCCATCTATCGGGACCGGTTCAAGCCCTCGGCGCAGCTCGATCGGCCGCACGCCATGATCGGCGTCAACATCATCGCCGCCGACACCGACCAACGCGCTCGCCGCCTCGCCACAACGCAGCAAATGTCCTTTGCCAACCTGCTGCGCGGCACGCGCGGCCTCAGCCAGCCGCCAATCGAGAATATCGACAGCTATTGGTCTCCGGCAGAGAAAGCCCAGGCCGGGTCCATGCTGGCGCGGTCCATCATCGGCTCACCCGCCACGGTGCGCGACGGCCTCGCAGCACTGCTGGATGAGACCGAAGCCGACGAACTGATGATCGTCTCCGACGTCTACGATCATCACGACCGCCTCCGCTCCTTTCAGCTCATCGCCGAAGCCGCGACGGCGACGAGCCCGGCGCTGGTCGCCTGACCGATACACACAGCGTTCTGTTCGAGCCGGCCCCGCCCATGCCGAAAGGCAGGGCGCCGCGTATCAGTGGAAGCGGTGATGCGCTCAGACTTCGAAGAGGCCCATCGTTGCTGCCCAGTTCTGCCACAGCACCGGCCAGATGGCGGCCGGCTTGCCAGCAACACGGCGGAGGCCGAAGCCATGGCCGCCCTCCGTAAAGACATGCGTTTCGACCGCAGTTCCGCGGGCGCGGAGAGCGGCGGCAAGCAGCAACGTGTTGGACACCGGCACCACCGCATCGTCCTCTGCATGAACCAGGAAGTGCGGCGGCGCATCGGCGGGCACGTTAAGATGCGGGCTGTGCGCGGCTTCGAGTGCCGGCGTGTCGGCGATCAGCAGGCGCCGCGAGCCGGGGTGGGCGTCGGGCAGCGTCATCGACACCACAGGATAAATGGGCGCGGCGATCATCGGCCGGGCGGAAAGCCTGTCGGCCGCATCGACGGCGGCATAGGCAGGCGCCGCAAAGCGCGCGGCGAGATCGGCGCAGACATGGCCGCCGGCGGACAAGCCCATTGCGCCGACGCGCGCGGGATCGACACCGAAATCGGCAGAGCGGTGGCGGATGAGGCGCATCGCCCGCTGGGCGTCGGCGAGTGCCACATCAGGGCCGTTCGCCCAGCCTTCCGCCGGCAGCCGGTAAACGAGGATGAAGGCGGTTATGCCGCGCGCCGCCAGCCAGCGGCCCATCTCATACCCCTCCTTGTCCACCACCACCCAGCGATAGCCACCACCGGGAGCAATGAGCATCGCCGCGCCATTGGGCCGGGCCGGGCGGAACACGACGAGCCGCGGACGGCTGATGCCGAACACCGCCCGGTCCGGCAGCGCCGGATCGATGCTGCGCTCGGTAACGGTTTCGGTGAGCGATGCTGTTGGCGCCCCCGGCGCGCCGCCCGGCCAGAGGTCGATCGTTTCACCGGGGTCGGCGGCGACGGCGACGCCTTGCCTCGCGGGCGGCGGCGTCTGCGCGGCCAAGGGCGTTGCCAGCGCACCGAGCAGCAGGTGGCGGCGGTTCATGCCAGCGCCCGGTAGGTGAAGTTGGAGAAATGCGCGGTGCCGGTCCCGGCGGCATATAATGCCGGTCGCAGGCTGAGAAAATCCCAGGCGACGTTGTGATGATAGCCCGATACTTCCATCTGCACCTCGAATTTGCGCCACGACACGCCTTGATCGGCGCTGGTATGCATCGTGACGATGTTGCGATCATTGGTGATGGCGATGCGCAGTGCCCGCACAGGATCGCCCTTGCGAGGGCGCGGCAACCCGTAGCGGTGCATCACCAGCCCGGCGTCGTTCAACCCGAGGCCGACATGCAGACGCTGGTTGTAGAACAGCAGCAGCCCCGCCTCGGCGCCGGGATCGATCCGGACATCGACCTCGATGCGATACGCCTGGTCCCCCGCAATCAACGTGAGCGGCGAGCAATCGGCTGGGGACCGGCCCTTGCCCTTCAGGTGCAGCGTGCGGTTGCTGCGGCTGAGCCGCGCCGCTTCATCGGCGCCCGGATTGTGGAAGGACCAGAGCGTGCCCATGCGATCGGTGCTGAAATTATCGCTGAGCGGCTGGCCGTGCGATTGGTCCGGCAGCCGGCGCGGCAGCGCCAGCGGCTTCGACAGGTCCCCGCCCATCGCGTGCGGCCAGCCATCCTCGCTCCAGCGCACAGGGTCGAGCAGCGTCTGCCGTCCCAGCGTCCAGAAGCCGTTCTCATAGCC
>JBBSPR010000274.1:0-3018 GCA_038258615.1 Sphingomonadales bacterium
CGATGAAATCGGCGAGCTCGGCGCTGAGTGGCGCGGCATCGGGGAGGGGCTCGAAGGCATCGGGGGCGAGCATCACATCGAACAGGGCCGGCGCGCGCGCGAGGGCATCGGCCAATGTGGGGGCGACGCCGAGCAGATGGGCGAGCAGGCCGACGAGGCGGGGATTGGCTTCGAGAAGCGCCAGGAACTGGGCGGCGGGGGGCAGGGCGGCGAGGAAGGTTTCGAGGCGCACGGCGGCTCGGCTCGGCTCGGCGGCAGCGGCAATGCCACCCAGCATCGCCGGGAGCAGCCGTTCGAGGGCGGCGCGTGCCGTGTCGCTGCGCAGTGCACGCACGCTGCCGCTGCGCCAGCGCTCGATGAGGGGGAGCATGAGCTTGACGTGTTTGGGATGGTGGCGCTTGAGCCAGGCGGTGGCATCGGCGGGGACCGGCGTGGCATCGGGGGCGGCGGCGCGGATGAGCCGATCATAGGCAGCGGCGACGGGTGCCGTGACGCGGGCGAGGCCAGCCTGCACGCTCGCCCAATCGGCGGCGCCGGCGAGTTTTGCCACAGCTGTGCGGTCGGCGGCGAGCTTGGGGACCATGTGGGTCTGCTCGTCGCGGCGCATCTGCAGCCGGTGCTCGAGGGTGCGCAGGGCGCGGTAGCTGGCGGCGAGCTGATCGGCCTCGCGGGCGTCGATCCGGTCGGCGGTGACAAGCGCCTGGAGCGCATCGAGGGTGGCGGGGCATTGCAGTGTGGGATCGCGGCCGCCCCAGATGAGCTGGTGGATCTGGGTGAAGAATTCGACTTCGCGGATGCCGCCGCGACCGCGCTTCAGGTCGAAACCCGGCCCGAGCGTCTGGCCGCCCTCGAAATGATCGCGGATGCGCAAGCTGACCGACTGGACATCGCGCACGGCGGTGAAATCGAGGCTGCGGCGCCAGACGAAGGGACGGATGCGCTGGAGGAAGCCCTGGCCCATCGCGACATCGCCGCCGACGGCGCGGGCGCGGACGAAGGCGAGCCGCTCCCAGGTTTCGGCCTCGGCCTGGTAATAATGTTCGGCGGCGCCGATGCCGAGGCTCATCGGCGTGATCTCGCTCGCCGGGCGGAGCCGCAGATCGACGCGGGCGACATAGCCGTCGGCTGTCTGGTCGGCGAGCAGGGCGACGGCACGGCGCGCGATGCGGACGGCGGCCTCGTCGGGATCTTCGTGCGGGCGGCGGGGGATGATGTCGGGATCGTGGAGCAGGATGAGATCGACATCGGAGGAATAGTTGAGCTCGCGGCTGCCGAGCTTGCCGAGTGCAAGCGCCACGAGGCCGCGATTGGGAGCGTCGCGCTCGGCGAGGGCGGCGGCGATGGCGGCGTCGATGGCGGCATCGGCAAAGTCCGACAGGGCAGCGGTGACGGCTTCCAGCGGCCAGAGGCCGGCGAGATCGGCGAGCGCCACGATGAGGGCGACATCGCCGCGGGCGCGGCGGAGGGCGGGGGCGAGATCGCCGGTATGGATCGCCGCCAGCGCATGCGCAAAGGCGGCATCGGGGCCGGATTCGGCGATGCGGGCGATGACGCTGGCGCGGCTGCGCGAAAGGGCCTTGAGGAAGGGGGCATGGGCCCAGGCGCTGGCAAGCGCCGTTTGCAGCGCGGGGCTGGCGCCGGGCGGCAGCAGGGCCTCGGCGTCGGCGGGAACGGCGAGGGGCGGGAGTGTGAAATCCATGTCGGTTGCGATGCCGGTCGGGAACGTTGCTGGCAAGCTGGCGTTCATGGAAACCGGGGCAGAACAGCTGACCTTATAAGTGGAGAGTGGCAATGCGTGCGATTGTGATGATGACGGCCCTGCTGGTGCTGGCAGGCTGCAATACGATTTCCGGGGCGGGCGAGGATGTGAGTTCGGCCGGCAAGGCCGTGACCAAGACTGCGGAAGATGTGAAGAACTGAGAAGAGGCCTCCGGCGGCCGGGGCCTTGGCCCCGGACCCCTTTTTACAGGCGCCCGATTCACTCGGACGCGTCAGTGATTGCGATAGCTGAAAATTGGGGTCTGGGGCCGTCGGCCCCAGCCGCTGGAGGCATCCCCCGGCGCAGGATCGATCAGACGCGCTCGGCGACGCGGATGGCGACACGGCAGCCGGTGCGGATGATGGCTTGCATGACAGGGAAGCCGTTTTCACCGGCGTGGCCAGCGGCGGTTTCACGATGGTCGGCTTCGTCCGCGCGGTAATCGGTGACCATGGCGAGAAGCTCGGGATCAGTGCCGTCGGCGAGGGCGGCTTCCTGAGCGCCATAATGCTCGTCGATGACGGTTTCGACGGCGACGGTGGCGGCCATGGCGGCCTTGGGGCCGATGAGGGCGGTGGCGGCGCCGAGCGCATAGCCGGCGACATGCCACAACGGCGCGAAGATGGTGGGGCGGACGCGGCGCGCGGTCATCAGTTGGTCGAAGCCATCGAGGTGGCGCTGCTCCTGGGCGGCCATGTGCGCGATTTCGCTGGCGACGCGCGAGCGGCGGCCCATGACGGCGAGCTGGCCGGCATAGATGCGGGCGGCGCCATATTCCCCGGCTTGGTTGACGCGGATCATCGAGGCCGTGTCCACCGACTGCGCGGCGGGACGATCTCCGGGAAGGTGCCTCATGCTTTCAGTCGCCATAGTGCCAACGCTCCGATGATGCTTGCGATGATGAAGTTCCATCCTGCCATGGAAACGCCGAACAGGGACCAGGGAATGGCGTCGCAGCGCACCAGCGGCGTGGCGAGGATGTCCCCGATGATGTCTGCCGTCGAGCCGCTGCTGGGGGTGGTGGCGCAGCGGGTGATGCCATCCCACCATTTCTGTTCGACGCCGGCGTGAAAGCCGCCGATCGCGGCGTTGCCGAGCATGGCGATGGCGGCGAGGGCGGCGACGGCTCGCGACTTGAGGACGAGCGCCAGCGTGGCGAATACCAGGGCGGCGGCGATGGCCTGGCGCTGCCAGATGCACATTTCGCAGGGGACCAGGCCGCCAATATGCTCGAAGGCGAGCGCGCCGCCGAGGAGGGC
>JBBSPR010000275.1:0-2920 GCA_038258615.1 Sphingomonadales bacterium
GGCGGCGGCGATGACCCGGCACCCCGGCTCGATCCGGCGCTCGACCTTGCGACACAGGCAGCCAGCGCCGAAAAGATCCTGCGGGCGATGTCGTTGACCAGCGATTTTGCGCCGCTGGTGGTGCTGGCCGGTCATGGCGCCAATGTCGTCAACAACCCCCATGCCAGCGCGCTGCATTGCGGCGCCTGCGGTGGCTATTCGGGCGAGGTCAACGCCAGGCTGCTCGCCGGCCTGCTCAACGATGCCCAGGTGCGCACCGCCTTGCAGCACAAGGGCATCATGATCCCGGAAAGCACATTGTTCCTTGCCGGCCTCCACGACACGACCACCGACGCGGTGCACCTGTTCGACAGCGATTTCGCATCGCCGGCACATCGGCAGGACATCATCCGCCTGCGTGGCTGGCTGGCGGCAGCCGCCTTGCTGGCGCGCACCGAACGCGCCCTGCGCCTGCCCCGTGCCGAAAACCAACAGGCGATCACGCGCCGCAGCCGGGATTGGGCCGAGACCCGCCCGGAATGGGGCCTGGCGGGGTGCAAGGCCTTCATCGCTGCACCGCGGGCACGCACCCGGGGTCGCAATCTCGCCGGCCGGGCGTTTCTGCACGACTATGATTGGCAACAGGACGAAGGCTTCGGCGTGCTGGAATTGATCATGACCGCCCCGGTCGTGGTCGCCAGCTGGATCAGCCTGCAGTATTTCGGGTCGAGCGTGGCGCCCGAGGTCTTCGGCGGCGGCAACAAGCTGCTCCACAATGTCGTCGGCGGTTTCGGTGTCGTCGAAGGCAATGGCGGCACGCTGCGCACCGGGCTGCCTTGGCAATCCGTCCATGACGGCGCGGCCCTGGTCCATGAACCGCTGCGCCTGACCGTCTGCATCGAGGCCCCGCGTGAGGCCATGACGGCAATCCTCGAACGGCACCCCGGCGTCGCTGCGCTGTTCGACAACCGCTGGCTGCACCTGTTCGCGCTCGATGACGCCGGCCGCATGGCCTGGCGCTATGCGGGGCGGTCGCGCTGGGAGCCGTCGGAGGCCGGCACGCGCGCGCCAAACCGATCCGAGGTCGCCGCCTGAAGCGGCTGGATTTCGCAAACCCGGCCCGATGACCCCGATCCCGATCGAAATGCATCGGGGTCTGGTCGCATGCTGCAGCCAATGGTCAGTCGGGGTCGGCCTCCGGCCCCCGCACCGCGTCCAGCGGCCCGAACTGGTGATCGCGGAACACTGCGGCAAACCGCGTCTCGTCGACAGCGCCTTCCCAGCGCGAGACGATGATCGTGGCCACCGCATTGCCGATGAAATTGGTCAGGGCCCGGCATTCGGACATGAAGCGATCGATACCGAGGATCAGCGCCATGCCCGCGATCGGCACGCTCGGCACGATGGACAGCGTGGCCGCGAGCGTGATGAACCCCGCACCCGTCACACCCGCAGCGCCCTTGGAGCTGAGCATTGCCACGCCAAGCAACAGCAGTTGCTCGCCCAGACTGAGCTCGGTGCCGGTTGCCTGTGCAATGAACAGCGCCGCCAGCGTCATGTAGATGTTCGTGCCGTCGAGATTGAACGAATATCCGGTGGGGACGACAAGGCCCACAATCGGCTTGGGGCAGCCGGCGCGCTCCATCTTCTCCATCAGGCTCGGCAACGCCGATTCAGAGCTGCTGGTGCCCAGCACGAGAAGCAGTTCGGCCTTCAGATAGCGGATCAACGTGAAGATCGAAAACCCCGCCGCCCGCGCCACAAGCCCGAGGATGACGATGACGAAGAAGATCGAGGTGAGATAGAAGGTGGCCACAAGCGCTGCGAGGTTGGCAATCGAGCCGATGCCATATCTGCCGATGGTGAAGGCGAACGCCCCCAGAGCCCCGATGGGGGCAGCGCGCATGAAGATGGCAACCAGCCGGAAGAACCCGGCCCCGGCCGATTCAAGCAGCCTTACCAGCGGCTGCGCAGGTGCTCCGACCATCGCGAGCGCCACGCCGAAGCTGATGGCGAAGAACAGCACCTGCAGCAGATTGCCATCGACAAAGGCGCCGGCGACCGTCTCCGGGATAATGCCCAGAAGGAAGTTGGTGATCGTCTGGTCCCGGGCTTTTTCGGCATAGCTGTCGACTTCGCCGGTATCGAGTGTGGCCGGATCGATGTTCATGCCGGCGCCGGGCTGCACGACATTGGCCACCACAAGGCCGATGATCAGCGCGACCGTGGAAAAGAACAGGAAATAGGCAAAGGCCTTGCCGGCAACCCGGCCGACGCTGCCCAGATCGCGCATCGCGGCAATGCCGGTGACGATGGTGAGAAAGATCACCGGCGCAATGATCATCTTCACGAGCTTGATGAAGGCATCACCCAGCGGCTTCAGCGCCACGCCCGTGTCCGGCGCGAAATGCCCGATCAACCCGCCGATGATGATGGCAGCGAGCACCTGGAAATAGAGCTGGCCATAGACCGGCGTTCGCCTGGCCGGGCCGGTTCGATATGATGCGCCGATAGCGATGGCCTGTCCCCTAGTGTCCGATCACGCGCCGTTCCGCGCACAGCATTCAGTTCGCCGACGCTGCCTCGGGAGACACATTTGCCGCAAGATAGGCCACGACTTTCTCATAGTCTTCGTCGGTCAGCACAGCCCCCTGCCCCACCATGGCGCTGACCACCTCCGCCCATTCGTCCGCCGATCTCGGCTGGGCGACGATCACGTCCATGCCGTGGCAACGGGTGCACGAATCGATGACCTGCTGCCTGCCGGGGCCATCAGGCAAATCGACGGCACCCGCAAGGGCTGTAGCACCCGCGATCACACCGGTGCCTGCCAGCACCGAAACCAGAACAGCCCGAACGCGGCGCATCACTCTCTCCATCCCAGACCCGGCATCAGTCGGGCGACCCTGCTGCGGCAGTCACTGATTTGCCGCTGCCGGCA
>JBBSPR010000276.1:0-2920 GCA_038258615.1 Sphingomonadales bacterium
AACCCGGTCCGGCTCGAGCGGTCGACCTTGACCACGCGGAGCAGCTCGCCCTGCGCTTCCTTCCACTGATGGAGCGCGGCGTGGGCACGCGCGAGCATGATCCGGCCCTCGAGGCTGTCGGGAGCGGCCTCGATGCCGATCTGATGCGCAGCTATTTCGCCGCCTGGGGGGACCGCGAGGCTTATGGGACGAGCCATGTCGGCTGGGGGATGAACCATGGCGCGCGCTGGGATTCGATGATGATGTACGACAAGGGGGACATCAACGGCATCGAGCTGCGGGCGTTTGCGGGCAATTTCCTGTTCTCGACCGGCGCCAACCCCTTTGCCGGGCGGGCGACGCTCGGGCATTTCGACTTGCCGGTCCGGCATTGCACGATCACGCTCGATGGGGCGCCGGTGGTGATCGATGGGGCGCTGGTGCCCGAGCTGGCATGATCAGGCTCAACGATCCACCGCTGGCCCTGGAAGAGGCCGGGGATGCTGGCGCGCCATTGCTCATCTTTCTGCATGGTGTCGGCGGCAGCCGCCACAATTGGGCGCCGCAGATGGCGCATTTCGGGGGCCGGTTCCATGCGATTGCCTGGGACGCGCGCGGTTATGGCGACAGCATCGGGACGCCGGTGCGGTGCTTCACCGATTTCGCCGATGATCTGGCGGCGGTGATTGCGCGCTTTGGTGGCCGAGCCCATCTGGTGGGGCTCTCGATGGGCGGGCGGATCGCACTCGATTGCTGGCGGCGCTATCCGGGGCTGGTGGCGAGCCTCACGCTGGCCGATACAAGTGCGGGCGCGGCGCCGCCGCTGGAGAAGGTGGCGGCGTTCATGGCGCTGCGGCGCAAGCCGCTCGAGGAGGGGCGGACGATGGCGGAGATTGCACCCGGCATTGTCGACAGCATTGCGGGGCCGGGGATTTCGGCCGGGGCGCGCGCTGCACTTCTGGCGAGCCATGCGGCGCTCGACCCGGGGAGCTATCTGGCGACGCTGGAGGCGGTGACGGCGTTCAGCGACTTTCCGCCGCTGGCTAGAATCAGCGTGCCGGTGCTGGTCGTCGCCGGCGAGCATGATCCGAGTGCGACGCCGGCCTTTGCGGCGGCGATGGCAGCAGCGATTCCGGGGGCGCGGTTCGAGATGATTGCGGGGGCGGGGCATGTGTCGAATCTGGAGGCGCCCGCGCCGTTCAATGCAGCACTCGATGCATTTCTGGCGGAGGCGGCATGAGCAATCTGCAGGTCCAGCTGGTCCGCTATCCCGACGGCAGCCCGGCGCGCGAGGATTTTGCGCTGGTGGAAACGCCGATGCCGGTGGCGGGTGCCGGCGAACTGCTGCTGCGCGTCGACTGGCTGGGGCTCGACCCTTTTCCACGGTTGCGGATGCGCGCCGACAGCCGGGTGGGGCCGCCTATGCCGCTCCATGCCGCCGTGGAAGGGCGCGGGCTGGCGACGGTGATCGGGTCGGACGATGCGGCGTTTCCGGTCGGCTCGCTGGTGGCGGCCGAGACGGGGTGGCAGCAATTCACCGCCCTGCCCGCCGCCAAGGTGCAGCGGCTGCCCGACTATGCAGGGCCGGCGTCGCACCAGCTCTCGACGCTGGGGCCTTCGGGGCTGACGGCGTTCTTCACGGTTGAGCTGGCCGGGGTGCAGCGCGGGCAGACGCTCGTCATCGCGCCGGCCGCCGGCTCCGTGGGGGTGGTGGCAGGACAGCTGGCGCAGGCGGCCGGGGCGCGGGTGATCGGGCTGGCAGCGAGCGATGCGCAGTGCGATTTCCTGCGCCAGTCGCTCGGCTTCGATGCCGCGACCACAGATGCCACCGACCTTGCGGCGCTGGCGCCGGACGGGGTGCATGGCTTCATCGATGGGGTGGGCGGGGCGCCGCACGATGCCGTGGCGGCGCATCTGGCGCTGCATGCGCGGGTGGTGCTGCTCGGCTTCATCGCAGCGTATAATGACGCCGCCCCGCCGCGCTATGGCAGCGCGCTGCCGATCCTGTTCAAGCGCGCCACGGTGCAGGGCTTTCTGCTTGCCGATCACCTCCACGATGCGCCGCGCGGGCTGGAGCGCCTTGCCGCCGCCCTTGCCGATGGCAGCATGAGGGCGGTGGAAACGATCCACCACGGCCTTGCCGCCACGCCGGCGGCCTTTGCCGGGCTGTTCGCCGATCCGGCGCCTGGCAAGCAGATCGTCCGCCTCGATCATCAGGAGTCCTGACCCATGAGCCTTCCCGAAACCATGCGCGCCGCCCGGCTGACCGGCTATGGCCCGCCGGAGATGCTCGAACTCGCGCAAGTGCCGCTGCCGGCGATGGCGCCACACAATGAGGTGCTGATCAAGGTCGAGGCGGCGGGGCTCAACCCGTTCGAGGCGAAGCTGCGGCGCGGCTGGCTGGCGGGGCTGTTCCCGCTGGCACTGCCGCATATCCTCGGCTGCGACGTGGCGGGCACGATCGTCGCCAAGGGGTTCGATGTGTCCGAATTCGAGATCGGCGACCGGGTTCATGGGCTGATCGATGTGATGCGGCCGGGCGCCTATGCCGGCTATGTCGCCAGCCCCTCCTATCTCGTCCGCCATATGCCAGCGAACCTGGGCTTTGCCGAAGCCGCCGCGGTGCCGATGGCGGCGTGCACGGCCTGGCATGGGCTGATCAATCTGGCCGGGCTCAAGGCCGGGCAGCGGGTGCTGATCCAGGCGGGGGCCGGCGGTGTGGGCAGCTTCGCGATCCAGATCGCCAAGGCGCATGGCGCGCATGTGACGACGACGGCGAGTGCGGCCAGCCACGAGCATGTTCGCTCGATGGGAGCGGACGAGGTGTTCGACTATTCGTGCGGGGATTTCCGCAGTCTGGGCAAGCAGTTCGATGTGGTGCTCGATGTGATCGGCCGCGAGACCGGACAGGGCTGTTATGACGTGCTCAAGCCCGGCGGCA
>JBBSPR010000277.1:0-2904 GCA_038258615.1 Sphingomonadales bacterium
CAATGGCGCATCGGGCATCGCGGTCGGCATGGCCACCAGCATCCCGCCGCACAACGCCGCCGAAATCCTCTCGGCAGCACTCGCCCTGCTCGCCGAGCCCGATCTGCCCGATGCGCGGTTGCTCGAGCATGTCCAGGGCCCGGATTTCCCCACCGGCGGCATCCTCATCGAGCCGCGCGCCAGCATCGCCGAAGCCTATGCCACCGGCCGCGGCAGCTTCCGGCTGCGCGCGCGCTGGCGCAAGGTCGAGGCCAGGAACGGCCTGTGGCACATCGAGATCAGCGAGATTCCCTATCAGGTGGTCAAGGGCAAGCTGATCGAAACGCTCGCCAATTTGCTCAACGACAAGAAGCTGCCGCTCGTCGCCGATCTCGATGACCAGTCGGACGAGCAGCTCCGCATCACCATCGAGCCGCGCGCCCGCACCGTCGAGCCTGCGCTGCTGATGGAGAGCCTGTTCAAGCTCACAGACCTTGAAGTGCGCGTGTCGCTCAACATGAACGTGCTCGATCATGGCAGGCCGGGCGTGCTGTCGCTCGGCGAAGTCCTTCGCAAATGGCTCGTCCACCAGCGCGAAGTGCTCATCGCCCGCGCCCGTTTCCGGCTGGGCAAGATCGACGCCCGGCTGGAGATTCTTGGCGGCCTAATCAAGGCCTATCTCAACCTCGACGAGGTCATCCGCATCATCCGCGAAGCCGATGATGCCCGCGCCGAGCTCATCGCTGCCTTCGACCTCACCGTCACCCAGGCCGAAGCCATCCTCAACATGCGGCTGCGCAGCTTGCGCAAGCTCGACGAACTGGAAATCACCCGCGAAAACGCCGCCCTGACGGCGGAAGCCAAGGACCTGCGCTATCTTCTCGACAGCCCGGGCGAGCAGACAACGCGGCTGACAGCCATCCTCTCCAAACTGCGCGAAACCTATGGCCCGGACACCGAACTCGGCCGCCGCCGCACCACCCTCGAAGGCGCGCCCGATGTGCGCTTCGTGCCGCTCGAAGCGATGATCGAGCGCGAGCCGCTCACCATCATTGCCTCGGAAAAAGGCTGGGTGCGCGCGATGAAAGGCCATATCGACCTCGGCAGCACCGATGCGATCAAATTCAAGGAGGGGGATGGCCCCGCCTTCGCCTTCCACGCCCACACCACCGACAAGCTGATGCTCGCCACCTCGGATGGCCGCTTCTTCACGCTCTCGCCCGACAAGCTGCCCGGTGGCCGCGGCTTCGGCGAACCGCTGCGGCTGATGATCGACCTTGGCGAGGCTGCCGAAGTCGTCACCCTCATGCCCCACCGCACCGATGCAACGCTGCTGCTTGCCAGCTCCGATGGCCGCGGCTTTCTCGTCAAGGCCGAGGATGTCCTCGCAGAAACCCGCAAGGGCCGCCAGGTGATGGTGCCACGCGCCGGCGCCACCCTCAAACTGGTGCGGCCGGTGGCACCCGCCGACGATATGGTCGCCATCATCGGGGACAATCGCAAGCTGCTGGTGTTCGCGCTGGCCGAGCTGCCCACCATGGCGCGCGGCCAGGGCGTGGCGCTGCAGAAGTTCAAGGATGGCGGGCTTGCCGATGCCCGCACCTTCGTGATGGCGGATGGGCTGAGCTGGCCGATGGGCGGTGCCAGTGCCCGCACCCGCACCGAAGCCGATCTCGGCTTCTGGCAGGGTGCCCGCGCCAGCGCCGGCCGCATGCCCCCCACCGGCTTCCCCCGCGACAACAAATTCGCCTGAGCCGCCCGCGACATCCACGCCCTCTCGCCACCCCCGTCGCCGCGCGCTAGGGTTTCGGCATGATCGGCATCGCAATCGTCCTTCTCCTCAACCTGGCCTTCGGCGCCTGGGTCGTCCGCCTCATCGTCAAGGATCCCGCCAATCTGCGCAAGCGCCGCAACAAGCCCGCCGATCCCACCGATCCTCCTGCCGGCTGATGGTCATCATCGCCCTGCTGCTGCTGTCGCTCGTCGTCATCGCCTTTGCCGCGCGCGGTGCGCCCAAGCCGAAATACGAGCAACTGCCCGCACCCGAGAAGACCGACATCAAACACCCCCAGGAGCACCCCTGGTCGAGCGGCGTGCCGGGAGACGCCGATGATTTCGCCGGCCCCAATGGCGTGTACGGTCCCGGAACAAAAGACCCCGACTGAAGCATCTTGCGCACATCCCTGAATGTGATATCAAATTGATATCACTTTAACGGGGACGAAGATGATGCCACCCTCCACACCCAGCCGCGAGATCAGCGGTGCCGGCGCCAACGGCTTTCCGGCCCTCGCCCTGCTGCTCGCCGCTATCCTGCTCGGCCTGTTCAGCTTCTTCGTCGCCGTCGATGATCCCGCCGTGCTGCTCGCCCTGCCGCTGCTGTCGGTGTTCGGCATCTTCCTCATCCTCGGCTTCTACAAGCTGCAACCCAATGAGGCCGGCGTCCTCACCTTGTTCGGCGCCTATCGCGGCACCGACCGCGGCACCGGCCTGCGCTGGACCTGGCCATGGATCGCCCGCAAGAAAGTCTCCTGCCGCGCCCACAATCTCATCAGCCAGCAGATCAAGGTCAACGACCTGCGCGGCAACCCGATCGAGATCGCAGCACAGCTCGTCTGGCGGATCACTGACACCGCGCAAGCGACGTTCGATGTCGACAATTACGCCGAGTTCGTGCTGGCGCAGGTCGAGGTCGCCGTCCGCACCATCGGTGCGCGCTACCCCTATGACGATTTCGAACACAAGGAAGTGACCCTGCGCGGCGACCACGAGCAGATCGCCGGTGAACTGCGCACCGAACTGATCGAGCGGCTCAAGGTCGCCGGCATCACGGTCGACGAGTGCGGCTTCACCCACCTCGCCTATGCTCCCGAAATCGCCGGCTCGATGCTCCGCCGCCAGCAGGCCGCCGCAGTCGTGGCAGCG
>JBBSPR010000278.1:0-2856 GCA_038258615.1 Sphingomonadales bacterium
ACATCGGTGCCCAGCAAGGTCCGCGAGGTCGCCGCCGCCAAGTCCCGCCGCACGGCACCGAGCGGCCGCCCCGCAGCGCGGATCGGCGGCAGCGATGCCACCACCAGCGAGCCCTCGCGGTTCACCCGCACCGTGCGGCTATCGCTCGTCGCCCCCTGGAACTGCACCACCAGCTCGTCGCCCACGCCGAGCACATAATCATCGCCCACCGCCCCGGTCACCGCCCCCGAGGCCGCACTCGTCGAGGCGAAAAGCTCGTAGCCGAACTGCCGCAACCGCGGCTCGGAAAGGCGCTGCTGGTAATCGCGCTCCACCGCCGAAGGCCGGTACAGCCGTGCCAGCTGTGCTTCCGCCTCGGCACGGCGCAGCGTCTGTTCCTCGCGCGTGTCGATCCGCCCCTGCGCCAGCCCACCCGTTGCGAAGCCCTGCGCCTGCCCATCCTCGCGGCGTGATTCGTCGATCCTGTCGGGCGCCTGGCCGGCGCCCAGTTGCCCCTGCACCTGCCGCAACACATCCGGGTTGATCGCCTGCGCATGGACCATCGCCGGGCCCGCCATCAACGCCAGCCCCAGCATGGCTCGCGGCACGGCTCCCAGCACAGTTCGCGGCACTGTTCGCGGCAGGGCACCGAGCCCGCGCGCACCATCGGCCCGAAATGCCATCTGCCAGCGTTCCATCATTGCGCAATCATCGTTGAGGGGTCCCCGCCAGTCCTCTGGGCATAGGGACAGCCATTTGCAAGGTCAACGCGCCAGCAGCCGCCGCAATCGAACCCCGCCTCCAGCCATCGGCAGGGTCATTGTCCGGATCGCAACACCGTGCAGGGTCAGCCGCGCCGCTCCGGGCCGGGCGAAGCCGCCAGCGCCACCGCCAGTGCATCGGCATCGGCCATCGCCGAAGCCGCCGCCGCATCGATGCCGAGAACGCCGGCATCCACATGCCGGGCCGCCGGCCGCATATCGAGCCGGTCCTGCCCTTGCGAAACCACCGTCGGCACCACCCACAAACCGATGGTCAGGCCCGCAAGCGCCACCGCCTCGGCAATCCGCCGGCCACCACGGCCTGCGAGCTTCGAACTTTCCGTCTGCGTACGCATCAACATATCCATGGTCTTGCAATCACCAACAGGCCCGTCACCCGTCCATCCGGCCCGATACCACTGCACGGCATCGGTCCCGTGCCTCAACGCCCCGCGCGGCGGGATGTTCCATCTACGGACAAGACGCGGAGATCATGTGGCCGTTTGCAGCCATAACAGGCATTCCGTCGCCCATGCCGCCCGGTTCGCCGCAAACGCCCCGACAGGGTCAATGGTTGAGCCGTCGATGCACCAGATCGGCATAATCCTGCGCCAGCCCGAGCGTTGTCGCTCCCACCTCGAACCGCCACGGGCCGATCTCGGCCAGCGGCGTCACTTCCGCCGCACTGCCGGTCAGGAACGCCTGCTCGAAGCCTTCAAGCTCCTCCGGCCAGATCGCCCGCTCCACGATCGTCAGCCCGCGCCGCTCCGCCAGCCGCATCACGCTGCGCCGGGTGATGCCATCCAGGAAGCAGTCGGGTGTGGGCGTGTGCAGCGTGTCGCCCTTCAAAAAGAACACATTGGCGCCGGTTGCCTCCGCCACCTGCCCGCGCCAGTCGAGCATCAGCGCGTCATTATAGCCTTGCGCCTCGGCCTCATGCTTGCTCATCGTGCAGATCATGTAGAGCCCCGCCGCCTTGGCGTTGGTCGGCGCCGTATAAGGTGCGGGCCGCCGCCACTTGGCGATCCCCAGCCGCAGCCCCTTCTTCAGCGCATCCGCGCCAAAATAGGCGCCCCATTCCCAGCACGCGACCGCCATGTGCGGCTTCGTCG
Source organism: Sphingomonadales bacterium (assembly GCA_038258615.1). Lineage (GTDB taxonomy): Bacteria > Pseudomonadota > Alphaproteobacteria > Sphingomonadales > Sphingomonadaceae > Sandarakinorhabdus. The sequence goes on from JBBSPR010000278.1 coordinate 1,853, forward strand.
CCTGCGCACTCACCCCCATCTGCTCGGAGCCGCGCCACGCCACCGGCCGCACATAGGCATTGGTCAGCCCGTTGGCCGCCAGCGTCTCCATCACCGCCGCATCGATCTCGTCGCGGCTCCATGGCAGCGGAAAGCCCATGATCGCCGCCGACTCGATCAGCCGCTGGCTGTGCTCGGAAAGCGCGAACACATGGCCATCATAGCAGCGCGCCCCCTCGAAGACCGCGCTCGCATAGTGCAACCCATGGGTCAGCACATGCACATTCGCCTCGCGCCACGGCCGCAGCGCGCCATCGAACCAGATGAAGCCATCGCGATCGTCAAACGGCAGCATGCGCACCACTCCAGAAGTCAGACATATTCTTGCGCCCGGCTAGGCTTTGGTGCAAGATATGTCAATATGACTGTCCCAAATCCCGGTCCCACCCCGCTGCCCGGCACGCCGGCCGCTTCGGCGCTGTTCCTGCGCGAGGCCGAGATCCGCCGCGGCATCGAGCTGCTCTATTTCGGCTATTCGAGCATGATCCGCGGCCCCGATGCCCTGCTCGATGCCGAAGGGCTCGGCCGCGCCCATCACCGCGCGCTTTATTTCATCGCCCGGCGCCCCGGCCTCCCTGTCGGCGAACTGCTGCGCCTGCTCGCCATCACCAAGCAATCCCTGGGCCGCGTCCTCACCGAACTGCAGGAGCGCGGTTTCGTCACCCAGGCCATCGGCACCCGGGATCGCCGCCAGCGCCTGCTCCGCCTCACCCCGGCCGGGGACGCGCTCGAAGCCGCGCTGTTCGCCCAACTGCAGCGCAGCATGGCCGCCGCCTATGCCGAAGCCGGCCAATCCGCGGTCACCGGCTTCTGGAACGTCCTCACCGGCCTCATCCCCCCCGCCGACCGCCCCCTCATCAACGCCCTGCAGAAATAGCCAACAACCACCCTCCCCCCTTCGGTGCGAGCGGGGTGGGGGTCCCCCTTCAGCCCGAAATCCTCACCCCCCGGCGTCGACCAGCGCC
>JBBSPR010000279.1:0-2837 GCA_038258615.1 Sphingomonadales bacterium
CATGAATGGCGCGGGTGGTATCGGTCCACATCGTTGATCCCTCGGAAAGTTCTTCGCAAAACCTCCTGAATCAACGATGCGTCAGCGCGTCAAGCGCAACAGACTGATATCACTCAACTTACTTTTGGGTCAGCCTCTTAGAGGGGGAAGACATGATGAATAAGCAAATCATCATCGGCGCAATACTGGCGTTGACGGCAAGCACCGGGGCAAGTGCGGCGATCGTGTACAGCAACAATTTCGATGCAGAGAATGGAGGAGTCACTGCGGCCGATTTCAACGGCTTTACAGGGCTGTCCGTTGCAAACGGCACTGTCGACCTTGTCAAATCAGGTGACTTCGGCATCACCTGCCCGGGCGGCGCCGGCTCATGCGTCCAGCTTGGCGGTTCCAGCAACGACGCTGGCGTGTTGAGCAGCGGATCCTACGCCTTTCGCGCCGGACAAAAGGTCACGTTGAGCTTTCAGGTGACCGGTAACCAGCGCGGCGGCGACCCAGACAGTCTCGACATCTTCTTCCTTTTTGACCGGCTCACGGACGGGCAGGCCGGTTTCTCCTCCTCCGTGGCCACGGGTGGCATGCCGGTGTTCTTCAACCCATTTGTCGGCAGAACGCGAACCTCACTTGGTGGGACAAGTTTTGCTTCCGACTATCCGTTGGATAGCCTAAGCTTTTTCTTCATGCCCACCTCGGCTGGGAATCTGACCTTTGGCTTCCAGTCGGAGCTGGTTGGACGTCCGCTAGCGACTGACAACATCGGCATGATCCTCGACAATGTTTCGCTGGACATCGCCGTTGTTCCTGAACCCGCCAGTTGGGCGATGCTGGTTGCAGGTTTCGGGCTTGCCGGGGGCGCGCTGCGTCGCCAGCGGCGGACGATGGCAGCCTGCGCCAGCGCCTGAGTTCGACAGGGAGGCGCCCCGGGGTCTGCCCCGGCCCCGGGGCGTTGGCTGCACAGAGCTTGAAGGAACAAGCTCAAACCATATGTTAGTGGCTCGCCGAACCCTCGACTCGTGCAATGTCCGGTTTGGGATACCGCCTGATCGCCACCGCGGACACCCCGCCTCGCCTCAACCCCCATGCCCCAGCGCCAGATACGCCACAGACTGCATTTCCATCAGCCGCGACACCGTCCGTTCGAACTCGAACACATTGTCCCCCTGCACATAAAGCCTTGCCGGCTCGGCATCCGCCGCTGCAATCAGCTTCACCTTCTGCTCGTAGAGCGCGTCGATCAGCGTGATGAACCGCGTCGCCTCGTTGCGGCTTTCCGGCCCCATCACCGGAATGCCGACGATGAACACCGTGTGGAAGCGCCGTGCTACCGCCAGATAATCCCCCGCCCCCAGCGGCTTCGGGCACAGCCGGCTGAACGAAAACACCGCCACCCCCTTGAGCGATTTCGGCACAAACAGCGACCGCCCCCCCGGCACGTCAATCGTCTCGGTCGGCACCATCGCCCGGTCCTCGACCGGATAATCGGTCATCCGGAAGAACGCTGCCGCCATCGCATCGGCGGCGGCTGGCCCGTTCGGCACATGCCAGGTCGGCGCCCCCCCAAGCCGCGCCATCCGGTAATCGGTCGGCCCATCCAGCCCCAGCACATCGCACCGCGCCTCGATCAACGCGATGAAAGGCAGGAACAGCTGCCGGTTGAGCCCCTGCTTGTAAAGGTCCCCAGGCACCCGGTTGCTCGTCGCCACCACCGTCACCCCGGCCGCAAACAGCCCCTCGAACAGCCGCGCCAGGATCGCCGCATCGGCAATATCCTTCACCTGCATCTCGTCGAACGCCAGCAGCCGCGCCCCCGCTGCAACCTCCGCCGCCACCTTGCGCAACGGATCGGCCCCACCATGGCCCCGCTCGGCATGAAGCCGCGCATGGATCTCCAGCATGAACTCATGGAAATGCACCCGCCGCTTTCGCGCCACATCCACATGCGCATAAAACAGGTCCATCATCATGGACTTGCCGCGCCCCACGCCGCCATGGAGATACACGCCGCGCACCGGCGCCGCCGTCTCGCCCTTCAGCCGCGCAAAAAACCCGGGCTTCTCCACCGGCCGCTCAAGCGCATCGGCCAGCGTATCGAGCCGCACTGCCACCGCCGCCTGCGCCGCATCGGGCCGAAGCTCGCCACGGTCGAGCAGCCCTTGATAAGCGGCCAGCACCCGCGCCATGCCGCGATCAATCGACCTGCGTGCTCACCGGCCGCTCGGCCGCACCATCGCCCTCGGACCGCGGCAGCCGCGCAATCTTGCGCATCGTGCCGGTAAAACTCGCCACATTCACCCCGTCCTGCGTCACCAACCCACGCACGAACAGCATCTTGCCGGTTTCCTTCAAGATCTCGCCACTCGCCTCGATCGGCTTTCCCACGATCCCGGCACTCAAAAAGTCGGTCGCACAGCTCAGCGTCACCGCCGCACTGTTCTCCAGCTGCCGGAAGATGAACGAGAACATCGCCATGTCGATGAACGACATGATGAAGCCGCCATGCACATAGCCGAGGCCATTCGAATGCCGCCGGTCGGTCTCCATTCGGCACACCACATCGCCGGCCTCGGTCTCGCGAAACAGGAAGTCGCCGAGCAGCGACGCAAAGCGCCCATCCGGATCACGCCGCCAGCGCGTCCAGCCAGCGTTGGGACCATCGGGGATGCGTTCACGTGCCATCCCCGAGGATTAGGCTGCTGCGCTGCAACAGACAAGGGGCTTCCGGCGGGGGGGGGGGGGGGGGGGGGGGGGGGCGGGCCGGGCGGGGGGGGGGGGGGGTGACCGGGGGGGGGGTGGGGGGGTTGTTGGTGGGGGTGGGGGGGGTGGCGGGGGGGGCGGCG
>JBBSPR010000280.1:0-2823 GCA_038258615.1 Sphingomonadales bacterium
CAAAAGCGAGCGGTCCGTTGGCGCCCGCCGCTTCCGCCGCTTCCGTGGCGCTGCCATCGAGGAAGGACGTGACCGACTTGCGGTCGACATCGATGCTCGCCGCCCCGGTGCCGCCGCCCGCCGAGCGCGTCGGGGTGACGCGCACGCCGCCGTTGCTGCTCGCCTCCACCACATCACGGCCGGCCGAAAGCACGATCACATTGCCATCGACATTGGCAGCACCCGCCACATCGAAGCCGAGCAGGCCACCACCGCCAATCGCCATGGTCACCGCGTCGTTCTTGGGCACGGCCACGAAATACATGCGATGACGGTCGGCACCCGCTGCTGCGGCACCGATCACCTGCCCATCGACCGACAGCGCCGTGGCCACGCCGGTGCCGCTGGTGACCGCGATATCGAACAGCCCGCCATCGAAGCGGAAGCGTGCCGCTTCGGCCGCGACCAGCGCCGCCGAGCCGTTGACCGAAATGCTGGAACCCTGATCGAGCTGCACCTGGGGTGCCGAAATCACCACATAGCTGCCGGGGCTGGCGGCATTGATCTGCGCGTTGATCTGCATCTGCACCGCAGCGTCGGGCAGCCCGGTATTCGTCAGTTCGAAGGCGCCGTTGGTGAAAAAGCCGCCATTGCCATCGACCAGCGGATCACTTGTGGTGAGCAACAGGCTGCCGACGTTGAACCTGGCGCCGCTGCCCAGCACGATGCCGCCGGGCGCATAGAACCAGACGCCGCTGCCGGCTTCGCTGTTGACGATACCGTTGAACGCAATCGCGCGGCCGGCGGCCGCTCCGGTCGGGATGATCCGGTTGAGGATCGTGTAGCTGCCGCCGTTCAGCGCTGATCCGCCAAAGAAGTTGGCCGTGGTGCCGCCGGGCTGGAAGTTGATCGGCGCAGCACCCGCCTCAAGGTCGAGCGGTGTCCAGTTGAGGATCGATCGTGGGGTATTGATGCGGATATCGGTGATCCCGCCCTGCGCCTGAACGACATCGACTTCCCCAGCGACAAGGTTCGGAAAGCCGAAGAAGCTCTGTGCCGCAGCCGGGACTGCCAGCCCCGCAAGCGCGCTTGCCAGCGCCAGCCGGGAAACCTGGGCATCCATCCGCCGCGTGCTGCGCAACACCATCATTTCGCACTCCATGGCACCAGCCTTGTGGTGAGTGTCAGCAGGAAGCGCACATCACCCGCCTGCGTGGGCCCCGCGGTGCGGGTGGGCACGGCGACCGCCATGTCGAGCCGCGCCCGGTCGCCCCAGGTGGTGCGCAGGCCCGCCCCCAGCGAGCCGATGGCGCGCGGATCGCCGCCGGCAGGGGTGAAGCGGTTCCACACCCAGCCGGCATCGGCAAACACATAGGGCTCGGCCACCAGCCGGTGCTTCGCCGACAATATCTGCCCCGGGAACGCCACTTCGGTCGCCAGCCCCACACCCTTGTCGCCCGTGAGCGCACCCGGATCGAACCCGCGGCCCAGCGTGAAATTGCCCAGCGCAAACTGCTCGTAGCTCGGCAGCGACGCCCCCGAGAGCTGTGCCCGCGGGCTGAGCACGATCACCAGATGCTGCGCCAGCCGCAGCTCCGCCCGGCCCTGGAAGCGTGCGAGGAACGCACTCGAATCGCTGGTGATCGACCCCGGCGGCAGCGCGCCGGGAGCGGTGCAGGCGATGATGTTCTCGACGCAATTCGGCGAGGCGGCGAGGATATCGAGCCCATGGCGCAGCTCGAGCGCGCCCGAAAGCCGCCAACCGGTCGCCCCGCCGGGGCCGACGCCGACCATGTCGATCGCTTCGCCATCGAGCCGCAGATAGCCGATGCGCAGCCGGTCGCGGGTGACGGGGAGAGTGTTGAACCGCACCCGCTGCGTCACGAACTCCATGCCGCCGGTCAGCGCCAGTGAGCCCCCCTGGCGGCGAATCAGCGGAAGGCGCAGGTCGACCGCGGCAATCGCGGTGCGCGCCTCGATCGGCGGCAGGCCGGGCACAGCCGGGTTGGTCCAGGCATGGGTGAAGCGGCCGCCCAGCCGGAGCCCCGAGCCGCCCAGCAGAAAGTCATGCCCCGCCTGCACGATCATCTGCTCGTCGAAATCGGGCGTGGCGTAGAAGCTGATCGAGGTGCGGTCTCCCAGCCCCGTCAGCCCATAGGCCTCGGCGCGAAGCTGCCCGCCCCAGCGCCCGGTCTCGGACGCCGCCAGGTTCTGCACGCTGAAGTCCAGCGCCAGCGGCGTGCGATCGAGGCTCACTTCCGCCACCATCTCGCCCGCCCCGGTGCCGGCAGGTTTCAGCAGCAGCCGCAGGTCGTGGCCGGGCACATCGCGCGCCAGCAGCAACCAGCGCTCGGCCTCGAAGCGGTTGAACACCCGGCCATTGGCGAGCTTGGAGAGATAGCGCTCGAACACGCCTTCGTTCCGCCCGGCATCGCCGAGCACGCGGACGGTTGTCACCCGCGCATAAAGCACTTCGAGCGCCACCACCCCGCCCTCGATGCGCTGGGCGGGCACCTGCACGGCGGCGATATAGCCCCGCGCGCGAAGCTCGGTCGCCACTGCGTCGCGAACTTCGCAGATGATGCTGATCGGCTGGTCGGTGCCGATGTAGCGCTGATAGAGCGGCGCCAGCTCGGCGGCATCGACCGGGGCCAGGTTGTTGAAGACGAAGCTCGTCGGTGTGACGCGGATCGCGGCATAGGCCGGGTCGGCCAGCGCGCACGGGCTGCGCTCGATCTCGCCCTCCACCCGCACCCGCCGCCGCTCGCGCGACCGCTCGGGTGCCACCTGCCCCTCCAGAACGTCACGGCCGGGCACGGTGCCGGGCGGCAGTGCCGGCTGCGC
>JBBSPR010000281.1:0-2791 GCA_038258615.1 Sphingomonadales bacterium
GGAATGGCGATCAACATGGCGCTTGTTCGCCGGCTCATCGGCGTTTCGGTCGGCGCGCAGATTTCGGCCAACGGCCGGTCGCTCGCGGCCACGGCGATCAAGGTCGCGGTGCTTGCGGCGTTGCAGCAGGCGGGGCTGGATGCGGCTGGTGTGTGGACGCTGGTGACGCTGGTGGCGGCGGGGGCTGCAATCTATCCGGCAGCGCTGGGGCTGCTCTGGCATCTCGGCGGCCGGCCTTCGGGCCCGGAAACCGAAATTCTGGCGCTTGCCGGCAACGTGATGGCACGAGCCGGCCTGCGGCCCGGCGGACGTCCGATGGCGGCGCCGCAATGACCGGCGCTGGATCGCTACAACCGGCTTTGCAACAGATCATCGAGGCCGCGCTGGTGCCGCTGATCGACGGCCATGCAGAGCATATCTGCCTCCTCGATCCGCCCGGGCATTCCAACGTCGGCGATCAGGCGATCCTGCTCGGCGAGCTGGCCTTCCTTCGCAAGCATTTTCCCGACGCGCGCATCTCGTTCTTCGATGTCGACAATTATTCCGGGAGTTGCGACCGCTTCATCGAGCAGAGCTCGATCATCCTCCTGCATGGCGGCGGCAATTTCGGTGACATCTGGCCGCGGCATCATGCGCTGCGCCTGCACATTCTGGAGCGGTTCGCGCACAGGCGGATCGTGCAGCTGCCGCAGAGCATCAGCTTTGCCGATTCCACCGGGCTGGCGGAGACGAGCCGGGCGATCGGCCGACACCCGGATTTCCATCTGCTGGCGCGGGACCATGCCAGTGCGGCGCTGGCCGAAGCGAATTTCGGCTGTCCCGTCATCCTTGCCCCCGACATGGCCTTTTGCATGGGTCCGCTGGCCCGCGAGCGCCCCTGCGTGGACCTTTTCTGCCTGCTGCGGACCGACAAGGAGGTGGCCACCGACCATCGGCAGCTGCTCGCGGCCCTCACCGCTTCGGGTGCGCAGCTCGAGAGCGGCGACTGGATCAGCGAGCCGCTCGACCGCGTCAAACGGCTCGACCGGGCGCTCTCCCGGCACAGCCATCGCCATCCGGGGACAGCCTGGCTGATCAACGCGGCCATGCTGCGCGTGCGGGAAGAGTATGCACGCCGGCGCCTGGCAGCCGGTGTGGCGATGCTCAGCCGAGGCCGGGCGGTGGTGACCGACCGGCTGCACGCGCATATCCTTTCGTGCCTGCTCGATATTCCCAATTTCGTCTTCGATTCCATGGACGGCAAGGTGGCGGCCTTCCACGCCGCATGGACGCATCGCAGCCCCCTTGCCCACCGCATGCCCTCGGCGGCGGCGCTGCTTGGCCATCTCGCGGCGCATGGTGCTGGCGCGGCGGCAGACCGGCTGGAGGCGGCGGAATGACGCTCTGGGCGCGGCTGCGCCGGCGAATGGCGCTGCGGCGGCTGATGGCGCTGGGGCGGCTGGGCCCGGTGGCGCGCGCCGTGCTGCACGACCGGCTCACCTATCTCTCGATCGAGAAGCTGGAGCGAATCGAACGTGCGCTGCGCGAGGTGAAGGCGGTGTCCGGTGCCATGGTCGAGTTCGGCGTGGCGATGGGAGGGTCGGGGATCATCCTTGCCCGGCACTGCGGGGCGGGCGACCGCTTTCTCGGCTTCGATGTGTTTGCGATGATCCCGCCGCCGGCATCCACAAAAGACGATGCCAAGTCCAAGGCACGCTACGAGACGATCGCATCGGGCCAGTCGCGCGGCATCGGCGACGACAGCTATTATGGCTACCGCAACGACCTGCTTGGCGATGTGAAGGCGGCATTCGCTCGTCACGGCGCCCCGGTCGATGGCCGGCGTGTCCAGCTCGTCAAGGGCCTGTTCGAGGACAGCTGGGCAGATGCTGCGCCCGACCGGATCGCGCTCGTCCACATCGACTGCGACTGGTATGATCCGGTGCGCTTCTGCCTGGAGGCGGTTGCCGACCGGCTCAGCAGCGGCGGCATCATCATCATCGATGACTATCATGATTATGGCGGCTGCCGCACCGCGGTGGACGAGTTTGTCGCCGCGCGGCCCGACTATCGGATGGAGGCAGGTGCCAATCCCTTCCTGCGCCGGCAGGCCGCATGATGGCGGAGGGGGCGACGCTCGACGTGACCGTCATCATCTGCACGCGCAACCGCGCGGCGTCGCTGGCGCGCGTGCTCGAGTCGGCGACCGCGCTGCGCATTCCGGCGGGAACATGCTGGGAGCTGCTGGTGGTGGACAATGGGAGCACCGATTCGACACAGGATGTCGTTGCAGGCTTTGCCGACCGGCTGCCGGTGCGCGCCGTCGCCGAGCCGGTGGCCGGCCTGTCCCATGCGCGCAACCGCGGTGTGGCCGAGGGGCGCGGTGCGCTGATCTGCTGGACCGACGATGATGTGGAGCTGGATGGCGGGTGGCTGGCGGCCTATGTCGCTGCCGCAGCAGGCCAACCGGACGCGGCGTTTTTCGCGGGCAATGTAACGCCCGTGCTGGAAGGGCCGACGCCGGACTGGTTCGCACGGCTGCAGGGCGAGCCGGGCCTGCGATCGCTGATGGCGCGGCGGACGTTCGAGACGGTGGTGCCGTTGTCGCTGGACGGCGGGCTGCTGCCCTATGGCGCCAGTTTCGCGGTCCGCGCCGCCTGGCAGAAGCGCCACCGCTACGACCCGGACCTCGGCGTGTCGCCGCAGCCCCCGCGCACCGGCGCGGAGTCGCAACCGAGCCACCCGAGCCTCGCCGCGGGGGGGGGGGGCGGGGCGGGGCCCGCCACGCCGGGGGGCCCCAGCCTCCCGGCCC
>JBBSPR010000282.1:0-2786 GCA_038258615.1 Sphingomonadales bacterium
CGCGCGCCTGCACCAGGTTGATGATCGCCGCCGCCGTCTCCTCGATCGAGCGCCGCGTCACATCGATCACCGGAATATCATTGTCGGCGAACAGCCGGCGGGCAAACGCCGTCTCGGCGTCGATCTGCTCCAGGTCCACATAGGCCGTATCGGGCATCTGCCCCAGGCTCAGCAGCCGGTTGCGCCGCACCGCCAGCAGCCGTTCGGAAGCCGCGGTCAACCCCACCACCAGCGGCCTCTGCAGCTTGAACAGCGACGCCGGCGGCGGCGATTGCGGAACAAGCGGGATGTTCGCGGTCTTGTAGCCGCGGTTGGCAAGATAGATGGCCGTCGGCGTCTTCGAGGTGCGCGACACGCCGGCGAGCACGATCTCGGCCTCCTCCCAATTGTCGTGCCCGGCGCCATCATCGTGGACCATCGTGAAGTTGATCGCATCGACACGCTTGAAATAGGCAGCGTCCATCACATGCTGCCGCCCCGGACGGCTCGTCGCCACCTGGCCCAGCAGGCCGGACAGTGCCGCCACCGTCGGATCGAGCGGACTCACCATCGGCAGCCCCAGGTTCACGCAGCGGCTCTCCAGCCGATCGCGCACCCGGCCATCAACCAAAGTGTGGATCACCAGCCCCGGCCGCTTGGCGATTTCCTCCATCACCCGGTCGAGATGACCCTCGGAGCGCACCATCGGCCAGAAGTGCTTCACCGCATCCACGCCCTCGAATCGGGCAAGCCCGGCCTTGGCGATGATTTCCAGCGTTTCCCCGGTGGAATCGCTCACCAGATGAAGGTGCAACCGGGTCTGACCTGCGCTCATATCGAAATATCCCCGGAACAAGGCTGTGCATAACCGGTGCAACCGCTCGGTCAAGGCCGGCGAAACCGCCCTGACCGCCCGGAACCACCCGATCCGCCACCCTTCCTGCGCCCAACGAGTCCCATGGGGAAGACTCCACAGGGGGGGGTGTGGATAACGGGGACAAGTCATGCGACTCGCGATTCCGTGCCTGATTGGCTTTTGCCCCGCTGTGGATGGAATCGCGCACAGCGACTTATCCCGATGTTCCCCACCCCCAACAACCACAACAGCTTTTTTTCAATTATTCTGGTTGTTGGATACCCTTGACCGTGCGTGCGCGCGCCGCAATGAAAGCCGGCATGAACGCCCTCCCCACCGATCCACCGCTCCTCGCCGTCCTCAAGGGCGAACACCGCGATCCGCCGCCGGTGTGGCTGATGCGCCAGGCCGGTCGCTATCTCCCCGAATATCGAGAACTGCGCGCCGAAAAGGGCGGCTTTCTCGAGCTCGTCTATGATGCCGACGCCGCCTGCGAGATCACCATCCAGCCGCTCCGCCGCTTCCACATGGACGGCGCGATCCTGTTCTCGGACATCCTGATCGTGCCGCACGGCATGGGCCAGGGCCTCACCTTCGGCCCCGGCGAAGGCCCGCAACTCACCCCGCCACTCCACAGTGCCGATTGGGAATCGCTCACCCCCGCACCCGGCTATTTCGAGAAGATCTATGCCACCGTCGCCAAGGTGCGCGCCGCCATCGATCCCTCGGTCACCATGCTCGGCTTTGCCGGCGCACCCTGGACGATCGCCACCTATATGGTGAACGGCCATGGCTCGAAGGACCAGGCCGAGACCCGCGCCCTTGCCTATACCGACCCATCGGCGTTCCAGTCGCTGATCGATGCCATTGTGCGCAACACGGTCGAGTATCTCTCGGGCCAGATCCAGGCCGGCGCCCAGGCCGTGCAGCTGTTCGACAGTTGGGCCGGCTCGCTCAGCCCGACGCAGTTCGAGCGCTGGGTGATCGCGCCGACCGCCAGCATCACCAGCCAGCTGATGGCGCGCCACCCCGATACGCCGATCATCGGCTTCCCCAAGGGGGCCGGCGCCAAGCTCGCCGCCTACGCCGCCGAAACCGGGGTCGATGCCGTCGGCCTCGACGAGACGCTCGATCCCGCATGGGCCGATGCCGTGCTGCCGCCCGACATGCCGGTCCAGGGCAATCTCGATCCCCTCGCCCTGCTGACCGGCGGCGAAGCCCTGGTCCAGGCCGTCGCCCGCGTGCGCGCCGCCTTCGACAGCCGCCCGCATATCTTCAACCTCGGCCATGGCATCATCAAGGAAACCCCGATCGCCCATGTCGAGGCGCTGATGGAGCTGGTGCGGAAGCCGTTCCGATGACCGGCTGGCTCGGTAGCGCCTACCCCTATGTGAAATCGCTCCATGTCATCTTCGTCATCTTCTGGATGGCCGGGCTGTTCATGCTCCCGCGCTTCCTCGTCTACTGGATGGCCGCGGCTTCCGACGCCGAGAACAGCCTCTGGGCCGAACGCTGCCGGCGACTGCGCCGCATCATCCTCACCCCCGGGCTCATCATCAGCTGGGCCGCCGGGCTCAGCCTCGCCTTCCACCTCGGCTTCGCCGGCAATGGCTGGCTCCACGCCAAGCTCGCCATCGTGCTCGGCCTCACCGGCTTCCACGGCTGGGCCACCGCCACCACGAAGAAATTCGCCCGCGGCGAGCGACCCTATGCCGAGAAGACGCTGCGGCTGGCCAATGAGATTCCGTCTCTGGCCACGATTGGCGCGGTGCTGCTGGTGATCGTCAAGCCGTTCTGATTAAAGGGAAAAGTGGCCTCCGGCGGGGGGGGGGGGGGGGGGGCCGCCCCCGGGCGGGGGCGGGGGGGGGGGCGGGCGGGCCGCGGCGCGGGGGCAGCGACCGCAAGGGGGGCGGGGGGCGGGGGCCGCGCGCCGGGGCCCCCGGGGGGCACC
>JBBSPR010000283.1:0-2732 GCA_038258615.1 Sphingomonadales bacterium
ACTCGACCGCGGTGCCGGCGAGGGAAGCGCTGAGGACGCGCGCGTGCTTCTTTATCAAGGGGTTGTGCCTCCGCCGGGCAGGGAACCTGTCCGCCGCCCGCCGGGTTTATGGACGGTTTATGCGGCTTGCGCCACCACGGGAAAGCGCAGCAGCTGGCCTGCTTCGGGGACGAGCGCAATGAGGCCGCCGGGGGCGGCGGCGGCGAGGGCGGGGTCGGTGATGTCGAGGCCGCCGGCGAGGCTGCCATAGGCAGGCAGGATGAGTTTCGAAGGGCTCAGCGCGAAGCAGCGGCGGCTGATGGCGCGGCCGCGGTGGCGGACGATCACCTTGGGGTGGAAGTGTCCCGAGAGCTCGGGTGCGGGGTCGGCAGGGTCGGCTTCGTGGCGGAGCGTGAGCGGGCCGAGGACGAGTTCTGGGTGGGCGGTGCCGTGGAGCGTTGCGGCAGCGGCATCGTCGTGGTTGCCGGTGATCCAGATGATTTTTGCCCGCGACGCGATCTGCGCGAGGAGATTTCGGGCCGGAGCGGGGAGGCGCGCGGGTCCCTGAGGGTCGTGGAAGGTATCTCCAAGGGCAATAAGGGTCGTCGCACCGGTGTGTGCGAGGGCGGCGGCGAGGCGTGTGAGAGTGACTTCCGAATCATAGGGCGGCAGCGGCCAGCCGCGCCGGGCGAAATGGCTGGCCTTTTCGAGGTGGAGGTCGGCCACCAGCAATGCCCCGCGCGCCGGCCAGTGCAGCGCGCCGCAGGGCAGCGGGATGAGATGTTCGGATGAGAACAAAAGGGGCATGTGCGGGATGTGCCACGTGCCGTGCCGAGCCGCAAGTCAGGGCTTGAGCAGGCGCGCAACCAGCGGGTGCAGCACGGCAGCGAGAAGTGCGCCGCCGACGCCGATTGCGGCGAGCAGCGCGAAGAAACCGTTGGCGCCGAGCGGCTCGTAGAAGCGCCCGAGCCAGCCCGAGCCGATGTTGCCAAGGCCGAACGCCATCACCGCGACGCTGACCATGGTGGTGACGGTGCCGAGTGGTGCTGTGCTCGAGGCGAACGCGTGGATGCTGGGCAGCATCCAGCCATAGCCGATGCCGAGCAGCAGATACAGCAGCAGCACCGGCAGCAGCGGCGAGGCTTGCGGCGTGGCGGTGAGCGCCATCAGGCCCCAGGCGCTTGCCACCGACAGGCTGCCGACGGCCAGTTTTGCCATGATGCCGGGCTCGCGGCCGCGGGCGGCGAGGCGGCTCCAGATGGGAATGGTGAGCGCCACCCCGATGATCGTCGCCAGCCCGTCGAAGGTGAGCAGCCAGGTGACCGGGGCCTCGAAGCCGAAAACGGTGCGGTCCATGGTGGCTTCGGCCCAGATGATGACGATGTTGTAGGCCTGCATCGCGCTGGCGATGGCGACGATATAGGGCAGGGTCGCGATGAGGATGGCGAGGATGCGGCGGCGGGCGTGCGGGTCCCGGGGGGTGGGTTCTGCCGTGGCGAGGCTGATGTCGGGGGGCAGGGTGGCGCGGCCGAACCAATAGGTCGCCACGCCGATGAGCATGCCGATGCCGGCGGCGGTGAAGCCCCAGTGGAAGCCGAAGCGTTCGCCGAGCGTGCCGCATACCAGCGGGGCGGCGAAGGCGCCGATGTTGAGGGCGATGAGATGGACGCTGTAGCCGCGCGATCGTCGCGGATCGCCGGCGATGTAGAGGTTGCCGACCTGGGCATAGAGATTGCCCACCAGCAGCCCGCCGCCGCTCACCAGCAGCGCCAGCGCCAGCAGGAACAGCGGTTCGGATGCCATGGCGAGGTGCCCGGCCGCCATCAGCAGCAGCCCGGCCATCACCGCGCGGCGCTGGCCGATATGGCGGTCCGCCAGCCAGCCGCCGACCACTGGCATGATGTTGAACAGCCCGCCGTAGAGGCCGAAGATGAGGGCTGCGAGTGCGAGATCGGTCATTGGCCCGAACAGCGTTTCGAGGACGCTGCGAAAAGCCCCGAACCCGAGCACCTTTTCGACATGGCCGGCTTTCAGCAATTGCCCGACCATGTAGAGGCCGAGCAGCGCGTTCATGCCGAAATAGCTGAACCGCTCCCAGACCTGGGTGGCGGAGAGCACCGCCAGCCCGCGCGGATGGCCGAACCAGGCGGTGTCTTCATCCTGTATTGCGGTCGGGGAGAGGCTGGCCATGGCGTTTTCTGGCAGCATGGTTCCCGCTAGTCGAGCGCCATTGCTTCGCGTGCCAGCGCATCGGCCTCGAGCAGGATCGCGGTGTCGGCGCTGGCACCCGGCACGCTCTCGCGGCCGGCTTCGAGGAGGACCGGGACCGCCAGCGGGCTGACGCGGGGGAGGCGGCGGTGGGTGAGCTTGTGCTGTGCCGTCTCCAGCATCCGGGCGAGGCGATCGAGGTCGGTCAGCTTGTGCCTCGCGTCGTTCCAGGCGGCGGTGAGGAGCAGATGGTCGGGCTGGTGGCGGCGCAGCACCTCGTAGATCAGGTCCGAACTCACGCTCAGCTGCTTGCCGGTCTTGTGCTGGCCGGGTTGGGCGCGCTCGATGAGGCCGCCGATGATCGCGGTTTCGCGAAAAGCCCGGCGCAGGAAGGGCGAGGCTGCGACCCATTCGGCCAGCTCGTCCTCGAGGATCTCCGGGTCGAACAGCTGCTTGAGGTCGGTGGGTTCGACAAGGCTCCAGGTGGCGATCATGTAATCGCTCGCCACGAAGCCGAGCGGCATCAGCCCGGCACGCTCCATGCG
>JBBSPR010000284.1:0-2718 GCA_038258615.1 Sphingomonadales bacterium
CCCCCCGCCCGCCCCCCCGCCCCGGCGCCCCGCGGGGGGGGGTCGCCCCCACCGCCGCGCCCCCCGCCCCCCCCCGGCGGGGGGGGGGGGGGGGGGGGGGGGCGGGGTGCGGCCCGCCCCCCCCCCCCCCGCGGCCGGAGCGGGAGGGCGCTCCGGCTTCGACCGGAAGGCACCGCCCCCGGCCGATCCCGGCAAGGTCAATCAGCCGATGCGGTGCAGACGGTCCTTCACCGCCAGCTTGAGCTTGCGCAGCCGGCGCAGCCGCACCCAATCGGGCAGGCGGCGGCGCATCTCGGCGCGGATCGCCTCATCGAGACGGAAGTGCATCACGCCGAGCTTGAAGGTCTCGGTGCTGCTCAGATTGACCATGGAAATGCTCCTCGAACGATGGGTTGATCGATCGGGTGCGGCGGCGGCACGGCTGTCAGATCCGCGCACCGGTCACCCGATGCGGTCCGACATCACAACCTCCCGTCAGGAGGCTGCCAGAGGGGCCCGGCCCGCTGCCGCAACATCGGCGCTGGAGATGATATTTCAAGATGCCATGTTCAAAATGCACGAAAAATCGTGCTGGACGGGATGCCGCTGTGAGGGTTTGACCGGGTCTTGGCAGCGGCATCGCTGCGCTGGCCAAGGCGGACGTGCTCGGCTAATCGCACCGCATGTCGAAGCCTCTCACCCTTGCCCTGCCGAAAGGCCGCATCCTCAAGGTGGCGCTGCCGTTGCTGGCGCGCGCCGGGATTGTTCCCGAGCCGGATTTTCACGATGATGCCAGCCGCAAGCTGATGTTCGAGACGAGCCGCGCCGATGTGCGGATCATCCGGGTGCGCAGCTTCGATGCCGCGACCTTTGTGGCGTTTGGCGCGGCGGAGATCGGCATTGCCGGCAATGACGTGCTGCTGGAGTTTGCCTTTCCCGAAATCTATGCGCCGGTCGACCTCGGGATCGGCCATTGCCGGCTTTCGGTGGCGCAGCCGGCGGCGCTCGATGAGGACATGGCGAGCTTGTCCGCGGTGCGCGTGGCGACGAAATGTCCCGGCCTCACCCGCCGCCACTTTGCGGCGCGGGGCATCCAGGCCGAGTGCATCAAGCTGAACGGCGCGATGGAGCTGGCACCGCTGACCGGGCTGGCGCCGCGGATCGTCGACTTGGTGAGCACTGGCAAGACGCTGGCGGAGAACGGGCTGGTGGAGGTGGAGGTGATTGCGCAGATCAGCTCGCGGCTGATCGTCAACCGGGCGGCATGGAAGACGCATGCCGCCGTGGTGCCGCTGGTGGAGCTGCTGCGCGGGCTGGTGGAGGGTGACCATGCCGCTGCGGCTTGACGCGGGCGACCCCGGCTTTGCCGAGGCCTTTGCCGGGCTTGTTGCCGATGTGCGCGCCAGTGCCGGCGACGTGGCGGCCGATGTGCGTGCCATCATTGCGCGCGTGGCGGGCGAGGGTGACGCGGCGGTGGCGGAGCTGACCGAGCGTTTCGATGGGGTCGATCTCGACGTGCAGGGCTGGGAGATCGGCGCGGCGGAACTCGACGCAGCGCTCCACGGCCTGTCGCCCGCGCTACGCGATGCCCTCGATCTCGCCGCGGCGCGCATCCGCGCCTTCCATCTGCGGCAGATGCCGGCCGGCAACGACGCGACCGACGCCGTGGGCGTCCGCACCGGCGTGCGCTGGACGCCGGTCGATGCCGCCGGGCTTTATGTGCCGGGTGGGCGCGCGGCCTATCCCTCCTCGGTGCTTATGAACGCCATTCCCGCGGTGGTGGCGGGCGTGCGCGACCTCATCATGGTGACGCCGACGCCGGGCGGCGAGGCCAATCCGCTGGTGCTGGCCGCCGCCCGGCTCGCCGGCGTGTCGAGGGTGTTCCGCATCGGCGGCGCGCAGGCGGTGGCGGCGCTGGCGCTGGGCACGGGGCGCATTCCCAAGGTCGATGTCATCACCGGGCCGGGCAATGCCTGGGTGGCCGAGGCGAAGCGCCAGCTTTATGGCACGGTCGGCATCGACATGATCGCCGGCCCATCCGAAGTGGTGATCCTGTCCGACGGGTTGAACGACCCGGCGTGGCTGGCGGCGGACCTGCTGGCGCAGGCCGAGCATGATCCGGTGGCGCAATCGATCCTCATCACCACCAGTGCGGCCGAAGCCGATGCGGTGATGGCGGCGGTGGAGGCCGCACTGCCGGGACTTTCAACCGAGGCGGTGGCGCGGGCGAGCTGGGAGCGTTATGGCGCGATCATCACGATCGAGACGCTGCAGGACGCGGTGCCGCTGCACAACCTGCTGGCGGCAGAACATGCGCAGTTGATGATCGAAGACCCCGAGCCGATCTTCGCGCAGCTGCGCCATGCCGGGTCGGTGTTCCTCGGCCGCCACACGCCCGAGGCGGTGGGGGACTATCTCGCCGGCCCCAACCATGTGCTGCCCACCGGCCGCCGCGCACGCTTCGCTTCGGGGCTTTCGGTGGTCGATTTCATGAAGCGCACGACGTTTCTGGACTGCTCGGCGGAAGGGCTGGCGGCGATCGGGCCCGCCGGCGCGCTGCTGGCGGACACCGAGGGGCTGCCGGCGCATGCGGCGTCGATCCGGTTGCGGATGGGGCGATGAACTTCTCCCTCGTCGATGTTTTCGCCAACGGCGCGCTCGGCGGCAATCCGCTGGCGGTTGTGCATGATGCGCAAGGCCTGGACGATTCCGCCATGCTGCGGCTGACGCGCTGGCTGA
>JBBSPR010000285.1:0-2694 GCA_038258615.1 Sphingomonadales bacterium
TAACGCCGCCACCACGCCGCTGGACCCCGCGGTCGCCGAAGCCATGCTGCCCTGGGGCATACAGCATTTCGGCAACCCCCACAGCGCCCACCGCTTCGGCTATGAAGCCAAGGCCGCCGTCGAAACCGCCCGCGCCCAGGTCGCCGCGCTTCTCATCGCACCGCCGGAGAGCATCGCCTTCGCCAGCGGCGCCACCGAGGCGGTCAACTGGGCGCTGAAGGGCCTGCTCATGGCCCCCGGCCAAACCCGCCGCCGCATCGTGACGCTCGCCACCGAGCACAGCTGCGTGATCGAAACCGCCGAATATCTCAGCTCGATCGGCGCCCAGCTCACCATCGTCCCCGTCCGCGCCGACGGTCTTGTCGATCTCGGCGACCTCGAACGCGCGCTGGGCGAAGATGTGGCGGTCGTCTCCGCCATGCTCGTCAACAACGAAATCGGCACCATCCAGCCCACCGCCGCCATCGCCCGCGCCGCCCATGCCGTGGGTGCCGTCATGCACTGCGACGCCGCCCAGGGCTTTGGTAAAATCCCCATCGACGTCGACGCCATGGGCATCGATCTGCTCAGCCTCACCGCCCACAAGATGTACGGCCCCAAGGGCATCGGCGCGCTCTACCGCCGCCCCTTCACCGTCATCGCCCCGCTCCTCCACGGCGGCGGCCAGGAGGATGGCCGCTCGGGCACGCTGCCCACCGCCCTCATCGCCGGGCTGGGTGCGGCCGCCCATATCGCGGCCGAGCGCATGACCGCCGACCACGCCCATGCAAAAGCACTTCAGGCGCGCCTGCTGGCCGGCCTCCGCGTCCCCCACCGCGTCCATGGCACGCTGGAGGCGCGCTGGCCCGGCAACCTCAATCTCGGCTTCCCGGCCCTGTCCGGCCGCCCCATCCTGCCGCTGCTCCCCGGCATCGCCGCCAGCTCGGGCTCGGCCTGCTCGGCCGTCACCGGCCGGCCAAGCCATGTCCTCACCGCCCTCGGTCTATCCGATTCCGAGGCCAAATCGGCACTCCGCCTCGGATTTGGACGCTTCACCAATGCTTCAGACATTGATATTGCAGCGCAACAAATCAACGCGCTCATCGAGCGCCTGACCGCAGAGGCTGCCTGACCGACATGTCCCGCATTCGCTTCTTCTCGCAGGATGGCGCGCTCACCCAGACGGTCGAGGCCGCCACCGGCTCCCGCCTGCTCGAAGTGGCACAGGCGAATGGCCAGCCGCTCGAAGGCAGCTGCGAAGGGGCGATGGCCTGCAGCACCTGTCATGTCCTCATCACCGGCGGAGACAGCGCCGCACTGCCGCCACCCAGCGACGAGGAGGAGGACATGCTCGATTTCGCCGTCGGCGCCAGCCGCGCCTCGCGCCTCGCCTGCCAGATCATCCTCACCCCGCAGATCGAGACGCTCGATGTCCGCATGCCCCCCGGCGTGGTGGACATGAGCCGCCGATGACTGGCAGACATCCGAGTATCACCCGCCGCACCCTTCTCTTGGCCCTTCTCTGCGCCCCCGCCATGTCGCTGGCGCAGGGTGCCAAGACACCCTCGCGCTTCGATATGGACGTGCTGGCCCTCAAGCCCGGCGAATGGATATGGGACCCCGCCGTCGCCCCCGCCGGCCCCATGCTCGTCGTCGTCAACCTCGCCGTCCAGCGCGCATACATTTACCGCAACGGCATCCGCATCGGCGCCAGCACCATCTCCTCGGGAAAGAAGGGCAAGCGCACCCCCACCGGCGTCTTCCAGATCCTGCAGAAGAACCGCGATCACAAGTCCAACCTCTACAACGATGCCCCCATGCCCTTCATGCAGCGGCTCACCTGGGATGGCATCGCCATGCACGCCGGCAATCTGCCCGGCTATCCCGCCAGCCATGGCTGCACCCGCCTGCCCTATGCGCTCGCCGAGCAGCTGTTCACCGCCAGCCCGATGGGGATGACCGTTGTGGTGCTCGACGAAGCGGTGGCGCCCGAAACCGTGTCGAGCAGCGCCGTGCTCGCCAGCCTCGCTCCGGCGTCCGAAGGCATCACCGAGGCGCAGGCCAATCCGCTCACCGAAACGGAAATGGCGCAATGGATGCCCGAACGCGCGACCGAAGGCCCGGTCACGATCGTCCTCACCACCGCCAACAAGCGGATCATCGTCTACCGTAACGGCATCGAGATCGGCCGCAGCCGCGTCGGCGTGCCCGACGGCTTCCGCATCGGCACCCGCGCCGCCCAGTTTGCCGGCCGCGATGCCGCCGGCAACGCCCGCTGGATCTACCTCGCCCTCTCCAGCTACCAGGCCCGCACCGGCCAGGCGGTCGAGCAGGAAGCGCTCGACGCCATCAAGATCCCCCCGGCTTTCTTCGCCAATCTCCGCAGCATCGTCGGCGAAGGCACCACCCTCCTCGCCACCGACGGCGGCCTGCTCGGCGGCAGCACTGGCAAGCAGCTCACCGTGCTGGCCAACGACTAGCCCCCCTTGCCCCGACCCGCGGTCTTCCCCATCTGGGCCGCGGGAGTCGGGCGGGCAGCGTTGTCGCCAACCCGGTCAGGTCCGGAAGGAAGCAGCCGCAACGAATTTGCGCTGGGTCGTTCCCGGCTCCCACCGCGCAGCGCGGCAAGAAATAGCAAAGCTATTTCGAGACTCGCGCAAGCGCGGTCAGCGAGGCGGCTGGCCCTCCGCCAGCCGAACTCGTCTGACGTCAGAA
>JBBSPR010000286.1:0-2667 GCA_038258615.1 Sphingomonadales bacterium
ATCGGCTTCGAGCTGCTTCATGCCGAGGCTGATACGCTGGGTTTCGCGGTTGATGCGGATGATCTGCACGCGCAGCACATCGCCGATGCCCAGCACTTCGGACGGGTGGTTGACGCGCTTGTAGCTCATGTCGGTGACGTGCAGCAGGCCGTCGATGCCGCCGAGATCCACGAAGGCACCATAGTCGGTGATGTTCTTGACGGTGCCATCGACGATCTGGCCTTCGGCGAGGCTGAGGATCAGGCCCGAACGCTGCTCGGCGCGCGATTCCTCGAGGATCGAGCGGCGCGAGACGACGATGTTGCCGCGCTTGCGATCCATCTTCAGGATCTGGAAGGGCTGCGGCAGGTTCATCAGCGGGGTGACGTCGCGCACCGGGCGGATATCGACCTGCGAACCGGGGAGGAAGGCAACCGCGCCGTTCAGATCGACGGTGAAGCCGCCCTTGACGCGGCCGAAGATGATGCCTTCGACCCGCTCACTGGCGGCGAACTGCGATTCCAGGGCATCCCATGACGCTTCGCGGCGGGCGCGATCGCGGCTGAGCATCGCTTCGCCATTGGCGTTCTCGACACGATCGACATAGACTTCGACTTCATCACCGATCTTGAGATCGGCCTTGCCATCGGGGCCGGCGAACTCGCGCAGCGGGATGCGGCCTTCGGACTTGAGGCCGACATCGATGACGGCGAGATCGTTTTCGAGGCCGGTGACGATGCCGCGAACGACGCGGCCTTCAAAGCTCTGGTTCTTGCCGAGCGAGGATTCGAGCATTGCTGCGAAATCGTCGCGGGTCGGTTGGGCGGCACTTGCCATAAATTGAGATCAGCCTTGTGTATCTGAAGCCGGCACGGTTTTCTGCCGTGAAGCTTCGTGGCAAGCACCGCGCCTGCCACTTCCATGTCGTCGCGGGGGCACCATGCCGTCCGCTCCCAATGATGACCGGCAAAGAAAATGGGCACCGCTGGCAATAAGCCGGGTGCCTCAGGCGCTGTGCTGGCCACGGCGGGCAAGCGCTTCCTCTACGAGGCGAATCGCTTGGCCGACCGCTGCGTCTATACCGAGGTCGCTGGTATCGAGCAAGGCGGCGTCGGCAGCCCGGGCGAGGGGGGCGGCGGAGCGACCGGAATCGCGGGCATCGCGCGCTTCGATGTCGGCGAGGACATCGGCGAGGGGCTGGTCGGCGCCACGGTTCATCAGCTCGGCATGGCGACGCGCGGCGCGCACGACAGGGGCGGCGGTGACGAACAGTTTTGCCGGCGCATCGGGGGCGATGACTGTGCCGATGTCCCGGCCATCGAGGACGGCGCCGCCTGGTGCCTGTGCAAAGGCGCGCTGCGTTTCGAAGAGGGCGGCGCGGACGGCGGGGTGGCTGGAGACGATCGAGGCATAGTCGCTGTTGAGGCTGCTCATCAGGTCCGGGTCGCTGAGCAGGGCGGTGTCGATGGTGCGGGCGGCGCGGGTGGCGGCTTCGGCATCATAGGGATCGTGGCCGGCGAGGCGGACGGCCAGGCCGCAGGCGCGGTAGAGCTTGCCGGTGTCCATGAAAGGCAGCGCGTAATGACGGGCGAGCGCCTTGGCGATGGTGCCCTTGCCGCTGGCGGCGGGGCCATCGACGGCGATGACGAGCGGGGGGACCAGGGGGGGGACGAGGGGGGGGACGAGGGGGGGGACGGGGGGCGAGGAGGCGATCACCGAGCGGCGATAGCCTGTGGTCGGCAGTGTGGGAAGGGCGGGGTGCGAATGGCGGGGTTGCGATAGGCAAAACCCTGCCCTAGCCTGCGAAATATGGGCGCCGGGGGGCAATCTGTGTTTTTGCTGGTCGGCGGCACGCGGCCGGAGGCGGTGAAGCTGTCGCCGCTGGTGCTCGCGCTGCGGGCGCGGGGATGCGTGGTCCGGGTGGTGGCGACGGGGCAGCATCCGCAGCTTTTCGATGAGACGCTGGCGGCGTTCGGGCTGGTGGCGGATGTGCGGCTGGGGGCGTTGGAGGGGGCGCGGACGCCGGCCGAGGTGCTCGGGCGGCTGGTGCCGGTGCTGGCGGGGCTGATGCCGGGGCACAAGGCGGTGGTGGTGCAGGGGGACACGACGAGTGCGCTTGGCGGTGCGCTGGCGGCGCATTATGCCGGGGTGCCGCTGGTGCATGTCGAGGCGGGGCTGCGGACGGGGGGGTTGCGGACGGGGGGGCGGGAGCCGTTTCCGGAAGAAATGCACCGGACGCTGATCGGGCAGCTGGCGGATCTGCATTTTGCGCCGACGGCGGCGGCGGTTGCGGCGCTCGCCGCAGAAGGCGTGGCGGGCGAGTGGGTGGTGATGACGGGGAACAGCGGGATCGATGCGCTGCTGTGGATGGCGGCGCGGCTGCGCTCGGATGCAGCGCTGGCGGCCGACGCTGCGGCACCGCTGGCGGGTGTGGACCGGCGGCGGCCGCTGCTGCTGGTGACGATGCATCGGCGCGAGAACCATGGCGCGGGGCTGGACGCTGTGCTGGCTGCGCTTGTGGCGCTTTCGGACGGCATGGAGAGCGTGCTGCCGGTGCATACGCATCCGGCGGTGGCGGGGCCGGTGCGGGCTGCCCTGGCGGGGCGGCCGCGGGTGCTCAAGCGGGGGGGCGTGGTGCTCTCTCGGATGTGGGGGGTGGGCGGGGCGCTGCCGGCGGAGGTGGCGGGG
>JBBSPR010000287.1:0-2641 GCA_038258615.1 Sphingomonadales bacterium
CGGCCGAACACGTCTTCGAGGGCGCTCGAGATTTCCCCCAGCGTGGCGCGCGCGCGGGCGGCTTCGATGGCGGTTTCGAGCAGATTGGCGGAGCCGGCAGCGGCATCGCGGAGCGCCTGCAGGGTGGCATCGACGCGGGCCTGGTCGCGGCCGGCGCGCAGGCTTTCCAGCCGGGCGATCTGGCTGGCGCGGACGGCGACATTGTCGACATCGAGGATATCGAGCTTCTCCTCGCTCGACGGCTTGTACTTGTTGACGCCGACGATGACGTCTTCCTGCCGGTCGACGCGCGCCTGCTTGGCGCTGGCGGCCTTTTCGATTTCCAGCTTGGGAAGGCCGGTGTCGACGGCGATGGTCATGCCGCCGATCGCTTCGACTTCGGCGATGAGCTTTTCGGCGCCTTGCACCAGCGCCTCGGTGAGGGCTTCGACATAGTGGCTGCCGCCCAAGGGATCGACGACGCGGGTGATGCCGGTTTCTTCCTGCAGCACCAGCTGCGTGTTGCGGGCGATGCGGGCGGAGAAATCGGTGGGCAATGCAATGGCCTCGTCGAGGGCATTGGTGTGGAGCGACTGGGTGCCGCCGAGGACGGCGGCGAGCGCCTCGATGGTGGTGCGGATGACGTTGTTGTAGGGGTCCTGCTCGGCGAGGCTGACGCCGCTGGTCTGGCAATGGGTGCGGAGCATGAGGCTGCGCGGGTCCTTGGCGCCCAATTGCGTCATGATCTTCGCCCAGAGGGTGCGGGCGGCGCGGAGCTTGGCGACTTCCATGAAGAAGTTCATGCCGATGCCGAAGAAGAAGCTGAGGCGGCCGGCGAAGGCATCGATGTCGAGGCCCTGGGCTTGTGCTGCACGGACATATTCCATGCCGTCCGCCAGTGTGTAGCCGAGCTCCTGCACCGCGGTCGCTCCGGCCTCGTGCATGTGATAGCCGCTGATGCTGATGCTGTTGAACTTCGGCATGTGGCGCGAGGTGTGAGCGATGATGTCGGCGACGATCCGCATGCTGGGGGCGGGCGGATAGATATAGGTGTTGCGGACCATGAACTCCTTGAGGATGTCGTTCTGGATGGTGCCGTCGAGCTTCGATTGCGGCACGCCCTGCTCTTCGGCGGCGACGATGAAGAAGGCGAGGCAGGGGATGACCGCACCATTCATGGTCATGCTGACCGACATCTGATCGAGCGGGATGCCATCGAAGAGGATCTTCATGTCCTCGACCGAATCGATCGCGACACCGGCCTTGCCGACATCGCCCGAGACGCGGGGATGATCGCTGTCATAGCCGCGGTGGGTGGCGAGATCGAAGGCGACCGAGAGGCCCTTCTGGCCGGCGGCGAGATTGCGGCGATAAAAGGCGTTAGAAGCTTCGGCCGTGCTGAAGCCGGCATATTGGCGGATGGTCCAGGGGCGGCCGGCGTACATGCTGGCGCGCACACCGCGGGTGAAAGGGGCGAAGCCGGGGAGACCGGCGTCCGCATTGTGGTCGGCAGCGGTGTAGAGCGGCTTGATGGTGATGCCCTCGGGGCTGTGCCAATCGAGATCGGCGCCCTTCACCTCCTTGGCGGCGAGCTTCTGCCAGTCTTCATGCGTTGGTTCGGTCATCGCGCGGTCTCCTGTGCCGAGCTTTTTGCAGGGTTGGGCGGGTGGTGCAACCGCATGCGCTGTTGTAGGCCAAGGGGAACATTGATGACCGCGCGGGGTTGACCGTGTGAGCAGAGTAAAAGGATGACCATGGCCGACGAAGAGATCAGGCGGACGACCGATGATGCGCGTGCTGGAGAAACCCGTGGGCGGGTGCGCTGGATCCTGGTGGTTTCCACAGTTGTGCTGGCAGCGGTGTTTCTCTGGATTGCGTTCGGCACCCCCACCAACCCCGGCAACATGACATCCGAGCCGGCGCCGGCTTCCGAAACCGGCTGATCCGCTTCTGACTGGACACGCGCATGTTTGAGCGGATCGTCGAATTTCTCGATGACGCCGGCTACGCGGGTATTGCGCTGCTGATGTTCCTGGAGAACCTGTTCCCGCCGATCCCGTCCGAGTTGATCGTGCCATCCGCGGGCTTCGGGGCGGCGGAGGGGCGGCTGAGCCTTGCCGGCGTGATTGCGGCGGCCACGCTCGGGTCGGTGGCCGGCGCGCTGTTCTGGTATTTCGTGGGGCGGCGTATCGGCGACGAGCGGCTGCGGGCGTGGGCGGGGCGGCATGGGCGCTGGCTGGCGCTGCGACCGCGCGACGTGGAGCGTGTAGACCGCTGGTTCGATGCTCATGGCGGCCGGGCAGTGTTCGTCGGGCGGCTGGTGCCGGCGGTGCGGACGCTGATCTCGGTGCCGGCGGGCATTTTCGAGATGGGGCTGCGGCGCTTCCTGCTGTTCACGACGCTCGGCTCGGCGCTGTGGAACACGCTGCTGGCGGTGGCAGGCTATCAGCTGCAGGGGCAACATGAACGGATCGCGGCCTGGTTGAACCCGGTGGCGACGCTGGTGATCGGCGTGATGCTGGCGGTCTATGCCTACCGGGTGATCGCCTGGCGGGGGCGGTGAGCGGCTATTCGGCTGCTGCGCGCTGCAGCGCCGGCACGGCTGTGCTGCGCGTGGGGGTGGCGCCCGCGGCAGTGCGGAGGCGTTGTTCCTGGGCTGCAA
>JBBSPR010000288.1:0-2636 GCA_038258615.1 Sphingomonadales bacterium
AAGGGCTCCGACTGGCTCGGTGACCAGGACGCGATCGAATATCTATGCCGCGAGGCGCCGGCGGCGGTTTACGAGCTCGAGCATTTCGGGGTGCCGTTCAGCCGCACCGAGGCGGGGCGCATCTATCAGCGGCCGTTCGGCGGCATGATGCAGAACATGGGCGAAGGCCCGCCGGCGCAGCGCACCTGTGCGGCGGCCGACCGCACCGGCCATGCAATGCTGCACGCGCTCTACCAGCAGAGCCTGAAGTATGCGACTGATTTCTATATCGAATATTTCGCGATCGACCTGATCATGGTCGATGGCGAGTGCCGCGGCGTGATTGCCATCAACATGGACGATGGCTCGATCCACCGCTTCCGGAGCCACAAGACGGTGCTCGCCACCGGCGGCTATGGGCGCTGCTATTTCTCCGCCACGAGCGCACACACCTCGACGGGTGACGGCGGCGGCATGGCGATCCGTGCCGGCGTGGCGATGCAGGACATGGAGTTCGTGCAGTTTCACCCGACGGGCATCTATGGTGCGGGCGTGCTGATCACCGAAGGGGCGCGCGGCGAGGGTGGCTATCTGACCAATGCCGAAGGCGAGCGCTTCATGGAGCGTTATGCGCCGAGTGCGAAGGACCTGGCGAGCCGCGATGTGGTGAGCCGATCGATGGCGATGGAGATGCGCGAGGGCCGCGGCGTGGGCAAGGAGGGGGACCATATCTTCCTCCATTTGAACCATATCGACCCGGCGGTGCTGCACGAGCGGCTTCCCGGCATTTCCGAGACGGCAAAGGTGTTCGCCGGGGTGGATGTGACGCGCGAGCCGATCCCGGTGACGCCGACGGTGCATTACAATATGGGCGGCATCCCGACCAACTATCATGGTGAGGTGGTCACGCTGAAGGACGGCGACCCGGATGCCGTGGTGCAGGGCTTGTTCGCGGTGGGCGAGGCGGCGTGCGTGAGCGTGCATGGCGCCAATCGGCTGGGCTCCAACAGCCTGATCGACCTGGTGGTGTTCGGGCGTGCGACCGCGCACCGGATCGGCGAGACGTTGCGGCCGGGCACCGCGCATGCGCCGCTGCCGAAGGATTCGGCCGACCTGGCGCTGGGGCGGCTCGATGGCTTTCGGCATTCCAAGGGTGGCTCGCCGACGAGCGAAGTGCGCCTGGCGATGCAGAAGACGATGCAGGCGAATGCTGCGGTTTTCCGCACCTCGGAAATTCTCGACGAGGGGACGCGCAAGATCGACGCGATCTACCAGCGCATGGCCGATATCGGCATTGCCGACCGCAGCCTGGTGTTCAACACCGACCTGATCGAGACGATGGAACTCGACAACATGATCGGCCAGGCGGTGCTGACTATGCACATGGCGCAGGCGCGGCACGAGAGCCGCGGCGCGCACATGCATGAGGATTATCCCAAGCGCGATGACGAGGGCTTCATGAAGCATTCGCTGGGGTGGTTCCGCGATGGCTCGGTGGAGTTGGCGCAGCGGCCGGTGCACGAATATACGCTGACCAGCGAGATTCAGTATATCAAGCCGAAGGCGCGGGTTTACTGATGGCGGAGGTCAACTGATGGCTTTGGGCCCGGCCATTTTGCTCGACGTCGCGCTGAACCCGCGCGTTCAGGATGTGGCGGGCAAGCTGTTCAATTCGGTGTACTCGCGCATTTTCAAGACGGGACCTGTGAAGCCTGCGCCGCCGGACCTGATCGAGCTGCGGGCGCTTGCACCCGCTGAAAAGCTGATGACAGAGCGGCTGATCGCGATCGAGGGGCAACTGGCACGGATGCCGACCGACGACGAGATGGCCACCGCCTTTGCGTCGCTGCAGGCGGAAGTTCGGCTGGGCCAGAAGCGGCTGTGGCTGGGGATTGCCGGCTTTGGTGCGTTGAATTCCTTTCTTCTTTTTGCCCTTTATCTGCGATGAGATCTTCCCATGGCTGAATTCTCCCTACCTGCGAACAGCAAGATCAGCAGCGCCGGCAAGCGCTACCCGGCACCGGCGGGCGCGAAGAACGTGCGCGCGTTCAAGATGTATCGCTGGAACCCCGATGATGGGGCGAACCCGCGCTATGACACTTATGAGCTCGATCTCGACGAGACCGGGCCGATGGTTCTGGATGCGCTGATCAAGATCAAGTCCGAGGTCGACAGCACGCTGACCTTCCGGCGGTCGTGCCGCGAGGGGATTTGTGGATCGTGCTCGATGAACATCGATGGGCTGAACACGCTGGCGTGCACCCAGGCGATTGCCGACATCAAGGGCGAGGTGCGCGTGCTGCCGCTGCCGCACATGGAGGTGGTCAAGGACCTGGTGCCTGATTTCAAGCACTTCTATGCGCAATATGCCTCGATCAAGCCCTGGTTGCAGACCGTAACGCCGACACCGAGCGGCGAGGAGCGGCTGCAGAGCGTGGAGGACCGGTCGAAGCTCGATGGCCTTTACGAGTGCATCCTGTGCGCATGCTGCTCGACGGCATGCCCGAGCTATTGGTGGAACAGCGCGCGGTTCCTCGGCCCCGCGGCGCTTCTGCAGGCGTATCGCTGGATCAACGACTCGCGTGACGAGGCGACCGGGGAGCGGCTGGACGATCTGGACGATCCCTTCAAGCTCTACCGCTGCCACACGATCATGA
>JBBSPR010000289.1:0-2622 GCA_038258615.1 Sphingomonadales bacterium
CATGCCGGCACGCTGCATCTCCGCAATCGAGCCCAATCTGGCCTTGCTCTACCACCGCAATGTGCGCGTGCTCGATGTCTTCATGGCGCGCCTGCTGCTCGAGGCGGCCGGCACCACAATGTCTTTCGTGGTCCTCATTCTGGTGTTCTGGGGCATCGAGTGGATCGAGCCTCCCGAAAACGTTCTTGCTGTTGCCGGCGCTTGGGCGATGCTTGCATGGTTCGGCTTCGGCCTTGCGCTGTTGCTGGGAGCGCTCTCCTGGACCAGCGAAATCGTCGAGAAGATCTGGCATCCAATGGCTTATCTGCTGTTTCCGCTTTCCGGAGCAGCGTTCCTCGTCGACAGCCTGCCGACCAGGGCACAGGATTTCATCCTGCTGTTGCCGATGGTCCACGGCGTCGAATGGCTTCGCGAAGGCTTCTTCGGTTCCGCAATCAATGCGCATTACGACATCGGCTACATGGCCGCATGGAACGCGGCGCTCACCATAGCGGGGTTGCTGCGGGTGAGAGCCATCGCAGGCGATGTCACCCCGGAATGATTGCGCTGTCGAACGTGCACAAGGCCTATGCCACCGCGTCGGGACCTTCGGTGGTTCTCGACGGTGTGGACATGGTGCTCGGCCGTGGTGAATCGATCGGAATCCTCGGCCGAAACGGCGCCGGCAAGTCCACGATGATCCGGATCATCAGCGGCGCGGAGCAACCCGATTCCGGCACGGTGGAGCGAACGATGAGCGTATCGTGGCCGCTCGCATTCGGCGGCGCCTTCCAGGGCTCATTGACCGGCCTCGACAATCTCCGCTTCATCTGCCGAGTCTACGGCGTCGACTTGGACGAGCGTCTGCAATTCGTGGAAGATTTTGCCGAGCTCGGCATCTATCTGCGCGAGCCGGTGCGGACCTATTCCGCCGGTATGCGCGCGCGTCTGGCATTCGCCGGATCGATGGTCGTCGATTTCGACTGCTTTCTCATCGACGAGATCGTCGCAGTCGGCGACGCCCGCTTTCAGGCAAAATGCCATGAAGAGCTTTTCGTCAAGCGCGCCGATCGCGCCATGATCATCGTGTCGCACGATCCGGGCTATATCCGAGCCCATTGCCAGCGAGCGGCCGTGCTCCACCAGGGGCAACTGCTGCATTTTCCCAGCGTGGACGAAGCATTCGCCTTCTACACGGAGCAGCAGTCGTGATCGCTGTCGGCAAGGCGCCGCCGCAATTGCTTGCAGCCACCACGCAGTTGCGCAGGCGACTGCGGGCAGGCCGCTACCAGTTTCGCACGGCCCCGGCCCCGTCCAACCGCCAATTGCTCGTGGATGTGTCCGTAATTGTCAGGGAAGATGCGCACACCGGCATCCAGCGATCGGTGCGCGCGTTGATGGGCCAGCTTGTGCAGCAGCCGGCGGCCTTGCACGGAATCGCCGTGCGCCCGGTGTTTGCCGCACGCGATCATGGCTATTGCTATGCATATGTCGGCACCGACGGAACGCTGCGGCCGACGGCTCCGGGGGAGCCGGCCGGTCTGCGGCGGCCGGTCGAAGTGCGCCGGGGCGATGTGTTTCTCGGCCTCGATCTCGCTGCCAACATCATGCCGCACTGCGAGCTTGAACTGGCGAAATGGCGGCGCGCCGGCGTCAGCCTCAACATCATGGTCTATGATCTGCTGCCGATGAGCAACCCGCAGTGGTTTGCGCCGCGAACGGTCCAGAATTTCCGGCGGTGGATGGGCGTGCTGGCGCGGCAGGCTGACCGTTGCATCTGCATATCCGATGTCGTGGCCGGCGATCTGGCGCGCCGGCTATCGCTCGCGCCACGACGTCGAAGCGTCGATATCGGGACCATCCCGCTCGGCGCCGATCTTCGCTCCAGCCAGCTCACGACCGGGTTCCCGGCCGATATAAGCGAGCTGCGCCAATGGCTTCATATCGGCCCGGTGCTGCTCTCGGTGGGCACTGTCGAGCCGCGCAAGGGCCATGATGTGCTGCTCGATGCGCTCGACTGGCACTGGCAGAACGATCCCCATAGCAAGGTCAAACTGCTGGTTGTCGGTCGCCCTGGGTGGAAGACCGAAAGCCTGCAGCAGCGCTTGCGCACGCACGGCGAGCAGGGCCACCGGCTTCGGTGGCTGGAATCGGCCAGCGACGAGCTGCTTGCCGAGCTCTACCGATCGACCGCGGGCCTGGTCAGCGCGTCGCGGGGGGAGGGGTTCGGACTGCCGCTGGTGGAGGCGCTGGTGCATGGTGCGCCGGTGCTGGCACGCGATCTGCCGGTGTTTCGGGAAATCGGCGGGCGCTGGCTCGATTATTTCGAGGACGATACACCTGCCGCACTTTCGGGCCGCGTGATGGCGTGGCTGGCGGAAGCGCGTCGCCCGACTGCAATGTCGGTTGCGGCGCTGCCTCGCTGGTCTGATAGTGCTGCTGCGCTTTTGAAATTGCTCGGGTTTTCCGCAAGCCCGGTGCGCGCATGAGTTTTGTCAGCCATGCCCAGAATTTCGAGGATGTGCGGCTGTGGCGTGCGTTCGGCGATGTGGAAGGGGGGCGGTATCTCGATATCGGCACCCAGGATCCGACACTGGATTCGGTGAGCCTGGCCTTTTACGGGCGGGGCTGGCGGGGGGTGCA
>JBBSPR010000290.1:0-2610 GCA_038258615.1 Sphingomonadales bacterium
CGCCTGGGCCGGCAGCGCCGCCATCGCGCCGCCGGTGCTCGATCGGCTGGCCAAGCAGGCGCCGACCGGAACCCAGGCAACCAAGGGCGGCACCGCCTCGGGCTATCACCGGCTGGTGGCGGGGAAGACCGTGCTGGTGGTCGATGCCGGCCCGCCGCCGCTCGCCCGGCTGGCGCCCGAGGGCCATGCCGGCACGCTCGCCTTCGAGATGAGCGACGGTGACCAGCGGCTCGTCACCAATTGCGGCGGCGTGCGCGGGCTGGCATCGCCGCTGCCCGAGCCGCTCGCCGCCGGGCTGCGCACCACCGCCGCCCACAGCACGCTGGTGGTGGCCGACACCAACAGCACCCGCATCCGTGATGATGGCACGCTCGGGC
Organism: Sphingomonadales bacterium; assembly: GCA_038258615.1. Lineage (GTDB taxonomy): Bacteria > Pseudomonadota > Alphaproteobacteria > Sphingomonadales > Sphingomonadaceae > Sandarakinorhabdus. The sequence goes on from JBBSPR010000290.1 coordinate 378, forward strand.
TGGGCGTCGAGACGGTGCATGTCGAAAGCCGCACCAGCAGCGAAGGCCATTGGCTGGAGGCCAGCCATGATGGCTATGCCCGGCGCTTCGGCCTTCTCGTGCGGCGGCGCCTCTGGCTCTCCCCCGATGGCCTCGATCTGCGTGGGCAAGATGCGCTTGAACCCGCCGCCGTCGGCGCGCTCAAGCGCCGCGTGCAGCGCAGCTTCGATATCCGCTTTCATCTCGGTACCGGCATCGCCGCCACGCCCACCGCCGATGGCACCGGCGCGCTGCTCAAGCTCGCCAATGGCAAGGTCTGGGCGATGAAGGCGCGCGGTGGCAACGTGGTCATCGAGCCGTCGCTCTGGATCGGCCCCGACGGCACCATGCACAAGACCCAGCAGCTGGTCGTCACCGCCACCACCGAAACCGGCCAGGCCAGCATCGGCTGGAGCTTCAAGCGCGCCGGCCGTTGATCAATCCAAAGGACAAAAATGACTGATCTGGTTCGCATCGAACGCGCCCTTCTCTCTGTATCCGACAAGTCCGGCCTCGAAGCCCTTGCCGCCGCTCTCGTGGCGCATGGCGTCGAGCTGATCTCCACCGGCGGCACCGCGGCAGCGCTCCGCGCCATGGGCCACGACGTGCGCGACGTGGCCGAGCTGACCGGCAGCCCCGAGATGATGGACGGGCGGGTGAAGACGCTCCACCCGCGCGTGCATGGCGGGCTGCTGGGCGTGCGCGGCAACCCCGAGCATATGGCAGCGATGACCGCGCACGGCATCGCGCCGATCGATCTTGCCGTCATCAACCTCTACCCCTTCGCCGCCACCGTGGCGAAAGGGGCACCGCGCGAAGACATCATCGAGAATATAGACATCGGCGGCCCCGCCATGGTCCGCTCGGCCGCGAAAAATCATGAATCGGTCGCGATCCTCACCGATCCAGCGCAATATGATGGCCTCATTGCGGCGCTTGCCGAGCACGCTGGCGCGACCCCGCTGGCGCTGCGCCGCCAGCTCGCCGCTGCCGCCTATGCCCATACCGCCGCCTATGATGCCGCCGTCGCCAGCTGGTTCGCCTTTGCCGATCAGGGTGAGGCGTTTCCGGCCACACTGCCGCTGGCGCTCACCCGCGCCGACATCCTGCGCTACGGCGAGAATCCGCACCAGTCGGCGGCCCTCTACCGTCCCCAGACCGGTGCCAGCGGCGTCGCAGCCGCCCGTCAGCTGCAGGGCAAGGCGCTCAGCTACAACAACCTCAACGACGCCGATGGCGCGCTCGAGCTGATCGCCGAGTTTCGCGATGCCGGGCCGGCGTGCGCCATCATCAAGCACGCCAACCCCTGTGGCGTCGCCACTGGCGCCACGCTGGCGGCAGCCTATGAGGCGGCTTTCCAGTGCGATCCGGTCTCGGCCTTCGGCGGCATCATCGCCCTCAATGCCCGGCTCGACGGGCCGACTGCGCGCGCGATCACCGAAATCTTCACCGAAGTCGTCATCGCCCCCGATGCCGATGCCGAAGCGATCGAAATCTTTGCCGCCAAGAAGAACCTGCGCCTGCTGCTCACCGCGCTCCCCGATCCGCGCCGCCCCGGCCTGGCACTCCGCCAGATCGGCGGCGGCATGCTGGTGCAAACGCGCGACAATGCCGCCGTCGCGCGCGCCGATTGCACCGTCGTCAGCGCCCGCGCGCCGAGCGAAGCCGAATGGGCCGACATGCTGTTCGCCTGGACCGTGGCCCGCCATGTGAAATCCAACGCCATCGTCTATGCGCAGGGCGGATCGACCGCAGGCATCGGTGCGGGGCAGATGAGCCGCCTCGATTCCACGCGCATCGCCGCGCAAAAGGCGCAGGATGCCGCCACGCGCTGGGGCTGGACCAGCCCGCGCACGGTCGGCTCGGCAGTGGCGTCGGATGCCTTTTTCCCTTTCGCCGATGGCCTGCTCGCCGCTGCCGATGCCGGCGCCACCGCGATCATCCAGCCCGGCGGCTCGATCAAGGATGCCGACGTCATCGCCGCCGCCAATGAACGCGGGCTGGCGATGGTGTTCACCGGCCAGCGCCACTTCCGGCATTGAGGAAACTACCCATGGAAAGCCGGATTCGCAGCGCGCTCGCCGCAGCACTCGAAGGCAGCGGCATCCCCGGTGCCGTGGCACTCGTCGTCGACAAGGATGGCCCGCGCGCCAAAGTGGCGCTCGGCCATGCCGCCACCGACCGCTTCCAGCTCGCCTCGATGACCAAGGCGATC
>JBBSPR010000291.1:0-2575 GCA_038258615.1 Sphingomonadales bacterium
ATAGGTGGCTTCGGCATTGCCGCCGAGCTCGAACGACGGTGCGGCGGTGATGATGTTGATGAGGCCGGCCGAGGCGTTGCGGCCGAACAGCGTGCCCTGGGGACCACGCAGCACCTCGATACGGTCGATCTCGCCGAGCTCGTTGAGGCCGGCCCCGGTGCGGGAGCGATAGACGCCGTCGATGAAGACCGCGACCGAGGATTCGAGGCCGGGGTTGTCGCCAACGGTGCCGATGCCGCGGATGCGGGCGCTGCCGTTGGCTTCGTTGCCGGTGGAGGACACGAGCAGCGACGGAGCGAGCTGGTTGAGGGCGCGAATGTCGTTGGCGCCGGAATTCTGCAGCGACTGCTGGCTGACGGCGGAGACGGCGATCGGCACGTTGGAGAGCGTGGTGTTGCGGCGGGTCGCGGTGACGATGATCTCGTCACCGTCGTTTGCGTCGGTTTGCGCCACATCGGCGGCGGCGATCGCAGGTTCAGCGGGTGGGGTGGTGTCCTGTGCAAAGGCGGCGACAGGGAACGCAAACAGGCAAGCGGACGCCAACAATAGTGTCTTCATGATACTCCCAAGGGCTTATTTGTTCGTGGTTGCGGGCAGGGCTAGGGGAGGCGACTCCGGGGAGCAAGCCTTGCCGTGCCGACGCCTGCAATAGAGGGCGGCCCGTGGTAATTATGTCACGATTCGAGGATGTTGTTACGGATGCGTTCTGCCCGTAAGGCTGACCCGCAGCGGCGCGGTCAGCCTTCTGCGTCGCGGAACTGCGCCCGGCGCGGCCCCAGATAGCCGAACAGGAACGCCGCGACCTTGCGCATCTGGATCTCCTCCGATCCTTCGGTGATGCGATAGCGGCGGTGGTGGCGATAGATGTGCTCGAAGGGCTTGTGCCGCGAATAACCGATGCCGCCATGGACCTGCATCGCCCGGTCGGCGGCCTCGCAGACCAGTCGGTTCGCCCAATAGTTGCACATGGAGACCTTGTCGGAAATCTCCCGCTCGATCGCCTTGTGCTCCATGTTGTCCATCTGCCAGGCGGTCTTGCGGATCAGCAGGCGGAGCATCTCGATCTGGGTGGCGAGCTCGACCAGCGGCCACTGTATGGCCTGGTTGTCGGACAGCGGCTTGCCGAACGGCTTGCGGCTGCGGGCATATTTCACCGATTCCTCGACGCAGAAGTGCGCGGCGCCTAGTGACGAGGCTGCCTGGCGGATGCGGTTCTGGTGGACAAAGCTCTGCCCGATGCCGAGCCCGCGGTCGATCTGACCCCAATAGGCATCCTCAGGCACCCAGACATCGGTGAAGCTGACCCGCGGATGGTCAGTCGGCATGTTGAAGGTCCAGAGATACTCCTCGACCTTCACGCCAGGCGAATGGGCCGGCACGATGAAGCAGGTGATGCCGGTGGCGTCGCCGTCCTTCCCCGACGTGCGGGCAAACACCACCGCATGAGTGGCGACATGCATGCCGGTCGACCACATCTTCTCGCCGTTGATCAGCCAGCCGGCCTTGCCGTCGCGCGTCTGCGGCACGGCGCGGGTTTCCATGAAGGTCGCGTCGGAACCATGGTTGGGCTCGGTCAGGCCGAACACCGTCCGCATGGCGCCCGACATCACAGCCTCGCCGTCGCGGGCATATTGCTCCGGGGTAGCGAACTCCTTGAACAGCAGGATGAAGGGGTTGTTGCCGACGATCGAATGTTCGTTCTGCAGGTCGTTATGGAGGCCGAGGCCCTTCGCCGCGAGATGCTCGCGGATGACCGCCATGGCGAGGTTGCTGCCGCCCTTGCCGCCCATGCTTTCGGGCCAGGCAAAGCGGTAATGGCCGGCCTTGTCGGCGACTTCGCGGGCTTCGCCGAGCAGCGCTTCCCATTCGTGCTTTGGCAGTCCGCCGGCCTCCCAATCGGTGCGCGCATATTCGCGGCGATGGTCGAAGAAGCGCATGTTGTCGTCGCGCTGCTCGATCGGCTTGATCTCGGCCTCGATGAAGGCGTCGAGCTCCGCCAGATAGGCGGTCAGTTCCGGTGCAAGCGTGAAATCCACGGTCGTTCCTCAAGGCTTTGCAGGCTTTGTGGTCCGGGCGCGGGAGGCGCGCAACCTGACGGATTGACTGGATCAGTCCCCCGTCAGCGCCGCTGCGAAGTCATCAGCCTCGAAGGCACGCAGGTCGTCCATGCCCTCGCCGACACCGATGGCATGGATCGGCAGGCGGAATTTTTCGGCCGCCGCGACCAGCATGCCGCCGCGGGCCGAACCATCGAGCTTGGTCATGACCAGTCCGGTGATCTTGGCGACTTCGCGGAACACCTGGATCTGATTGAGCGCATTCTGGCCGGTGGTGGCATCGAGGACGAGCACCGTGTCATGCGGCGCCGCCGGCGATAGTTTCTGGATGACGCGGCGCATCTTGGCGAGCTCGTCCATCAACCCGGACTTGTTCTGCAGGCGGCCGGCGGTGTCGATGATGAGCACGTCGGTGCCGGCGTCGCGGGCCTTTTGCAGCGCGTCATAGGCAAGGCCCGCGGCATCGGCGCCCTGTTCGCCCGATACGACCGGCACGCCGATGCGGTCCGCCCAGATCC
>JBBSPR010000292.1:0-2557 GCA_038258615.1 Sphingomonadales bacterium
AGGCTCCTGTTGGGTTTATTTTAATGGCTCGAGACGAAGCCGAGCGGGATCAGCCGGGCACGCTCCATGCGTCTTGTTAGCAGCTTGCCGAGCGTCGGTTGCGCCGGCGGGCCGGCGAAGCCATAGGCGACCATGAACCAGCGGCCATCTCGGGGGAAGGTTTCGACGAGCAGGTCGTCGAGCCCCGGCAGCGTGCTGCGCAGCCGCTGGATTTCGAGCCATTCGGCCACGTCGGGCGGCATTTCGGGCCAGCGTTCGGGGGCGTTGAGCAGCCCGCGAACGCGGTTGGCGAGGTTGGTGCTGAGCGGCATCCGGCCGCCGACATAGGTGGGCACCGAGGGCGTGCCGCGCCCCATCCTCACATGAATGTCCGGTCCGTCGAAGCCGGTGACTTCGAGCGTCTGGCCGGCGAACATGAACGTGTCCGCCACACGCAGCTGGCTGCCGAACCATTCCTCGACCTGGCCGAGCGCCCGGCCGCGCCGGCCGAAGCGGACGTTCATCGTCACCGCCTCGACGATCGTGCCGGCGTTGAGGCGGTGGAGGGCGGCGAGGCGGGGATGGGTGAGGCGCAGGCTGCCGTCGGCTTGTGGCGTGAGGCGGCGGTAGCGCTCATAGGCGCGCAGCGCATAGCCGCCGGTGGCGATGACATCGAGGGCGGCGTCGAATTGCCCGCGGGTGAGCCCGGCATAGGGGGCGGCAAGGCGAACCTCCTCGAACAGATCATCGGGCATGAACGGCCCGGCGCAGGCGCGCGCAAAGATGAACTGCGCCAGCGTGTCGAGGCTGCCGGGGCGGAAAGGTTCCTGGTCGAGGTCGTTGGCGGTTACCGCGTCCTGTGCGGCAAGGGCTTCCAGATATTCGAAGCGATTGCCGGGCACGATGAGGGCATGGCTGGCTTCGTCGAGGCGGTGGTTGGCGCGGCCGGTGCGCTGCAGCAGGCGGGCAGCACCCTTGGGCGCCCCCATCTGGATGACGAGATCGACATCCCCCCAATCGATTCCGAGATCGAGGCTGGCGGTGGCGACGATGGCGCGAAGCCGGCCTGCAGCCATCGCCGCCTCGGTCTTGCGCCGTGCCTCGGGAGCGAGGCTGCCGTGGTGGATGCCGATGGGGAGGGCGGAATCGTTTTCGGCCCAGACATCACGGAAGACGAGCTCGGCCACCGCGCGGGTGTTGACGAAGACGATGGTGAGCCGCGCCGCCTCGATCCGGCGCATCACCGCGGCAGCGGCCCACCTCCCGTTGTGCCCGGCCCAGGGAATACGGTCCTCGGGCACAAGGATCTCGATTTTGGGTGGCGCACCCTGCGGGCAGGTGACGAGGCGCACCGAATCGGGATCGGTGTCGGGCGCCAGCCACGACTGGAAGGGCATGGCATCGGCGATGGTGGCGCTGAGGCCGATGCGGCGCAGCCCCGGCGCCAGTCGCTGCAGCCGCGCCATGGCGAGCGCCAGCTGGTCCCCGCGCTTGGTGGTGGCGAAGGCGTGGATCTCGTCGATGATCAGCGATTCGAGGCCCTCGAACATCGTCTCGGCCTGGGGGTAGGAGAGCAGCAGCGCCAGACTCTCGGGCGTGGTGAGCAGGATGTTGGGCGGCGAATGGCGCTGGCGGGCCTTCTTGTCGGAGCTTGTGTCCCCGGTGCGGGTTTCGACGCTGATCGGCAGTTTCGCTTGCGCGATGGGGGTGAGCAGATTGCGCTGCACATCGGCGGCGAGTGCCTTCAAGGGGCTCACATAAAGCGTGTGCAGGCCTTCGCGCGGGCGTTCGGTGAGGGCGGCAAGGGTGGGCAGGAAACCGGCGAGGGTCTTGCCCGCACCCGTGGGGGCAATGAGCAGGCTGTGCTCGCGCGCGGCTGCGGCATCGAGCATGGCCAGCTGGTGCGGCCGGACCTGCCAGCCGCGCGATGCAAACCACCCGAGAAGGGCGGGCGGCAGCTCTTTGTTGTCGTGTGTTTTTATCGGAAAACCGGTGGCCACTTTTCCCGAAACACACTCTATTTGCAGGGGCCGAGTCGCCGTGCGGTCACGCGGCTGGCCATTGTCATCGGCCCGGCCTTCATCGTGCTGCTCATGGCATAGCTGTCGGCGGTGTAGGTGCCGGTCATGGTCATGGTGGCGGGGCCCTGCTCGGTCTGGCAAGTCATCGCCGAATCGATCTTGCCGCCGGCCATGTTGAAGCGATCGACCTTGCAGCTCTTGTCGGCGGCGAGGATCTTCTTCGGGTCGGCCTCGGCCTCTTCGGGTGTCAGGCAATAGCTGGTGGTGATCGGCCTGCCCTTCATCGCGTCGAGCGCGCCGGGGGGCAGTCCTGGCATGGTCATGCTGTCCATCGTCATCGTGCTCGTCCACTGGCCGGGCGTGACCACCGGAGCGGCAAGCGCCGATGTGGCAAAGGTGGCTGCGCTCAGCAGTGCGGCGGAGAGGGACAGGATGTGCATCGGACCTCTATAGCAACGCTCGCGAGGCCAGCCTAGGTCGCAACGCGCTTGAGGGCCGCTATTAACGGACCGATGGTTCTGCCGTTGATGCGAGCGGGAGAACGGGATGCGCCGCTA
>JBBSPR010000293.1:0-2532 GCA_038258615.1 Sphingomonadales bacterium
CTCGCCCAGCGGCTCGATGGCCGCATCCTCACCCTGCTTCCCGGCTGGACCTACTGGATCGCTGCCGTGCTGGTGGTGGGTGCGGGCGCGCTCACCTCGATCTCGCCCTATCGCGCCGCCATCACCGCCGGCATCGGCGCCGTGGAGATCGTCGGCCTCATCGGCCTGCCATTCCTGCTCCAGCGCGGCGGCATCGATACGATCGGCCTGCCGGCGGGCGGCTGGGTCATCGGCTTCATCATCGCCTATGCCGCCACCGCCGCCTCGGCGCGCTCGATCGGCGTCGAGCAGCGCGCCTTCGCCCAGTCCGCACTGGGCAAATACCTGCCCCCCGATATCGCGCAGATGATCATCCAGCAGCCCGAAAAGCTGGCACTGCATGGCGAAAAGCGCCGCATCTATGCACTGTTTACCGACATCGAGGGCTTCACCAGATTGTCGGACAGTCTCGCCGCCGAAGAGCTGTCGATCCTGCTCAACGCCTATCTCGACGATATCAGCCGCATCATCCTCGGCCATGGCGGCACCATCGACAAGTTCGTCGGCGATGCCGTCATCGCCTTCTGGGGCGCCCCGGTGGCCCGGCCGGACGATGCCGACCGCGCGCTGGCCGCCGCCCGCGCCATCCAGCGCAATTCCACCGATCAGCTCGGCAGCAGCGCCGCCGCCAGGGGTCCGCGCATCGGTCGCACCCGCATCGGCGTACATAGGGGCAACGCCGTCGTCGGCAATTTCGGCGGCACCGACCGGATCCAGTACACCGCCCTTGGGGATGCCATGAACACCGCCGCCCGGCTCGAAGCCGCCAACAAGACCACCGGCAGCTACACCATGGTCAGCCGCGAGGCGATCGCCAACATCCCCGAGCCGGTGTGCCGCTGCCTAGGCCGCATCACCCTGCGCGGCCGCGGCGATCCCATCGAAGTCTATGAGCCCGTCGATGATCCCGCCATGGCCGCCCAGCACAACCGCCTCTGGAAACGCTTCGAGGCCGGCGATGCCGCCGCCCTGCAAGCCTTCCGCACCTTGGCCGCCGAACACCCGGATGATAACATTCTGGCCAGGATGGTCAGCCGTCTCGAAACGCTCGAACCCGGAGGTTCCCATGTCATATCCTAAGCTTCTCGCCACGGCTGTCGCGGGGCTGATGCTCGCCTCTGCCGCCGAAGCCGCCCTTGTGGTCCGTTCGGTCGGCACCGGCGCCACCGCCTTCCCGGTCGGCCGCACAGTGATGCCCGGCACCCCCATCCAGCTTGCAGCCGGAGACATGCTGACCCTGCTCGATGGCCAGAGCACGCGCACCTTCCGCGGCCCCGGCACCTTCGATCTCGGCCGTGCCGCCGCGGCCACGACCACGCTCGCCGCCGCTTCGGCCGCACTCGATGCCCGCACCGCCACCCGCAAGCCCCGCCTCGGCACCGTCCGCGGCATCCCGGCCGTGGACAATGCCAGCATCTGGGATGTCGATGTCGACGGCACAGCCGCCACCCAGTGCATCGTCGATCCCGCAAACGTCGTCCTGCGCCGCGCCGAAGCCGCCGCTGCCCGCACCCTCACCATCGCCCCCGCCGGCAAACCAGGTGCCGGGACCACGGTGAGCTTCGCGCAAGGTGCCGCCAGCACCGCCTGGCCAAAGGCGATGCTCGCCACCGGCAGCTACACGCTCGCCGATGGCACAAAAACGCACACGGTCGCCTTCGCCAAGGTGGCCGCCCCCACCGGCGATGCGACCACCGATGCCAACGCCCTCATCAAGGCCGGCTGCACCCGCCAGCTCGAAAAGATGGTGGCAACGCTGGAAACGGCGGCCCAATAACGGCGGCCCAATAACGGCAGCCCCATAATCGCGGCTCAGTGCTTGGTCAGCGCTGCCTCGATATCGGCGGTGCTGTGGTTGGTGAGCTCCTTGGCGAGTTCCGCCACCAGCTTGGCTTCCAGAACCTTGTGCCAGTGCTTGCGCAGTTCGCCCAACGTCCGGGGTGCTGCAATCACCACCAGCGCCTCGAAATCATTCTCGAGCGCCTGCTTGTTCAGAGCCGCCGCCGCTGCGGCGGCAAAGCTGTCCTCTTCCAGCCGGTTGCCATCCGGGCTGGCGTTGCTGCTGTGATGCCGCGCGCCCGCACTCTTGTTGTCGCCGCTCGGCGTCGGGGTTTCCACGGCAGCCAGGCTGAGCTCGGCCTCATTGCCCGTGTTGCGGAAGATATTGAGATTTTCACCATCGATCACGGCGACGATGGTTCCATGGGCAAGCTGCATATCTGATCCTGACTCGGACCCGATGGTCCAGCAACCCAACCGCCGCACACCCCGCACGGTTCCCCCTTCACCGACCCGCAACCACCTCCCAGGCGCCCGGCGCCAGCCCGTCCAGCGTCCAGTCCCCGATCTGCCAGCGCACCAGCCGCAGCGTCGGCAGCCCCACCGCCGCCGTCATCCGCCGCACCTGCCGGTTGCGGCCCTCGCGCAGCGTGACCTCGATCCAGGTATCCGGGATCGCCCGGCGCACCCGGATCGGCGGGTCGCGGGGCCAGA
>JBBSPR010000294.1:0-2483 GCA_038258615.1 Sphingomonadales bacterium
GGTCCACCGGCGCCGGCCCGGCCGGCTCGGGTGCCCGGGGTGCCGGCCGCGGTGCCTGGCTTGCGGGCGGTGTCGCGGGCGACGGCCCCCGCGCGGCAGGCGCTGTCGGCCCCGGAGCGGAAGGCCCCGGAGCGGAAGGCCCCGAAGCGGAAGGCGCTCTCGGCACCGGAGCGGCCGGCGCCGGCACGCCGCCGGGCAGGCGCCGCAGCACGGTGATCCCGCCCTCCACGCTCAGCCGCAGTCCGCGTGCACCAAGGGCCAGCTGCAGCGTTTCCAGTGTGCCGACATGGCTCACCAGCAGCCGCGACGTGCCGCCGAGCGAAAGGCTCGTCGCCGTCACCGCCGTCACGCCTTCGGTCTGCCGCAGCGCCGACTCGAACGCTGCAAGCGTCGCCGCATCGGGGGTGATCACGGCGATTTCGGTGCCGTTGATCACCATGTCGTTGGAAAGCGTGCCCGCCATCATCGATCCACCGAGATAAGGTGCGGGTGCAATGATCGGATCGAGGTCGACCGCCAGCCCCGCCTCGGCGCGCAGCCGTCCGGTCTGCAGGGCCGTCGAATAGAGCGCATCGATCCGCCGCACGCCCTCGTCGAGCACTGCCGCCAGCCCGTCCTCGCCATCGGCACGCAGCTCGAAGCTGCCGAGTTGCTCGGCGTCGGGGCCATGGCGCGCCGCAAAGCGCACCACAACGGGTCCGCCGGGCCAGGATCGCCGCACCCGCGCCTCGGCCACAAGCACATCAACCGTGTCGTGCCGGGTCAGGATAGTCTGCCACGACGATCGCACCGGCCGCACCAGCTGCCCCGGTGTGAGCAGCACATTGTCCACCGCGGCACCCGGTGCGAATACATAATCGACCGGTGTCACATTCTCGCGGAAGCGCCCCCAGGCCGCCAGCCAGGGCGTGCGCGTCTGGTGGATGGTCGTCACCCCGCCATCGATCCACACCGGCAGCAGCAGCATCGGCGGCGATTGCAGCGCGCCGTCGCCGCTGCCGATATAATCGGTCACCCGCGAGCGATCGAACACCACACCCAGCGTCGCGATATAGCGGGTGGTGGAAAAGCGCTCGCCCTGGCTCTCGATTCCCGCCACCACCGAATCGAGCTGGCTGTCCGACATGCCGGGTGCGGCGGTCGCGGGGTTGCCGGTCAGCCGCGACCAGAGCTGCGGCCAGGCCTTGCGCTGCGCGATCCGAAACGCCGCAAAGCGCGCGCTCTCGGAGTCCTTCGCCGCCACATCCACCTTGATGCCACCCACTGCATAGGCGCTGCCCGCCGCGGCAGCCGCCGCAGGTGCCGTGCGCTGTGGCGGCTGCTGCGCCGCCACCGGCACGGCCGCGAGCATTGAGAGAAGAAGGAGAATGGGAAGCACGCCAGCGTTCTGACAACTCCGCGGCCCCCTGCCAAGGGGCGATTGCCGCCCCCATGGCCGGTCTTGTTGCGTTAGCCGCCCGAGACGCTAAGGCATCTGCCATGACAGCGTCCGATCGCCCGCCCCTCACTTACGCCGATGCCGGCGTGTCGATCGCCGCCGGCAACGCTTTCGTCCGCGCCATTGCCCCACTGGCGCGCAGCACCGCACGGCCCGGCGCCGACGCCGAACTGGGCGGCTTCGGCGGCTTTTTCGATCCACGCGCCGCCGGGTACAAGGATCCGTTGCTGGTGGCCGCAAACGACGGTGTGGGCACCAAGCTCAAGCTCGCCATCGACAGCGGCAACCATGCCACCGTCGGCATCGACCTGGTGGCGATGTGCGTCAACGATCTCATCGTCCAGGGCGCCGAGCCGCTGTTCTTCCTCGATTATTTCGCCACCGGCAAGCTGGAAGCCGGTGTGGCGGAGGCAGTGATCGCCGGCATCGCCGAAGGCTGCCGCCAGGCCGGCTGCGCGCTCATCGGCGGCGAGACGGCGGAAATGCCCGGCATGTATGCGCCCGGCGATTACGACCTTGCCGGCTTCAGCGTCGGTGCTGTCGAACGCGGCGAGCAGCTGACCGGCGATGCCGTGGCCGCAGGCGATGTGCTGCTCGGCCTGCCCTCCACCGGCGCCCATTCCAACGGCTTCTCGCTCATCCGCCGCATCATCGAGCGCTCCGGGCTGGCCCTTAACGAGCCCGCCCCCTTCGCCCCCGAAAACAGCCTCGGGTCGGCCCTGCTCACGCCCACCGCCATCTATGTGCGGGACCTGCTGCCCCACATCCGGTCCGGACGCATCCATGCCCTTGCCCACATCACCGGCGGCGGCTTCCTCGAAAATGTGCCGCGCGTGCTCCCCGATGGCTTGCGCGCCATCATCGAGGCACAGCCGCTGCCGCCGCTGTTCGACTGGCTGCGCGCTACCGGCAACGTCGAGCCGGCAGAAATGGCGCGTACCTTCAACTGCGGCTTCGGCATGGTCCTCGCGGTCGCCGCGTCCGAAGCCCATGCGCTGGCTGCCGATCTCGGCGCCGTGCCGCTCGGCCGCATCGAGGCCGGGAC
>JBBSPR010000295.1:0-2449 GCA_038258615.1 Sphingomonadales bacterium
GAATGGCTGCGCTCGGTCGGGGTGCACCACACCATCAACTACAAGACCTGCGGCAATCTGAACGAAGCAGTCAAGGCGGCAGCGCCCAAGGGCATCAACGTGTATTTCGACAATGTCGGCGGTGAGCATCTGGAAGTGGCGATCGAGAACGCCCGGCCGTTCGCGCGGTTTGTCGAATGCGGGATGATCTCCGCCTATAATGACACGGCTCCGGCACCGGGCCCCCGCAACATCATCCAGGTGGTGGGCAAGAGCCTGATGATCCGCGGTTTCATCGTGATGGAGTTTGCCGCACTTCGCCCGCAGTTCCTGTCGGAGATGATGGACTGGATCGCCGCTGGCGAGGTCAAGTGGCAGGAGACGGTGGAAGAGGGCATCGCCCGCGCGCCGGATGCCTTCATCGGCCTGTTTTCGGGTGCCAACACCGGCAAGATGCTGGTCAAGCTCTGATCGGGCGGAGCCGGCGGGCATGGACATCTGGGTGCCCGATGGCCGCGTGCGTGGCGGCAAGCTGCCGCCCGGCTTTCCGCCGCGTGATGGATGTGCGGGGTCGCCGCTCATTCTGGCGTGCGAGATGTTTCCCGCACTCGAACGACTGGCGCTCGGCGCGCAGGACACGCTGTTCCTCGCTTTCCGCGTGTTCGATCCTACCACGAAGCTGCGCAGCGACGAGGCGAAGGCACTGGGGCTGGCGGACTGGACAGCGCTGATCCGGCACTCGGTGGAGCGCGGGGTGACCGTGCGGCTGCTGCTCACCGATTTCGAGCCGGCTTTCGCCGACCAGCTGCATGGCACATCGTGGAGGACGTTTCGCGTGCTGCGCGAAATGGCCGAAACATTGTCCGAAGACGCGCTGGAGCGGATGGAAGTGATGGTCGTGCAGCACCCCGGCGAGGTTGGCTGGGCGCTGCGGCAGTTGTTGCGCATCCCGGCCGGCATCTCGGTACGACGGACGCTGGCGCGCCTTGCCGGGCGGGAGGAAAAGGACCCGCTTTCCGTGCGGCCGGGGCTTTGGCGTTATGCACGCGATACCGAAGGCACGCCGCACTATCGGCGCAGCGTCGCGCCGCGGTTGTGGCCTGCCACGCTGCACCACAAGTTTGCGGTCGCCGATAGTGTGCGCGGAATTGTGGGCGGGATCGACGTCAATGAGCGGCGGTGGGAAACGCCGGCGTATGATCAACCCGCGGACGAGAGCTGGCACGATGTCAGCCTTGCCGTGGAGGGCCCGGCTGCGGCTGACCTCGCCGAGCATTTCCGCTGCCTGTGGAACGACGCGCTGCCACGCTACCGCGAGATCACCAAGTTCTGGATGACCGGCGCCGAGCGCGAGCTGACGGTGGAGCCGCTCGACGAGATGCCCAAGGCCATCAAGCCGGGGCCGGCGGTTGGCGCGGGTCGGATGCAGGTGCTGCGCACGCTCTCCCGCCGCAGCCGCATGCCCTTTGCGCCCGGCCCCAAGCGCGAGGTGCGCGAGCTGCTGGCAGGGCACAAGCGGCTCATTCTGTCTGCGCAGAAGCTGCTTTACATCGAGGCGCAGTTCTTCCGCTCGGCGCGGGCGGCAGGATGGGTGGCGCAGGCTGCGCGGCGGTCGCCGGGTCTGCAGGTGATCATCGTCATGCCACAGGCCCCGGAGGAGGTGGCGTTCGACGGTGCGGGCGCCAATCCGGCGCACCGGCATGGCGAGTGGCAACAGTCCCGCGCGCTGGGCTATCTGCGCAAGCGGCTCGGCAGACGGCTGGGGCTGTACGCGTTGGGGCGGCAGAAGGCCATCGAGCCCGAGGAGCGCGAGTTCATCGCATCGCGTGGCACCGCCTTTGGTGCCGGCATGATTTATGTGCACGCGAAAGTGCTGATCGCCGACGACCGGGCGGCACTGGTGTCGAGCGCCAACATCAACGGCCGCAGCTTCAGCTGGGACAGCGAGCTGGGCGTGCTGTGGGAGGAGCCGGCGGCCGTTCAGGCGTTCCGCGAACGGCTGTGGCAGCAACTGACCGGCGAGGCGTTGCCGCTCGACGGGGCGGCTGCGCGCTGGCGCGAGATTGCCGAGGGCAATGTGCTGGTGCCGCCCGAAGAACGGCAGGGCTTTGTGCTGCCGTATCGCTTCGCCCGGGTGCGCCGCTTCGGTCGCCCAAGCTGGTTCGTGCCGGACGACCTCGTTTAGACCGGGTGCCTGGGGAGCCGCACGGTGGGCCAGGGGTCGCCCAGGTCTTCCAGGATCAGGTCGACCGCCTCGCAGCGGGCACGCAGGGTGATTCCGTCCGAAAAGCTGAGCGTCAGATGGGGGTCAGCCCAGTCGATCGTGAGCAGGTTGAGCACTGCGTCGACGTTTCTCGGCCAACGCTGCTGCTGGACGCGGCTGGCGGTCTCGATCCGCACCGCCGCCCGGCTGCGCGATGGTGTGGCGGCCTCCCAGCGATATCGGTTCATGAGGAGCACCAGCCGATGC
>JBBSPR010000296.1:0-2392 GCA_038258615.1 Sphingomonadales bacterium
CCTGGCACACAAGCTGCCCCACATTCACTTCCTCACCGGTATTGCCGGCATCGAGCAGCAAGCCGCCCACCAATATGGTCACCCCCGGCACCGGACTGCCCGCCAGCGATGCTTCCCACCCCTTGTGGAAAAGCGTGCCCCGCGGCCGGAAGACCAGCTGGTTGTCGAGCGCGATCAGCGGCTTCTCGATCTTGAAAACGGCGGTGTTGAGCGTCAGATTGGCCGGTAGCCGCAGCCGCAGGCCTGCCTCGATCTGCTGGGTGCGCTGTGCCGGCAGCAGGTCGTTGCGGTTCACCGCTTCGGGCGGAGCGGCCCCGGTCTCTTCGAGCCCCTGGGTGAAGGCACCATAAACGGCGAGCTTCGGCATCAGGTTGATCGCCGCAATCCCGTTGAACTGCACCGGCTTGTCTTCGAGCAGCACCAGCGGCTGGCCCGGGGCATCGATGCGCTTGCGATAGTCGTTGTACTGCACGCCTGCAGCCAGTTCCGCGATGCTGCCCCATTTGCCCTGATAGCCGATCCCGTAGATCCGCTGGCTCACCTTGTCGCTGGTGGTCGGCCCATAGGCGAATGCCGGGCGCGGGGCATCGCTGCGATCGTTCAGGAAGCTGCGCCCGAGGCTGACCCGGTCCGCGCCGCCGATACGGGCATTCACTTCGCGCCCCCGCACCGATGCCAGCACCGTATGCGCCAGCGCACCGGTGGTGAAGCGTTGCGCCACCCGCAACTCGCCGGACCAGGAGGTGCGGAGCTGGCGCGGATCGGAAATCACGATCCGCTCGCCAAAACCCTCTGCATCGATGTCGCGCACCAATGTCGAGTTGGACGACTGGCGGATCTGCACTGCGCGGAACAGGCCGATGTCGATGTCGAGGTCGGTCGTGGGCCGGATGCGCGTCACCACGCCGCCATTGGTGGCTGTCTCGCCGTCGTCCGCCCATTTCGGGCCGATGATGCGATTGCGGTTCACTTGCTGGCGCGGTTGCTCGCGGTCGCGGGTGAACCAGCGCGCCGGGCTGAACTCCTTGTACCGGGTGAACGAACCCAGGAACGGAATGATCTCGACTCCCGCTGCGGGACGAAACCGGCCGGTGATGCCCGCTCCCCACAGCCGCCCCGGGTCGCCGCTGACGATCTTGCGAGACTCGGTGAGCCCGCCCAGCGTGACCGCGGCACTGTCGCTGAACAGCAACTCCTTCTCGATCTCGTAATTCGCCTTCCAGTTCTCCTGCAGGCCAATGGTGGTGCTGCCGAGGCCGAGTTCGCCCGGCACCCGCACCTGCGTGTCGACAATGCCCGTGGGGGCAGGGAAGGGGGTTGCCAGCGTGCTCAGGCCCACCTTCACGCTCGCCCCCTGGCGGATGCCGCGCGTCAGCCCGCCGAGCTGGTCGAAATACAGGCCGAGGATGCGGTTGTTGCCTGCCTGCGTCGGCGAGAAGCCGCGCACACTGGTCGTGGTATAGAGCCCGAAATTGTCGCGTCCGAGCGTGGTGCCGAAGGCATCGGCGGCACTGGTCAGGATGTTCTCGCCCGCACGCTGGGCAGCCGCCGGACTTGCGGCAAGCGCCACCCCAAGCAGCGCCCCCCCAAGCAGCGTCCTCCCAAGCAGCGCCCGCCCGGCCAGCGGCAGCAAGATATCACGAACCCCCATCGTCGCGGTGACCGATGAACCCCACACCGACAAGATTCAACGCAAGAGTGGTTACAGCATTGAAACATAAGCGGGCATCCGGGCCATTCAAAACGGGGGGATGCGGGCGGCACGCGGCAATGCGATGGTGCGCGCAAAGGAGCACCACATGGCCGAAGCCTATATCATCGATGCCGTCCGCACCCCGCGCGGGGTGGGCAAGCCCGGCAAGGGTGCGCTCAGTCACCTGCATCCACAGCATCTCGCCGCCACCGTGCTGGCAGCGCTGCGGGACCGCAACGGCCTCGATACCGCCACCATCGACGACATCATCTGGTCCACCAGCAGCCAGCGCGGGCCGCAGGCCGGCGACCTTGGCCGCATGGCAGCACTCGATGCGGGCTACGACATCCGCGCCAGCGGCATGACGCTCGATCGCTTCTGTGGCGGTGGCATCACCGCGGTGAACCTCGCCGCTGCCCAGGTGATGAGCGGCATGGAGGATGCCCTCATCGCCGGCGGCACCGAGATGATGAGCCTCACCTCCGCCATGGCCGCCGAGGACATGGCCGCCGGCCGCCCGCCGATGATGATGGGCTCGGGCAACAAGCACCTCCAGGCGCTGCACCCGCAATCCCACCAGGGTGTGTGCGGCGATGCCATCGCCAGCATGGAGGGCATCAGCCGCGCCGACCTCGACGCGCTCGGGCTGGAAAGCCAGAAGCGCGCCGCCGCCGCCATCGCCGAAGGCCGCTTCGCCCG
>JBBSPR010000297.1:0-2380 GCA_038258615.1 Sphingomonadales bacterium
CATCGCCGGCATCACGATGTGGCTCGAATATCTCGGGCTGCGGCTGCCGTTCACGATGAAGAACCACCCCGATTACAAGTCGCTCAAGAAGAAGTCGGAGGTCAAGCCGATCGTCTATCCCAAGCCCGACGGCGTCTACAGCTTCGACAAGCTTTCGAGCGTGTTTCTCTCCAATACCAACCATGAGGAGGACCAGCCGGTCCACCTCAAGCTCAAGGACCCGAGCATCCCGATCGCGGTCAACCTGCCGCTCTACGACGAGCCGGCGCGGCTCTATTGCCCGGCCGGCGTGTATGAGGTGGTGGGGCAGGAAACCGGCGAGCCGCGCTTCCAGATCAACGCGCAGAACTGCGTCCACTGCAAGACGTGCGATATCAAGGATCCGTCGCAGAATATCGTCTGGGTGGTGCCGGAGGGTGGGGGCGGGCCGAATTATCCTAATATGTAGGCGCAGCGCGGCGAAAGAATAGCGGAGCTATTCTTCGACTCGCGCAAGCCCGGCCGGCGGGGCGTGCGCGCCTTCGGCGCACGAACCCGTCCGACGTCGGACGTGGCTTTGCCACGGCCTCTCACTTCCTTCCCCCAACCCCCAACCTCCCAACCCCCTCGACTTCCAACCCCACCCACGTCAGAGTCTCGCCATGCGTTCCCCCCTGTCCCTCGCCCTGCTCACCGCCCTCACGCTCGCCACCCCCGCCGCTGCGCGCACCAACGCCGCCGGCCAGCCCTCGTCGGCGCTCCATGGCTATGTCCTCGGCCGCGCCGCGTCATCGGGGGACTCGCTCACCGATGCCGCGCGCTTCTTCGAATTTGCCAATGCGCGGGATCCGGGCAAGCCCACGCTGGTACGCCGCGCCTTCGAGCTGGCGGTCGCCTCGGGGGACAGTGCACAGGCCTTTGCGCTGGCGCACCAGCTGCAGGCCAGCGGCGGCGCCAACCCCGAGCTTGGGCTGCTGTTGCTCGCCGAGGCCGTGCTCAAGAAGGACTGGAAGGCCGCTGATGCCGCGCGCGCCACGCTTGCGGGTGCCGGTTATGCGCAGGTCGTCTCGCCGATCGCCGAAGCCTGGGTGCGGTTCGGCCGTGGGGACGCGGATGCCGGGCTGGCCGTCCTCGATCCGCAGAAGTTCAGTGGCTTCGCCCGCTCCTATGTCACCGAGCAGCGCGCGCACATGCTCGCTGCGGCCAAGCGCTGGCCCGAGGCGGCGGCCGCCTATGCCAGCCTGCGCGCCGGATCGCCGGCGGGCATCAGCTTCATTCGCGTCGGCGAGGCCGATGCCGTGGCGGAAGGCGGGGACAAGGTTCGCGCGCTGGCGCTGCTCGATGGCAATGATCCGCCCACCGTGGCGGCGCGTGCCCGGTTGCAGGCGGGCAAGCGCATCGGCGCGCTGGCGCCCGGCCCGCGGCAGGGCATCGCCTGGATGGCGGCACGGCTGGCGTCGGACCTGTCCCGCGAGCGGCCGGTGCCACTGGCGCTGCTGTTTGCCCGCACCGCCACCTTCCTCGCTCCCGATGTGCCCGCCGGCTGGCTGATCGCCGGCGATGTGCTGGCGCGCGGCGGCCAGCGCTCGGCCGCGCTCGCCGCCTATGAAAAGGTGGGGGATGACGATGCGCTGGCGGTGTCGGCGCGCATCCGCCGCGCCGAGGTGCTGGAGGCGATGGGCGAGAGCGCGCAGGCGGGCGACCTGCTGCGCGCCGCCGCCACGGCGCCGGGTGCCGGCAGCGATGCCTGGGTGCGGCTGGGGGACTGGCACCGCCGCGCAGATGCCTTTGGCCCGGCGATCGAGGCCTATTCCACGGCGCTCGAGCAAACGCCCGAAGCCAATGAACACTGGGGCCTGTGGTTCCTGCGCGGCAGCATGAAGGAGCAGGCGGGGGACTGGCCGGGGGCCGAGGCCGATCTGCGCGAGGCGCTGAGGCTCTCGCCGGACGAGCCGGCGGTGCTCAACTATCTCGGCTATTCGCTGCTCGATCGCTCGCTCAAGCTGCCGGAAGCCGGATCGCTGATCGAGCGCGCCGCAGCCCTGCGCCCGGCCGATGGCGGGATCATCGACTCGCTCGGCTGGAGCCAGTTCCGACGCGGCCAGTTTGCCGAGGCGGTGACCACGCTGGAAAAGGCCGCCGAGCTCGAATCGACCGATCCCACCGTCAACGATCATCTCGGCGACGCCTATTGGCAGACGGGCCGACGGATCGAGGCCAATTTCCGCTGGCGCGCCGCGCTGCAGATGGAGCCATCGGAAAAGCAGCGCCGCGAGCTGCTCGCCAAGCTCGACTACGGCCTCGATGCCGCACTGGCGATGGCAAACTGACAGCTGCGATGCACGAGGCAGCGCCTGCCAAGGTCAACCTTGCCCTGCATCTTCGCTGCCGGCGCAGCGAC
>JBBSPR010000298.1:0-2380 GCA_038258615.1 Sphingomonadales bacterium
TCTAACCAGTGGATCGACCATGGCCGCCCGGTCTTTCTGGGGGATTGGCTGCACAGGCCGCTTCACGAATTGCTCGGCATCGCAGCGGCCCGCTACACCCAGCCGGTCTATATCGCCGAGACCGGCACCGAAGGTGTGTTCCGTCCGCACTGGCTGCACTATGTGTGTGACGAGGTGCGCGCTGCGGCGGCGCGCGGCACGATGATCGGCGGCATCTGCCTCTATCCCGTCATCAGCCACCTTGGCTGGGACGATGACCGGCACTGCGAGAACGGCCTGTTCGACGGCCATGATGCAAGCGGGCCGCGACACGCCCACGCGCCATTGGCCGAGGAGGTTCGCAGCCAGGCGGCGCACTTCCGGTCGCTCGCGCGCATGTCCGCCGCAGCATGAGCATCGGCACACCACCAGTCGTCGTCGCGATCCCGGCGCGCAACGAGGTGGCGCGGATCGGTGCGGCGCTGGCCGCACTCGCCGGGCAGGCACAGGCCGACACCCGCATCGCTGCCGTTATCGTTCATGCCAACAACTGCACCGACGCGACGGCCGCGGTGGCACGAGGGCAGGCGCTGCCGTTTCCGCTCATCGTGACTGAAGCCATACTGCCGCCCGCCGATGCGCATATCGGCCATGCCCGCCGCGCGGTGACGAATGCCGCCACGGAGCTTCTGTTGGCACTCGACCGGCCGGATGGCATCGTCGCCAGCACCGATGCCGACAGCCATGTTGCCGATGACTGGCTGAATCGGCTGCTCGCCGCCTTTTCGCCGCAGACCGATGCCGTCTGCGGCGTGATCACGCTCGACAGCCCGGTCAACGCGCAACTGGCTCGCGCGCGCGAGGCCGAAGCCGCTTATGCAGCCATGGTTGCGCGCGTTGCCGATCGGCTCGATCCGCAGGATCACGATCCCTGGCCCAACCATGTCTGGAGCTGGGGTGCGAATTTTGCCGTGCGGGCGCGGACGCTGCAGGCAGTCGGTGGCTCGCCGCTGGTCGATCTCGCAGAGGACCGGACCCTCCATGCCGCCCTGCTCCGCCAGGACGCGCGGATCCGCCATGCCTGTGATGTGGAAGTGTTCACCTCGGCGCGCGCCGATGGCAGAGCCCCCGGTGGGCTGGCAGACCTGCTCAGCTGCTATGGCACCGATGCCGATGCTCTTGCCGATTTCGCACTCGAGCCTGCGGCCATGACCTGGCATCGCGCATCACGCCGCGGTGTCGCCCGCGCGCGCTGGGGTGAAGGCCGCCCCGGCTTCGGCGCCGCCTGGGCCGAGCACGAAGCGCAGGCGACGGATCTTTGCCGGCAACGTGTCATGATCCGCGGATTGTCTGCGCAAACCGCGCTGCTCGGCCGATGGCTCACAGCCGCAACAGATCGATCCGATAGTCGCGCTCGCTCGCTTGATGCAGGATCGTTGCCACAGGCCGCGTCGCATCGATGAAAAGCTCGGCTGCTGCATCGCCGGTGAGTGGATAATCGGGTGTCGGGCCGAGCCAATGGACCAGCAGGATATCGGCGCCCGGGGACGCCACCGACCTGGTGACCCGCACAGCGCGCATCAGCGCTGGCGCATCGAGATAGTAGAGAACCTCGGAAAGCACGATGAGATCATATCCATCGGGAGGCGCGTGCTGCTGCACTTCGCCGGGAAAGGCCCGGCACGCCAGGCGCACATTGGCGAGATGTCGCAACCGCGTGCGCGCGCGCTCGACCGCCGCTTCGGCGATATCGATGCCCATCAGCCGGTCGCATCGCGCCGCGAGCGACTCGGTCAGCACACCGATCGAACAGCCGACTTCGAGCGCCTGGCGATAACGCTCGCGTGGCAGCGCCGCGATCGTGGCGGCATATTTTCCCGCCTCATAGGCACTCGTCTCGAATTTCCATGGATCGGGGTCGCGCTTGTAGAGTGCATCGAAATAGGCAGGCGGCACGCTTCCCATCTTACCCTCCGATATCGCGATGCATCGGCTGCGCATCGAGCGCCCATACCGCCGCGGCGTCCAGCGCCGCGTCGGGAAACGGCTGGCGCAAATAGGTCTCGAGATCGCGGACGATCCGCTCGATCGGGTTGGGCCGCAGCATGGTTCCCAGCCCGATGCCGCGCTGCACCCGCGCGATCACATCTTGCGCGGCCCGCTCGAAGCCATGGCGCGCGAGGTTGACCAGCGCGTCGATCTCGTCACACGGCCGGGTGGCGTCTTCGGCGATGGCGGCGGCGCGCGCCGTCCACAGCCGGGCCGTTTCGAGCGCAACCATGGCCTCGCCGAAGCGGGCCCGCTGCACCGCGTCCGCGGCGCGGTTGCTCTCGGCGAATGGCTCGCGATACAGCGAGGCCAGCCGCTCGACCGCGCCGATCTGCACCGCAAGCACGCGCCA
>JBBSPR010000299.1:0-2360 GCA_038258615.1 Sphingomonadales bacterium
ATAGACGAGGGCGGCTTCGGCGACGGCGGCCTGGGCGGCGAAGAGCTCGGCGAGCAGCAGCAGTGCCAGGATCATGGCGCCGCTGGCGAACACCGGGCCGAACAGCCCCATGCCGGCCTGGCCGGTGATGCCGAGCGCCAGCACGACGCCGAGCTGCGCGGCGCTCACCCAGAAGCCGACCTGGCGGATGTGGAGGGCGGCCTTGGCGGTGCGGCCGGCAGCGAGGTTGGTGGCGAGGACGGGGGCGAGGATGGGATCGAAGCTCGACTTGAGGCGCTGCGGCAGCGAGGCGATCTGCTGTGCAACATAATAGATGCCGACGATTTCGGGCGGGGCGAAGCGGCCGAGGATGAAGATATCGAGGCGGCGCGCACCCCATTCGATGATGTCCGCGCCGGCCAGCGCCATGTTGCGGCGGGCCAGTGTCCAGAGCCGGTCGATGTCGAGGTGCCAGTTTGCCGGCGCGCCATAGGAGCGCCAGGCGGGGATGAGGCTGGCGACCATCGCGGCGACCATCGACAGCAGATAGGCGATGATCAGGCCATCCGACTTGAAGAGCGTGAAGGCGAGTGCCAGGGCGGCGATGCTGAGGACCCAGGGCTCGACGAGCGAGCGGGCGCGCACGGTGGCGGCGATATCGTGGCGGAAGGCGAGGCCGGCGAGGCTGATGTCAGACAGCACGATGGCGGGGATGATGAGCGGAAACCAGCGTTCGAGGCCGGGATTGCCGGCGCTGGTGGGGAAGACGATCTGCGGCACAGCGATGAGCAGGAGACTGCCGAGCAGGCCGGCGACGAGGCAGACGATCAGGCTGTCGTAGAGGGTGCCGGTCTCGTCCCCCTCGCGGGCGGCCATGGCTTCGGCGAGGCCGCGCTTGAGGCCCAGCGTGGCGAACATCGCCACAAGCTCGACGACCATGGTGGCATAGGCGAAGCGGCCGAGGGCATCGGCGCCGTAGAGCCGGCCGGCGATGAACAGGAAAGGGAAGCGCGCGGCGAGGCGGAGCACATAACCGATGAAGCTGGTGCGGCCACCCTGGGCGAGGGCCGCGGTTTCCTGCGCCTCCTGCGCCGCAGTTCGCGGATCAGCTGCCGACATCGAGACGCCGGTAGCGGCCATGGGCGTAGAGGAGCGACTCCCGCGCTGGTTCTAGGCCGAACCGCAGGATATGGCCGACGAGGATACGATGATCGCCGCCGTCATGGTCTGCGTGCAGGGTGCAGGCGAAGGCGGCCTTGGCATCGGCGAGCACGGGCACGCCGTCCCACTCCAGCCAGTCTGCCTCGGCGAAGCGATCGATGCCGCGGCGGGCGAAGCGATCGGCGATCGGGCGGCTGGGCTCGGCGAGCACGTTGACGGCAAAGCGGCCCGACGCGCGGATGCCGGGCAGGGCCGAAGCATTGTTGGCGGGGCAGACCAGTAGCAGCGGCGGATCGAGGCTCACCGAAGTGAAGCTGTTGGCAGTGAGGCCGATGCGCTGGCCCTCGGCATCGATCGAGGTGACGATGGTGACGCCGGTGGCGAAGCAGCCGAAGGCATCGCGCAGCTGGCGGGGATCGAAAGGCGGGGGTGTGGGAATCATCCCGCCCATGTCCTAGGGAAAGTGGGCGGCGGGTCAATGCCGGGGTTGTGCAGCGGCCCGCGACAATTCTGCATCTGCAGCGGGCCGCGGCGCCGATCGCGCAGCCTGTGAATCTTGCGCATTTTTTGCGCGTGGCAAAGATTGTAAAATCTTTGCGGCGCCAATGTATCCCCCGGCCCGTAGCTGTTATTTGACAATTCGTTGGCGCTCCGTTCGAGGGGCGGCCGATACGGGGAGAGCATGATGCGGCTGGCTGTTCTGGACGATGATCGCGAACTTTGCGCGCAGGTTGCCAATGTGATGCGCGGCGCGGGCCACAATTGTTTCGAATTTCACCAGGGCGAGGCGCTGCGCCGCGCACTTCGTCGGGAGAGCTTCGACCTGCTGGTGATGGATTGGGAATTGCCCGATGTTTCCGGGGTGGAGTTGCTGGCCTGGACCAAGGCCAACCTTTCCCCTGCCCCGCCGGTGATCATGCTGACGGGCCGCACCGGGGACGAGGACATCGTGCGCGGGCTCGACACCGGCGCCGATGATTATGTGACCAAGCCGCTGGTGCCCGCCGTGCTGCGGGCGCGGGTGGAGGCGCTGCTGCGGCGCAGCTACGGCGCCGGGGAGCAGCCGAAGGTCGAAGAGTTCGGCGACCATCGCTTCGATCCGCTGACGATGACGGTGACCTTCCGTGGTGAGCCGGTGACGCTCACTGCCAAGGAATTCGGGCTGGCGCTGGTTCTGTTCCGCAACCTCAACCGTCCGCTGTCGCGTGCCTATATCATGG
>JBBSPR010000300.1:0-2352 GCA_038258615.1 Sphingomonadales bacterium
CGATCCCGCGGTCCTGCGCCAGGCCGTCCGCACCATGCGCGCCGAGATCGCGCAGGCCAAGCCGCCCGGCGGCATTTACGACGTCAAGCTCGGCCCCGGCGGCCTCGTCGATCTCGAGTTCATCATCCACTTCCTCCAGTTGGGCACCCCGCAAGCGCTCACGCCGGACATGCACACCGCAATTGCCCGCCTTGCCACCGCAGGCCGCATCGATCCCGCCACCGCAACCGATCTCGGCGAAGCGCTGGCCCTGCTCACCCGCTGGTTGGTGGTGCTGCGGCTGGTGGCACCCGCCATCGGCCAGCCCGGCTCGCCGGCCAGTGCCCGCGGCCTGTCCCCCGCGGTCGAAGCGGTCATCACCGCAGCCCTGGGTGCGGCAAGTTTCCCCGCCGCGGCCGACGCTTTGGCTCTGGCCAGAAGCCGGGTGCGGCTGGCATGGGAAAGCCTTCTGGAACGCGAATGAGGAGGGCAAGATGAGCGAAGCACTGATCGGCGAAACGGCACCCGATTTCACCATGCCGAGCGACACCGATGGAGATCTCACCCTCCAACGCTTCACCGGCCGCAAGCTGGTCCTCTATTTCTACCCCAAGGACGATACGCCCGGCTGCACCAACGAGGGCAAGGACTTCTCTGCCCTCACCGCCGAGTTCGAAGCGGCCGACACCGCCGTCATCGGCGTCTCGCGGGATTCCCTCGCCGCCCATGGCAAGTTCCGCGCAAAGCATGGCCTCACCGTCCTGCTCGGCGCCGACGAAAGCGGCGCCGTCACCGAGGCCTATGGGGTCTGGGTCGCCAAGTCGATGTACGGCAAGAGCTACATGGGCATCGAGCGCGCCACCTACCTCATCGGCCGCGATGGCCGGGTCGCGCAGGTCTGGCGCAAGGTGAAGGTGCCCGGCCACGCCGCTGGCGTGCTCGCCGCCGCCAAGGCTCTCGGCTGATTCGCACACGCGTTCGCTATCGCGATTCCCCCATCCCCCTGAGGACAGAGCGTGCAGAAACGGACGTGAGCCGAAAAAGTTGCGTCACACACAAAAAATTTTCCTCCCTGAACGATCGGTTCATCGCGGCATGACCACGGCCTGACCCCCTATTCGACGGCGGCGGGTTGAAGCGCCCGCTCCCGGCTGGTTCAAAGGCTGTGTCGCTGCAGCAACAGGTTTCGGCCAAACGCTGCAAAGGCGGAGCAAAATGCCCTCCGGTGCCAAAAGGATACCGGGTCGCAGGGGTCAACACATCGAGCCGTTCGGGGGATCGTGCACTGTGGATAGACTGGCAAAGGCCGTGAATGGCCTCAATGGCAGCCTTGAGCGTCGCCTTCCCGAACACCGCATCACACTGGCACGTGCCGCAGGACCTGGTCCCGAAAGCGCGCTGACCATCAGATTAGGGACGTGGCAACAGCTCATGGGAATTGGATCAGCAGTTTTGGTGGCCGGATGGCTCGGAATCGCCACCACATCGATGATCAGCGGCAACAGCGCTGATGAAACCGCTCTCGCCGCCAAGCAGCAGGAGCTCGTCAAGCTGGAGCGCGCTCTCGCCGCCGCCCGCAGCGAAGCCCAGTTCGTCAAGGGCGATGTCGCCCAGCGCGCCGACCTTCTCGAAGCCCGCCACGAATTTCTCGCAGCCCTTCTCTCCGGCAAGCAGGACAGCAAGGCCCTCGCTGCCCTCCTGCCCCGCGCCGCTGCCAGCAATGCCGCCGCTGCATCTGGTGTGCAGGCGATGATGCCACCGCTGATGGCCGTTGAAAGCCAGCAGCTTGCCCTGGTCGACAAGGCTACCGGCGCTGCCGAAGCCCGCATCCGCGATACCCAGGCGCTCATCCGCCGCCTCGGCCTCGATCCCCGCCGCTTCACCGCCGCTTCCGACTGGAAGGGCGCTGCAGTCGGCGGCCCCTTCGTTCCGGTTACCGGGGAAGTCGAACCCCGCTTCAAGGATCTGTTCGTCAGCTGGCGCAAGCTGGAAACGATGCAGGCTTCCCTCGCTTCCATCCCGGCACTCGTCCCGGTCAAGAATTATCGCGGCAGCTCGGGCTATGGCCGCCGCTTCGATCCCTTCAACGGCCGTCTCGCCATGCACGCCGGAACCGACATGGCGGGCAGCCATGGCGAGCCCATTTACGCTTCGGCCAATGGTCGCGTCGCGCGCGCCGGCAGCATGAACGGCTATGGCATCATGGCCTCGATCGACCATGGCAAGGGTATCGAGACCCGCTACGGCCATATGTCGAAGGTGCTCGTGAAGCCCGGCCAGATGGTTCAGCAGGGGGATCTCATCGGCCGCATGGGCTCCACCGGCCGCTCCACCGGCACCCATCTCCACTATGAAGTGCGCGTCGACGGCAAC
>JBBSPR010000301.1:0-2281 GCA_038258615.1 Sphingomonadales bacterium
CACATCTCCGCGGTCGAGCGCGCCGGCCTCAACGGCTTGGCCGAAGGCCAGCGCGTGTCGTTCGAGCTGGAAGAAGATCGTCGTGGCAAGCAGGCAGCGGTGAACCTCACCGAGCTGTAAGCTTCGCACGACCCGAACAACAAGGAGCGGCGGGCCGGCAACGGTCCGCCGCTTCTTTGTGTCAGCGCCCAGAATCAGAAACGCAACCGCGCAAAAAAATCCCGCAGCAGCGCCGCCGCCGCCGCCTCGCCCACGCCGGTCACGATCTCCGGCACATGATGCGCCTGGGCATGGCTGAACACCCGCGCCCCATGCAGCACCCCGCCCGACTTGGGGTCCTCGGCGCCGAACACCAGCCGAGCCACCCGCGCTGCCGCAATCGCCGCCGCACACATGGCGCACGGCTCGAGCGTCACGAACAGCGCACACCCCGTCAGCCGCTCGCTCCCCAGCGCCGCACACGCCGCCCGAATCAGCAGCATCTCGGCATGCGCCGTCGGGTCGGCCAGCTCGCGCGTCCGGTTGCCGGCGCGCGCCAGCACCGTCCCATCCGCCCCCAGCAGCACCGCCCCTACCGGCACCTCGCCGCGCGCCCCTGCCGCCGCCGCTTCATCGAGTGCCATCGCCATCGCCTGCGAGGCCGGAAAGCCGCTCATGCCACCCCCCGCAGCAACGCATCCGCCGCCGCCCCGGCCCGCTCCACCAGCGCTTCGGGCTCGCCCGGCAAATAGCCATCGATCGCCAGCAATCCGAACCCATGCACCAGCGCCCAAAGTGCCTCCGCCGCCGCCGGCCCGGCCTCCAGATCGCCGAGCAACCGCGCCAGGCTCGCCGCCGGCCGCGCCGCTGCTTCCGCCAGCGCCGGGTGCGCGCCCCGCTCCGCCAGCTCCGGCCCCTTCATCACCCGGTAAAGTGCGGGATTCTCGATCACGAACCGCACATACGCGCGCGATCCCGCCACCAGCGCCGCCCGCGGATCATCCACCCCCGCAATCGCCGCCAGCTTCGCCGCATACAGCCGCTCGAACCCCGCCACCGCCACCGCCGCCAGCAGCGCCGTGCGGTCGGCAAAGTGATGATACGGCGCCATCGCACTCACCCCCGCCGCCCGCGCCACGCCACGCAGGCTCAGCCCCGCCAGCCCGTCCCGCTCCAGGATCGTCAGCGCTTCCGCCACCAGCGTGGCAGCCAGATCAGGGGCTCCAGAACTCATCAGCCTCCATCGCTTGACCGGCCGCCACCGTCAACATATACAGTGTAAGCTTACACTGTAAGGACGATCCCGATGCCCCTCATCGTGATGACCGGCGCCACCACCGGCATAGGCCGCGCCGCCGCCACCATCCTGCTCGGCAACTCCGCAACCCGCCTCATCGCCGGCGTCCGCACCCCCGGCTCGGCCCCCCCCGGCGCCGAGGAACGCTCGCTCGATCTCGCCAGCCTCGCCAGCACCCGCACCTTCGCCGCCAGCCTCGCCGGCGAAACCATCGACACCCTCATCCTCAACGTCGGCACCCAGCATCCCCATGTCGACGCCCGCAGCGCCGATGGCCATGAGCTCACCTTCGCCACCAACCACCTTGCCCACGCCGCCCTGCTCGCAGCACTCGCCCCCCAACTCACCCGCCGCGTCATCCTCACCACCAGCGGCACCCACGATCCCGCCGAGCGCACCGGCCTCCCGCCCCCGCGCCACCTCGACGCCCGCCGCCTCGCCGACCCCACCACCGACCCCAGCCTCGACGCCCGCCCGCTCACCGCCGGCCTGCGCGCCTATACCAGCTCCAAACTCGCCAACCTCATGACCGCCCGCCACTTCGGTCGCCGCCACCCCGCCCTCACCGTCCTCGCCTATGATCCCGGCCTCACCCCCGAAACCGGCCTCGTCCGCCACCAGCACTGGGCCGTCCGCACCCTCGTCTGGCCACTCCTCCCCCTCATCAGCCGCTTCCGCCCCACCATGAACAGCCTCACCGCCGCCGCCACCGGCCTCGCCACCCTCGTCGACGCCACCCCACCCCCAGGCCGCACCTACGCCTCCCTCCGCCGCGCTGTGCTCACCTGGCCAGACCCGTCGGCGCTCGCCCGCGACGACGCTGCGGCGGCGGCGCTGTGGGAGGATTCGATGGCTTTGGTAGAGCCTCCGGCGGCTGGGGCCTCAGAGGCTGACCCAAAAGTAAGTTGAGTGATATCAGTCTGTTGCGCTTGACGCGCTGACGCATCGTTGATTCAGGAGGTTTTGCGAAGAACTTTCCGAGGGATCAACGATGTGGACCGATAC
>JBBSPR010000302.1:0-2241 GCA_038258615.1 Sphingomonadales bacterium
ACCTGCGGCCCCGCTTGTTCGAGCGCGAAGGCCAGCAGCTTGTGGCAGTCCTGCGTGTTCCACATCATCGCTGGCGGCGCATCGCCCTCGCCTTCCCATGAAAGCGACACCCCTGCCCCTTCGGCGATGGCCTTCATCTGCCCGCGAATGCCAGCGCCCTCTTCCGCCGAGCGGCGATATTTGCGTTGTAAATGCGCCTCTTGCTCCTCACCCTCGGCTGGCATGTCGGGGTTGAGTTCAAACGGCCGCCAGCGGATTTCCGCCGCGATTTCGCCTTCCAATTCGCCCAGTGCCTTGGTCAATTGGCCGTAACCGATCAGGCACCACGGGCACATGACATCGGAATAGATGTCGATCGTCAGCGTGTCGGTCACTTGTCGAGCCACCATGTCACGAGGTGATGCGCAATCGCGAAGCGGCGCGGAAAATAGAGGAGTTCGGTTCCGTGCTCGCCTGCGGCGCGGGCCTCCTCCAACTCTGCACGGGTGAACCAGCGCGCATCTTCGAGTTCGGTCCGGTCGATGGTCAGCTCCGGATCGTCCGCCACCGAGGTGCAGCCGATCATCAGCTGGCTCGGAAACGGCCACGGCTGGCTGGCAATATAGCGGACATCGCGGACCCGGACCCCCGCCTCCTCGTGGATCTCGCGCGCCACTGCTTCCTCGATCGTTTCGCCCGGTTCGACAAAGCCAGCGAGCGCCGAGTACATCTTGGGCGGGAAACGCGGCTGGCGGCCAAGCAGCAGGCGGCCTTCATGCTCGACCAGCATGATCGTCACCGGATCGGTGCGCGGAAAATGGTCGGCGCTGCAGGTGTCGCAATGCCGCTGCCAGCCGCCCTTGACGAGCTTGGTCTGCCCGCCGCAACGCGCACAGAAGCGATGGCGTGCATGCCAATCGACAAGGCTGCGCGCCCCGCCGTAAATCGCCAGATCGGAGAGCGAGAGCAGCTGCATCAGCTGCCATACCGCAGGCTGCGCATAGGCCGGGCCGTCCGCACCGGCAGGCGGGACCGGGGCAAAATGCGCCTTGCCGTCCATCATGCCGAGGAACACCAGCTCGGCATCCTCCGCGACATCGGCGAGGCTTCCCCACACCAGAGCGCCACTATCGTCCACACCCGGCAGCAACCCGTCGAGCAGCAGCACCCGCGCGCGCCAGTTCATCAGGCCCGCCAGCGCCGCGTCATCGGCCCGGATGTGATCGGCCCGGTCGAGCGGCGAGCCCGAGAACGCCATCGACGGCACTGTGGCAGGCGCGTGCATCACGCCGCCTTCTTCTTCGCCCGCATGGCGGAAAGGTCAGCCTCCATCGCGGCGATGAACTCGTCACGGATGGGATAGGCCTCTGACGGCATGTACTGGGTCCACAGGCAGCTGCGCAGATTGAGATCGAAATCGACCGCCGCCAGCGTGCCGGCTGCCCCGCCCCAGCCATAGGTCGACCCATTGGAACGCCCGCCCGCGCCGTGGCCTTCGCCCTCCATCCAGCTGCCGGTGAGGTCGACCGTGGCGGGCAACAGGTTCGATGTGCCGACCCGCACGGCTTCCTCGCTCATCACAAACTTGCCGTCGATCGTGCCATAGCCCAGCAGCATCCGCAGGAAACGGTCGTAATCCTTCGGGCTCGACACCAGCCCGCCGCCGCCAGCAGGCACTTCGGGCGGATCGAGGAAGACCGAATTGGCCGCCGGATCAAGCGGGAAGACGTTGCCGCCCAGCACGCCGATATTGTCGGTCAGCCGGTGCGCCTCGCTCGCGGGAACCTGCATCCAGGTGCTGGCCATGCCGCAAGGCTCGAAGATGCGTTGCTTGAGGAAGGACTCGAAATCCATTCCGCTGACCACCTCGATCACCCGGCCAAGCAGGTCGATCGAGCAGGAATAGCTCCACCTGGTCGCGGGCTGATACATCAGCGGCAGTTCGGCCAGCCGATCGGCCCAGGCGGCAAGTCCGGGCGCCGGGGTCACATTGGGGAAACCCGGGATCGGCATCCGGCTGACCCGCCCGCCCACGATCCCCTGTTCATTGTAGGCGGCCTGAAGCGGCCCCTTGCTGAAGATCTGGTAGCCGAGGCCCGACGTGTGGGTCAGCAGTTGGCGGATCGTGATCGGGCGCGAGGCGGGCACGGTGTCGTCCAGCGAACCGGCCGGATCAACCAGCACCTTCATGTCGCGGAAGGCCGGCAGGATCTCGGCCACGCCCACGGTGGAGGCATGGGCACGGTGGGCGGTGCCGAAGGC
>JBBSPR010000303.1:0-2231 GCA_038258615.1 Sphingomonadales bacterium
CGGCTGATGCCGCCGGTGAGGAAGCTCTCCTTGCCGCCATATTTGGCATCGCCGATGAGCGGGTTGCCGATGGCGGCAGCGTGGACGCGGATCTGGTGGGTGCGGCCGGTGAGCGGCGAGAACTCGACCCAGGCGGCGCGGCCGGCGGCCTTGTCGATGAGGCGGTAGCGGGTGCGCGCCGGCAGGCCGGCGGCTTCGTCGACGTGCATCTTCTCGCCGCCGCTGCCGGGCTGCTTGGCGAGCGGGGCGTCGATCTCGCCTTCGTAGAGCTTCGGCACGCCCAGCGTGAGCGCCCAATAGGTTTTTTTCGCATCGCGGCTGGCGAAGGATTTGGAGAAGAAGGCGGCGGCGCGGGCGGTGCGCGCGAGCAGCAGGACGCCCGAGGTGTCCTTGTCGAGCCGGTGGACCAGCTTGGGGCGGGTCGTCATGTCGTATTGCAACGCATCGAGCATGCCGTCGACGTGCGTGCTGGTGCCGGTGCCGCCCTGGGTGGCGAGGCCGGGGGGCTTGTTGATGACGATGGCATGGGCGTCCATGTGGATGACCATCGCCTGCATGTATTCGATCTGCTCGGGGCTGAGCGGTGTGCGTTCGGTGGCCACCGGGCGGGGCGCGGCGACTTCGGGCATGACATCGGGCCATTGGAAGCTCTGGCCGGCGGCCAGCCGGTCCCCGGGGCCGACCTTGGTGCCATCGGCGCGCAGTTGGCCGGTGCGGCCCCAGCGCGAGGCGATGTTGAAGGTGATTTCCGGGTGATGCCGCTTGAAGAAGCGATCGACGCGGATGCCGTCATCCTCTTCGGTGATCTGGGCTTGTGGCATCAGTTGCGTCCCAATTGCACGCCGAGGAGCGCTGCGACGACGCCGCCGGCGACCGAGGAGACGGCATAGGCGGTGGCCAGCAGCAGCTCGCCGCGCGTGACCATCGCCACCAGCTCGACGCTGAAGGTGGAAAATGTGGTGAAGCCGCCGAGCACGCCGACGCCGAGCAGCAGGCGCAGCGGTTCGTCCTGGCCGCCCAGACTTCCACTACCCAGCCGGGAGAGCAGCAGCCCGAGCAGCAGGCTGCCGCCGAGATTGATCATCCAGGTGCCCCAGGGGAAGCCGGGTGGCAGGCTGGCAACGGCCCAAACGCCGATGAGATAGCGCAATGCCGCACCGGTGCCGCCGCCAAGGGCGACGAGCAGGACGGGTGGCAGGGATGCGAGCGCGGTCATTTGTGCGACGCTCCTAGCGCAGGGTGCGGAATCCGCCAAATCAGGTGATCCCGAACGTCCAGCCTTCGGTGGTGGCGAGGGCGGGGGTGAGGGCGGGGGGCTGCCACCAAGGGGGCTGGGCGGCGATGGCGCGGAGGCCGGCGGCGGTGATGAGAGCATCGCCGACATGATCGGGGAAGCGCTCGGGGAGGCCGGCGGGGGCTTCGCTGCCGAAATGCGCGAGTGCGATGGCGAGGGCGGCGCAATCACGGAGCTTGCCGCGCGTGCCTGCCATGCGGGCAAAGGCCTGGCAGTAGATTTCGAGGATGACCGGGCCGGATGCGGGCAGCGGATCGAACGGCCAGACTGGCCAGCCGAGGCGGTGCAGCAGCCGCATGGCGCTGAGCGACGCCTTGCCGACCTGGGAGGCGCCGAGCAGGACGAAGTTGGAGGTGGGGACGCCGAGTCCGGAGGTGGCATAGACCTGCTCGCAGACCCGCAGATGCGCGCGCAGGTGGCGGGGGCCATCGGCGGCGCCCATCCAGAAGGCGTCTCGTCGGTGAGTGACAAAAGCGTGGCCGGCAAGATCGGGCTCGGCGGCGCACACGGTTTCGATCTCGGCCCATAGGGTGCGCGCCGGTGCCTCGAAGCCGGGGATGGCGGCAAAGCCGAAGCCGGCGTCCATGCCGACCAGCACATTGCCTGACAGCGCGCCCAGCCAATCGAGAACGCCGCTGCGCGACCAGACCCCGCCGGGGGGCAGCACCAGCCGCGGCGGGCCATCGGCTTCGGCGAGCGCAACCTGCACGCTGGGGTGGCGGCGCCCGACCGCGCCCGACCAGTCGATGCCGACGAAGCGGCTGAACCTCATTCGCCCCGCCGCGCTGCGCGCCGGCGCGCCCATTCGGCCATGCGTTCGGCGAGACGGGCTTCATGGCCGCGGGGGCTGGGCTGGTAGAGGCTTTGCGCGCCCACGCCTTCGGGCCAATAGTCGGCGGCGGAAAAGCCGTCGGGCGCGTCATGATCATATTCGTAA
>JBBSPR010000304.1:0-2229 GCA_038258615.1 Sphingomonadales bacterium
GGCCACCTTCGGCGACGCTGATCTCGACGCGTTCGGCGGTCCAGCCGCTGCCGGTGATCCGGTCGTCGAGGGTGAGGTCGGCGCCGGCGAGCGCCCGCGCTTGCGGGTTGCGCTGCGGCCAGAGGGCGCCGAGCGTCTTCAGGTCGGCATAGCGCCAGGCCTCGTCGCGCCGTGTGGGCAACCGGGTGGGCAGCGCTGTCATGCAGCCGCGTCCATGATGTTGGCGAGGCCCGCTTCGGCAGCGATACCGGCATAGCCTTCGGCTTCGAGCTGCAAGGCCAGCTCCGGCCCGCCCGAGCGGACGATGCGGCCGCCCATCAGCACATGCACGCGGTCGGGCTGCACATGGTCGAGCAGCCGCTGGTAATGGGTGATGAGCAAAGTGGCGCGATCGGGCGAGCGCATGCGGTTGATCCCGTCCGACACCACGCGCAGCGCATCGATGTCGAGGCCCGAATCGGTCTCGTCGAGCACCGCCAGCCTGGGCGCCAGCAGCGCCATCTGGATCATCTCGTTGCGCTTCTTCTCGCCGCCCGAGAAACCCTGGTTCACCGCGCGCTTCATCATCTCGAAATTGAGGCCCATGTCGGCAGCGGCGGTCTTGGCGGCCTTCATGAACTCGGCACCCGAGGCTTCCGCTTCGCCGCGCAGCGTGCGCTGGGCGTTGAGCGCGGTGCGCAGGAACAGCAGGTTCGACACGCCGGGGATTTCAACGGGATATTGCAGGCCGAGGAACACACCGGCGGCAGCGCGCTCGTGCGGGGCTATCGCCAGCAGGTCCTGCCCCATGAAGGTGGCCGAGCCGCTGGTCACCTCATAGCCGGCGCGGCCCGACAGCACATAGGCGAGCGTGGACTTGCCCGAGCCATTCGGCCCCATGATGGCATGCACCTGGCCCGCATCGACGCTGAGCGTCAGGCCCTTGAGGATGGTCTTGCCGTCGATTTCGGCAGTGAGGTTCTGGATGTTCAGCACGAAGTTTACTGGCCTTCTGCGGGAGTGGGAGCGAGCGTCGGGTCGCTCTGGCGCTTGACGATGGTGACCACCGCGGCGTTGCGGGCTTCATCCTCGAGCACCTTCACCGAGGCTTCCGCCACGGCATCGATCTGCTCGGGCGTGCGGCTCGGATAGCCGATGCGGTTGAAGGCGGCGACCGCCTCCACAAGCGCTGCCCGCTCGGTATCGCAGGCCGATGTGGCGCGGATGGCCAGCGTGCCGGCGGCTTCGCCAGCCACATCCATCGTCTGCGCCTGGTTGTCGATGCAGCCGGCAAAGGCGCTGGTGGCAGCGTCCATGTCGCCACGAGCCGCCTGGCCTTCGGTGTCCACGCGCGGCGTGGGGGCATCGCAGGCGGCGAGGGCGAGCAGGGCTGTGGTTGCGAGTATGGCGCGGATCATCCGACACTCCCTTCCAATGAAATGCCGAGCAGTTTCTGGGCTTCGACCGCGAACTCCATCGGCAGCTGCTTGAGGACTTCCTTGCAGAAGCCGTTGACGATCAGCCCCACCGCCGCCTCGGCATCGAGGCCGCGCGACTGGGCGTAGAACAGCTGGTCCTCGGAGATCTTGCTGGTGGTGGCCTCGTGCTCGATCGTCGCGGTCGGGTTGCGCACCTCGATATAGGGCACGGTATGGGCGCCGCAGTCCCCGCCCAGCAGCAGCGAATCGCACTGGGTGTGGTTGCGGGCGTTCTCGGCGGTCGCGGCCATGCGCACGAGGCCGCGATAGGTGCCCTGGCTGCGGCCTGCCGAAATGCCCTTGCTGACGATCGTCGATTTCGTGTTGCGGCCGAGGTGGATCATCTTGGTGCCGGTGTCGGCCTGCTGGCGGTTGTTGGTCACCGCCACCGAATAGAACTCACCCACGCTGTCATCGCCCGAGAGCACGCAGCTGGGATATTTCCAGGTGATGGCGCTGCCGGTCTCGACTTGCGTCCAGCTCACCTTCGAGCGCTTGCCCAGGCAATTGGCGCGCTTGGTGACGAAATTGTAGATGCCGCCAAGGCCGTTGGCATCGCCCGGATACCAGTTCTGCACGGTCGAATATTTGATCTCGGCATCGTCGAGCGCCACCAGCTCGACCACCGCGGCGTGAAGCTGGTTCTCGTCGCGCATCGGAGCGGTGCAGCCCTCCAGATACGAGACATGGCTGCCCTTGTCGGCAACGATCAGCGTGCGCTCGAACTGGCCGGTGTTGGCGGCGTTGATGCGGAAATAGGTGGAAAGCTCCA
>JBBSPR010000305.1:0-2154 GCA_038258615.1 Sphingomonadales bacterium
GCGTCCGCGGCCGCGCGGCAGGTCCCGTCGCGGCCCATCCTGGAACAGCTTCAGCTGCAGATTGGCGTCGTAGATCTGGTTGGACACGGTTCGCGCCGGCTTGGAGCCGCCAAGCCCCGCCAGCCCCGGCGCCTCACCGAATACGCTGTCGAGATCGAACGCCGGGCGCCGGCCATTGCGCAGATGACCGATGATGAAATCGGGGTCGAGCCGCCGGACCGGCTCGGCGCGGCCGATGCTGGTCACAATGCCCTCCCGGTCGGTGCGGGCGGTGATGTCATGATCGATGAACTGGCCGAAATAGGTGAAGATCGCCGGCACGGTCGACTCGTTCGGGTCGTTGGGGCTTGTGAGATCGTCGGTGGCCATGGCCGTGCCGAGCGCCCGCAACCCCGCCGTGCACTCTTCGGTATCGGGCACCAGGCAAAGCCGCGAACGCGCAGCTTCAGGAAACAGATAGTCAAAACGCGTCGAAAA
Source organism: Sphingomonadales bacterium (assembly GCA_038258615.1). Classification (GTDB taxonomy): domain Bacteria; phylum Pseudomonadota; class Alphaproteobacteria; order Sphingomonadales; family Sphingomonadaceae; genus Sandarakinorhabdus. The sequence continues at coordinate 478 of JBBSPR010000305.1, forward strand.
CAGAATCTCGTTTTCGCTCACGATTCCATCGATGTGGCTGATCCGCTCGAACATGACATGGTCCCCCGCCAAAGGAGGGTGCCGCATCGGCACCCTTTGCTGACATTGCTGATGGCGACCGTCTGTCGGGGTTCGTCCCGTTGCCGGATTGCTTACACGCTTTTCATTACCGTTTCATTATCCATGTTGCCGGCGCTTTATTGTTGCAGGATCATTGCCTTCAGCTCGGCCAGCAGGTCGAGCGCCTCGCGTGGTGAAACGCTGTCGATGTCGATCGCCGCCAGCCGCTCATGCAGCGGGTCGGTGTCGACCGGCGCGGCGGCAGCGAACAGCGGCAGCTCCGTCAACCCCGCCGCCAGCCCGCCGGTCTTGTCGCGATTGGCCTCCAGCCGCGCCAGCACACCTCGCGCCCGCGCCAGCACCGGCGCCGGCACCCCCGCCAGCCGTGCCACTGCCAACCCGTAGCTGCGGTCCGCCGCACCCGGCACCACCTCGTGCAGGAACACCAGCTCCCCCTTCCACTCCCGTGCGCGCACATGCACGCAGGCCAGGCACTTCAGCCGCCCGGCCAGGGCTGTAAGTTCATGATAATGCGTTGCAAACAGGCAGCGGGCCCGCACAGCATCGTGCACTGCCTCCAGCACAGCCCATGCGATCGCCAGCCCGTCATAAGTGCTGGTCCCACGCCCCACCTCGTCGAGGATCACCAGGCTCCGCGCCGTCGCTCCCGACAGGATGGCGGCGGTCTCGACCATCTCGACCATGAAGGTCGATCGCCCCTGCGCCAGATCGTCCGAGGCCCCGACCCGGCTGTAAAGCCGATCGACAATGCCGATATGCGCCGCTGCGGCCGGCACAAAGCTGCCCGCCTGTGCCATCACCGCGATCAGCGCATTCTGCCGCAAAAAAGTCGATTTGCCCGCCATGTTGGGCCCGGTGACGAGCCAGAGCCGCGCATCGGCCGAGAGGTCGCAGTCATTCGCCACAAAGCGCCCGCGTGCAGCCTGCACCGCCGCTTCCACCACCGGGTGCCGCCCGCCCCGTACCGCAAAGGCGGTGCTGCCATCGACCACCGGCCGCACCCAGCCCTCGGCCGCCGCCCGCTCCGCCAGCGCACTCGTCACATCGAGCCGGGCGAGCGCCTGCGCCGTTACTCCAAGGCCTGCACTCTCTGCCAGCACCGCCTCGCGCAGCGCTTCCAGATGCGCCGCTTCGGCGGCCGCGGCATGGTCGGCAGCGCTGGCGATGCTTGCTGCCAATCCGGCGAGTTCCACGCTTCCGAAGCGCACCTGGCCCGCCAGTGTCTGGCGGTGGATGAACCCCGAGGCCGGCGCCATCAGCGGGTCGGCGGCGCGCGCCGGCACTTCGATATGATAGCCGAGTACGCCATTGTGGCGCACTTTCAGGCTCGCCACGCCGGTCTCGGCGCGAAGCCGGGTTTCAAGCGCCGCCACCGCCGAGCGGCCATCGCGCGCACTCGCTTTCAGCGCATCGAGTGCTGCATCGAAGCCGGAAGCAATGCTCCCTGCAGCGTCCACCGGCGGCTGCGGCACAAGTGCTGCTGAAAGCTCGGCCAGCAGCGCCCCATGTGCGCCGATGGCGGACAGCACCTCGCCGAGCAGTGCCGGCGCCAGCGGCTCGGCCGCGAGCTGCGCCTTCAGCGCCAGCGCCGCCGAC
>JBBSPR010000306.1:0-2141 GCA_038258615.1 Sphingomonadales bacterium
GCGTCGGCAACGCCGGCGATTTCCGCATCGCCGGCGCCCGCGTGCCCCCCGGAGTCACTCCTTCCTCCGCACCGCGAACGGGCTCGATGCCACCCGCGCCTGCTCCTCGCTGAGCACGCCGGGTGCCGGCTCGTCGCTGCGCGGATAGGGGTCGAGCGCCAGCGCCAGCGCCTGCGCCACATATTCGCCAAGGTCGATGATGTCCGAGGACAGCGGCTCAGAATCGAGGTCCTCGCTGGCCAGCTCCAGATCCTCCCCGGCCGGCGCTTCAGGAATCAGCCGCAGCGAGATCGGCTCGGCCAGCACGAATGGCACCGGCGCCCGTGTGCGCACACAGGGCTGGGCGCCTGCGGCCGAAAAATGCCCGGTCAGCAAGATCACGCCACCATCGGCGCGCAGCTCCAGCGTCGCTTCCAGCCGGTCGAGCGCCAGCAGGTCGAAGCGCCCCGCCAGTGCCGCCCGCTCGCCGGCATTGGCGCCAAGGCTGTGCTGCCGGCGCTGGCTCACGTCCGATGCGCGGACGGTGCGGCTGAACTCGGGCGGAATCGCGGGAGTCGTCATGCCGCAGGCCAGCCGCAGCCATGCAGCGTCGCAAACGGCGTTGCCGCCAGCCGCGCCTGCAGCCGCCGCGCCTCGGCGGTCACCCAGGCCAGCGCATCCTCGGCGTGCGGCTGGCCGCGCCACAGGTTGCGGGCCAGCGCCTTCGCCAGCATCGCATCATCGGCCCCGGCCTCGCGATAGGCACCCAGCCGGCCGCCGAGTGCAGCCATCATCCGGCCGAGATGCTTGCCCACCACCTGGTCGCCCACGCCGTCCTGCCGCAAATTGCCGTCCATGTCGGTGATGAAGCGGTCGGTGATGTCGGCACTCGCCTGGGGTGCCGCGGGGTCGGTGTCGCCCTCCAGCCGCATCAGCGTCAGGCTGAGCACCAGCGCCACCATGTCGAAGCGTCCGTCCATCGTGTCGGGCACTTCGCCCGCCATATACCAGTCCGGCCGCCGCGCCTCGGCCACGATCGCGGCATAGAGCGCACTGCCCGGCAAGTCGGGCGGCACCGCGCCGATGGCGCGCTTGAGGGCGGAAAAAAGGCTCATCGGCGTGCAAAATCCCGCTTTGGCTTGGATAAAAGGGCTGGTTCGCATATTGAACGCACAAGCGCCCGATGCAACCGGGTGCGGCATGAGTGTCTGGAGTTGGTGATGCGCAAGGTTCATCTGGCATTGATGGTGGGGGCAGCGCTGCTGGCCAGCGGCTGCTCGCGGGTCGTCGCCAGCCAGGGCTATCTCATCGACGAGACGCTCCTCACCTCGATCCAGCCCGGCGTGGACAACAAACAGTCGGTCGAGCGCACGCTGGGCCGGCCCACGCTGGCCAGCCAGTTCGACGAGAAGGAATGGTACTACATCACCCGCAACACCGGCCAATATGCCTTCATCCAGCCCAAGGTGCAGAGCCAGACGATCCTCGTCGTGGCCTTCGACGATGAAGGCAATGTCGCCACCGTCGAGCGGCGCGGCATGGAAAAAATCGCCGATGTATCGATCGAGGGCGACTCCACACCCACGCTGGGCCGCAAGACCGGGCTTCTGGAGGATATCTTCGGCAACATCGGTGCCGTGGGTGCAGGCGGCGCTCCCGGCGGCCCGGGCGGTCCCGTCGGTGGCGGGCCGAACGGGAGCGGAAGGCAGTAGCGCAGCGCGGCGAAGAAATAGCGGAGCTATTTCTCGACTCGCGCAAGCTCGGCCAGCGAGGCGGATAGCTTCGCTATCCGAACTCGTCTGACGTCAGCCGTGGGCTTTGCCCACGGCCTCTTCTTTTTCGCGCAAGCCTAGAACGGCTTCACCGACCCCAGCCACGACGTCGCCACCAGCAGCGCATACACCATCAGCACCCAGCGCCGCGTCGCATCCATCGTCGCCCGCAGCGGCACTTCGGTGGAATCGGACGATCCCTTTTCGATCAGCGCCATCAGCAGCGGCCCCACCGGCTTGAACCGCCGGTCGATCATGATCGCCGCCACGAAGATCAGCCCGAACAGCAGCGCCTTCGCCGCCAGCCAATCCTCCTCCAGCGGCGCCCCCGCAAGCAGCGACACCCCGCCCAGCGCCAGATACGCCCCCGCCAGCGCCGCCCGCAGCCAC
>JBBSPR010000307.1:0-1928 GCA_038258615.1 Sphingomonadales bacterium
GCAGAGCGCTGACCGGCGGGCTCGCCGAACGACTCGGCGTGCCGATCGAGGGGCCTCACCCCGACGACAAGTTCTGGATCGACATGGCGCCGGAGGTCGGCGCGCAATATGGTGTCGATGGCGCGACCGCCTTCACCCCGGATCGGTGGCTCCACCATGGCGACCAGGTGACCGTGGGCGAGTTGGTGCTCGATGTGCTCCACTGCCCCGGCCACACGCCGGGCCATATCGTCTTTCACCATGCGCCATCGAAGCTGGCGATCGTCGGCGATGTGCTGTTCCAGGGCTCGATCGGCCGAACCGATTTTCCGCGCGGCAACCATGGCGATCTCATCCGCTCGATCACCACGCATCTTTGGCCGCTCGGAGGGGACACGGCGTTCGTTCCGGGCCATGGCCCGATGAGCAATTTCGCCACCGAGCGTCGCAGCAACGCCTGTGTGGCGGATGCGGTGCTGGCTCAGTAACCCGCAGCGACCACCAGCGCCCAACCCGAAAGACCAGCGAGCATCAGCCAGGTGCCGAGAATGCCAACGGCGCGCGGCAAATTTGCGCCCTCGCGCCCCATGCCGATCGCATGCGCCAGCCGCAACACGGGCAAGGCGAACGCCACCAGCATCAGCGCGCGCGGGGTCGTCTTCAACGAAAGCTCGATCGCCAGCATCAGCAGCAGGATGATCGGCACATATTCGGCAAAATTGGCATGGGCACGGATGCGGCCGAGCAGCCGCGCATCGCCGCCATCGCCGATCGAAACCTTTGCGGCCTGCCGCACCATCACCACCCGCAGCGACAGCCACAGGAAAATCAGTCCGCTCAGCCCTCCGGCCACCAGTGTGGCGACCATCAGCGGCCCCGCCGCATGCGCCGACTCACCTTGAAGCCAGCTGTGGTGCGTGCTTCTGCATCAGCGCATAGCTGCGCTCATACCATTTCGAGCCCGGATAATTATTGCCGAGCACGGCGGCGGCTTTCTGCGCCTCCTCGGGTATGCCGAGCAGCAGATAGCTTTCCACAAGCCGGTGCAGCGCTTCGGGCGTGTGGCTGGTGGTGTCATACTGGTCGATCACGTTGCGGAAGCGGATGCTCGCCGCCAGGTGCAGCCCGCGTATCTGGTAGAAGCGACCGATTTCCATCTCCTTGCCGGCCAGATGGTCGCGCGCCAGATCGACTTTCAGCCGGGCATCGGCAGCATAATCGGTATTGGGATAGCGGCGGATCAGTTCGCCCAGCGCGTCGAGCGCCTGCTGGGTGATCTTCTGGTCGCGCTCCACGCCGGAGATCTGCTCGTAATAGCTCACCGCCACCATGTAATAGGCGTAGGGCGCCTCGCGTGAGCCCGGGTGCAAGGACAGGAAGCGCTGCGCCGAGCCGATCGCCTCATTGTATTCGCCCGCGACATAATAGGAGAAGCTGCTCATCAGCTGCGCGCGCCGCGCCCAGACCGAATAGGGGTGCTGGCGCTCGACTTCGTCGAACATCGCACCGGCCAGCTTGTAATTGCGCTTGTCGAGCGTGTCCTTCGCCACATTGTAAAGCGTCTCGACATCGCGGGCGATATACGCCTGGTCCTTCTTCACCTTGTCGGACGAGCAGCCGGCAAGCGCCAGCGTCGAGAGCAGCACAAGGGCGGGCACGCGGAGGAACTTGGTTCTCATGGCGCTCCGTCTACCTCAACGCGCGCGCCCGCGAAAGGGCCAGCGGCCGAGCGCCTCCCACGGTCCACCGAGATAGCGCCACAGCCGCAGCGCCGCGACCTGCGTCGGCCGCTCGGGCAGCACGGTCAGGCTGGCGAGCGTGCGCTTCGCCGCCGATGGCTCGGCCTTGTTCTGCACGGTCACATGCAGTTGCACCCCCGCCCGGTCCTGCGCCGAGAGCAGCAACCAAAAGGCTTCGGCAAGCTCGGCGCGCAGGCCATCGAGTTCGGC
>JBBSPR010000308.1:0-1832 GCA_038258615.1 Sphingomonadales bacterium
GCGAAGCGGACGAAATCGAAGGGCAGCACGGCGGAGGCCTCGGCGAGCGAAAAGGCCTTGCTGAGGCTGAGCTGGCCGATTGCGGCCATGACGCCGATGCCGGCGAGGAGCGGCCAGACCTCGCGCGGCGGCCAGACCCAGACGAACGCCGCGACGACGAGGCTCGGGATGACGAGCAGGATAAACGACCAGGCCGCGACGGCGCGGCTGTCGTCCTTCCCCACCAGCTGGCGGATCGCCACCACCGAGAAGGCCGTGCTCACTGCCGAGATGACCGCCGCCACCACACCCGCCGACAGCGGCACCGAGCCCGGGCGCACGACGATGAGCATGCCGCAGAACCCCACGGCAAGCGCCGCCACCCGCCGCGCGCGGATCCGCTCGCCCAGGAACAGCACGGCGCCGACCGTGGCGAACAGGGGTGCCGTGTAATTGATGCTGAGCGCGGTCGCGAGCGGCGCATTGGCTACGGCATAGAAGGTGCCCATGGTGGCGATGAAGCCCGAGGTGGCGCGGCGCACATGCACCGGCCAGCGGCTGACCTGCAGCAGCCCGGGATTGCGCAACAGCATCGGCAGCAGCACCACCAGCCCGAGCGCATTGCGGAAGAACACGATCTCGAAGGCGTGAAGCGATGCCGACGCATAGCGGATCATCACCCACATCGACGCAAAGGCCACGCAGGAGGTGACCATCCACACCGCTGCCTGGGTGCCTGCGGGGCGGGATGCGAGGCTTGCCATATGGCCGGGGTAGCGGGCGGCGCCCGACGTGGGAAGGCCCCCGACAGGTCTGCCGGGTCAGAAGCTCTGGGTGATGCGGATGCGGCCGCGGCGGGCGGGGCCGGGGAAGCCGATCGCATCGGCGAAATCTTCATCCAGCGCATTGTCGAGGGTGAGGATGATGCGCGTTCCGGCGCGGGGCTGCCATTCGGCGCCCAGCATGAGCAGGCCATAGGCGGCGAGCGGCTGCACGCCGGTGGGCACTGCGGCATCGAGCCTGTTGTCGGTGAAGTCGTACCGCGCGCTCAATGAAAGCGCGGGCAGTGGCCGCCAACCCAGCGCGCCGGCGAAGCGCCAGGCGGGGCGCCCGAGCAGCGGCGTGCCGGCATCGACATCGCTTGTATCGGCATATTGCACGCTCAGCGCCAGATCGGCGGTGCGGCCGATTGGCTGCGCCAGGCTGGCGGAGGCGCCGGTGGTGCGCACCCGGGCGCGGTTGACGAGGCGCGGTGCCGGATCGGCGACGAAATCGATGAGATCGGTATAGCGATTGTGGAAGACGCTGATCGCCAGCCTCTGCCGGGCCGTGGGCGCCCAGGTGACGCCGGCTTCGGCACTTCGGCCCGATTCGGCACGCAGCGCCGAATTGCCGACAAAGGGATTGCCGAGCGCATAGAAGCTCGGCGCCTTGAAACTGGTGCCAGCGCCGAGGCTGAAGACGAGGTCGGAGCCGGCGGGCGCCAGCTGCGCCCCGAGGCGGCCGGTGACGCGCGGCGCAAAGCCATCGATCGCATCCAGCCTTGCGGCGGCCGCAAGGGTGAGCGGGCCCAGCACGCGGGCAGCTTCGGCAAAGCCCGCATAGCTGGTGCGGGAAGCGCGGAAGCTGGTGGGGACGGGCACGCCGAAATCCAGGCTGCCGTCGCTGCTCCCGCGCTCATGGCCGATCTCGGTGCCCAGCACCAGCCGCGCGGCGGGGCCGCCTAGGCCGAGCACCAACTGACCGAGGCCCCGCCTGTAGCGCGACACATCCTCGCCGGCCGGCACGCCGAAGGGATCAAGGGCCGAGCCGGCGACGCCGGGGCTGATGCTGGTATCCCGCCGATCGAGCCA
>JBBSPR010000309.1:0-1781 GCA_038258615.1 Sphingomonadales bacterium
AGGGCAGCGATTTGGAGCCGGGGATGTGGCCGCCGCGCAGGCTGGCGCGGGGCTCGGGCTCGGTGCCGAGGAAGCGCCCTTCCGAGCGGGCATCGACGACCTGCTCGCCCTTGGTGCGGAGATTGTCGATCATCGCCTTCATGTCGCGCACCAGGCTCTTGTCGGCCCAGACGGTGAAGTGGCGGTGGCGGACGACGGGCTTGCCGCTTTCGGTGGCGCGGCCCTCGGACTGCCACTTCTGGAAGCCGCCATCGAGTATGGCGACTTCATGGGCACCGAACAGGCTGAGCATCCACCAGACGCGGGCGGCGGAGCGGAGCGGTGAATTGTCGTAGACCACGATGCGGCTGCCATCGCCGAGGCCGAGTGCCTGCATGCGGCTGGCGAATTTTTCGGCCGTGGGGAGCATGTGGGGGAGCGGCGATGTGGTGTCGGACACTTCGTCGATATCGAAGAACACCGCCCCCGGGATGTGGGCGGATTCGAACTCTGCGCGGGCGTTGCGGCCATGGGGCGCCAGGAACATGCTGGCGTCGATCACCCGCAGATCGGATTTGCCGAGCTCGGCTGCGAGCCACTCGGTGCTGACCAGAAGGTTCATCTCAACGTCTCCCCATGGGGCCCGCCGGCGCGGTGCTTTGGAGGGGTGACATAAGTGCCCGCAGTCGGCATGTCACCATGACATTTCCGTTTCTCCCCATGGATTTTTGCATGACTGACACATTGCATCTGGGAAAGGCCTCCAGCCTTCCCGCCGCTCCCGAGACAGCGGTGCTCGATTTTCCGGCCAACCCGCGGCCGGGGCTCGACTATCTGGTGCGCTTCGCGGTGCCCGAGTTCACCTCGCTTTGCCCGGTGACCGGAGCGCCGGACTTTGCGCATCTGGTGATCGATTATGTGCCGGGGGAGCGGATCGTCGAGTCCAAGTCGCTCAAGCTGTGGCTCGGCTCGTTCCGCAACCATGCCGGCTTCCATGAGGATGTGACGGTGGGGATCGGCGCGCGGCTGGTGGCGGAGATGGCGCCGAAGTGGCTGCGGATCGGCGGCTATTGGTATCCGCGCGGCGGCATTCCGATTGATGTGTTCTGGCAATCGGGGCCGGCGCCGGATGGGCTGTGGCTGCCCGACCAGGGCGTTGCGGGCTATCGGGGGAGGGGTTGATGCGGACTTTTCTGGCAGCGCTGCTGCTCATGCCGGCGGCGGTGCAGGCGCAAGGTGCTGATGCGCAGCTGAAGGCGATTTATGAGGCGGAATGGGCGTGGCGCGGCGCCGAGTTCGGGCAGGTGCAGGATGGGCTCCGCAGCAAGCCCGGGCCGAAGTTTGCCGGGCAGACGCCAGCGGACTGGGACCGTCGCAAGGTGCATTGGCAGGGCGTGCTGACAGCGCTGGACGCGGTGCCGACCGAGGCGCTGTCCCGCGAGGAGCGGCGCAACAAGGCGGTGCTGACCGAGCTCATTCGGGCGGATGTGGCGAACATCGGCTGGCGGACCTATGAGGCGCCGCTCAACAGCGATTCGTTCTTCTGGGGGCGGGTGAAGCCGTATTCGGCGCTCGATGGCGTGGAAGATTACCGGCGCTATCTCGGGCGGCTGGGCGATGTGGGGCGGTTTTTCGACGAGAACATCGCCAACATGCGCGCCGGCATGAAGCGCGGCTATACGGTGCCGCGTGTATCGCTGACCGGGCGCGACAAGACGATCGAGCCTTTTGTGGTGAGCGGGGCGGAAAACCCGCTGATGGAGCCGTTCGCGCGGATGCCGGACTCGATTTCGGTCGAGGCA
>JBBSPR010000310.1:0-1729 GCA_038258615.1 Sphingomonadales bacterium
CGGCGGCCTGCGCGGCGTCGAGGCCGGCGGGGGCGCGCCCGGCGAGGCCGCGCGCGGCAGCGTCGATGCCGACGAGTTCGCCGCGGAAGGGCAGCAGATTGAGCCACGCTTCGAGGATCTGCGGCTTGCTCCAGCGGCGTTCGAGCGCCAGGGCGGCGCGGGCCTGCATGAGCTTTTGCCGCCACGAGCGGTCGCCGGCGCTGCCGATGGCGGGGTCGAGCAGCGCCGCCAGCTGCATGGTGATGGTGCTGGCACCGCGGGCGCCGCGGCCCTGCAGGCGATCGCGCAGCGCACCGCCGACAGCGCGCCAATCGACGCCATGATGGTCGGCAAAGCGGCGGTCCTCGGAGGGGATGATGCGGCCGGTGAGCGCGCCGCTGATCGCCGCCAGCGGCACCCAGTCGAGCCGGCGCACCCGGGGGTTGGTGCGGCGCTTTTCGAGCAGGCGGCCGTCGCGGGCGAGCAGGCGCGCCTCGCTGGTGGCGGCGGTGGTGCGGACGGCGGCAAAGTCCGGCGGCGATTTCGGCGTGGTGGCAAGGACGAGCAACAGCACGGCGGCAAGGGCCGCCAGCGCCAGTTGCGTGCGTCTTCGGAGACGGAAGATCATCGTTGTCCCGAGAATGGAAGCCAAACTCCTTCCCCGCAAAGGGGAGGGACGTGCGTAGCGATATCGTCCGCCCGGCTCTAGCGCCGCATCACCGCACCACCACGGGCGCATTCGGAACCATCGCCACCATCTCGGGTGCATAAAGCGCCTCGACGCGGGTCGGCGGCAGGCGGAAACTGCCGACGCTGCCAAGCCGCAGCGTATATTCATAGGTCACCGGCGCGCGACCCAGCGCTGCGTAATGGGCGTGGACCGCATCGCCGCGCCGTTCGACGAAGCTCGGTTGCTCGCCGCCGCTTTCATCGCCGGCGAGCAATTGCGATCGCCCGCCTAGCGAACCGCCGAGGATGGTCGCGCCGGCGGGCACGGGATCGTTGATGACGACCCATTCGGCCGGCGCCCGCGGTGTCACCGTCAAGCGCACCCGCATGACATCGCCGCGGCTCCAGCGGCCGGGGACGGCCTGGGTGACGGCGGTGACCTGGCGGCCGAGGCCGAAGCCGCTGGCAAAGGCTGCCTTCAGCGGCACCGCTGCTCGCGCCGTCACCATGATCCAGGGAGCACCGGCGCCGGCATGGGCGACCGTCAGCGGTGCGGGGCCAGCCGGCCAGGGCAGGGTCTGCGTGACGGGCGTGCCGCCCCAGCCGAAATCGCGCGTCGCGGCGCCGAGCGCCACGCGCGTGCTGCCGTTGACCGGGGTCGCTTCGAATGCCCATGCAAAGTCCCGCATCGCCAGCGAGCCGAGGGCATTGGCCGGCGTCGTGTCCCAGTGGCCGCGGCGCTGCCCGAGCATCAGCGTGCGAGCGATGCGCGGCGCCTCCGCCCGCCACGCCGGGCGGCGGCTGGCGAGGCGCAACAGCTCGGCCGCGGTATTGCGAATTTCGGTCATGCGATGTGGCGCGAAAGAGGATAGCCCAAGCAGCTCGGATGATGAATCAAAAATCTCACGAAGAAGGCCAGGGCCTTCGTTCTGCAGCCGTTGATTTCGTTCATAGCGGCCGATTGGCATCCGGATCGGGCGTTCGGCGCTGAGGGGCCAAAAGCAACGCGCCCGTGAGAGGCCACAACGCCGCCTCGATGAATGGCGCGATCAGCAACTCCCATCCCGGAAAGATCCCGCCA
>JBBSPR010000311.1:0-1687 GCA_038258615.1 Sphingomonadales bacterium
AGCGACCGGAAGGCGCTGGCGGCCTGGCCGACCGAATCGAGGAACAGCGCGCGGGCGGCGATGGACGTGGGGCCGGCGGCGAGATCGGCGGCGGCGGCATGGACGCCGGCGAGGCGGGCTTCGACGCCGGCGCCAGTGAGGGCGGTTTCGGCGCGGGTGAGCCAATCGGCACGGGCCGACATGCGCGCGTGATCGCCGGCGGCGACGCGCGCGGCGTTGGTCTTCAGCGGATCCCCGGCGCGCGCCATCGCGCCGGTGCGCACGCCGACACCACTGACGGGGACGCGCTGGGTGATGCTGGCGGTGCCGCCGGGGGCGGTTTCGAGGGCGACGGTGCGGCGGCTGAAGCCGGGGGTATCGGCATTCGCCACATTGTCCCCGGTGACGGCGAGGGCGGCCTGATAGGCACGGACACCGGCGGCGCCGATGGTGAGGAGATCGCTCATTTGCTGCCCTCGATGAGCTTGGCCAACCCGAGCGGAGCGGCGGCGGCGAGGGTTTCGGCGCGGAGGCGGTCAATCTGCTCGTGGCGCTGGGCGCTGCCGGCGGCCAGCGGGGTGTCCCCGGCGAGGCCGGGTCCGGGGGTGCGGGTGGTGGCGAGGAGTTTTGCGATGAGCATGGCTTCGAACTTTTCGCCGGCCCTGGCGGCGGAAGCGGGGGCGGCGGGAGCTTGCAGGGGGAAGCTGCGGGGGGCGCGCGAGATCTCCATCAGATGACCACCAGCTCGGCGCGCAGGGCTCCGGCGGCCTTGAGGGCTTCGAGGATGGCGACGAGATCGCCGGGGGCCGCGCCGAGCGCGTTGACGGCATCGACGATGGCGGAGAGTGCAACGCCCGGCGCGAACAGCGCCATGCGCGAGGGGGCCTCGGCGGCCTCGACGCTCGATTGCTGGGTGATGGCGGTCTGGCCGCGCCCCAATGCGTTGGGCTGGCTGGCCTGCTGGTTTTCGGTGATGCGGACGGTGAGGCTGCCGTGCGCGACGGCCGCGGGGAGGATGCGCACTTCGCCGCCGATGACGACGGTGCCGGTTCGGGCGTTGACGATGACGCGCGCCGGGGGAGCAGCGGGGGCGATGTCGAGCATCTCGATCTGTGCTGCCAGCGCCACGCGTGCGGCGATGCTGGCGGGGGCGGTGATGCGGACGGTGACGGCATCCTCGGTGCTGGCGGTGCCCGCCCCCACCGCGCTGTTGATGCGTTCGGCGACGAGGCGCGCGGTGCTGAAATCGGCCTCCACCAGCTGCAGCGCCATGGTCTCGGCCGAGGCGAAGGGGGAGGGGACGGCGCGCTCGACCGCGGCACCGCCGGGGATGCGGCCCGAACTGGGAGTGCCGACGACGATCTTCGAGCCGTCCCGGCCCTCCGCACCGAAGCCGCCGACGGCGAGATTGCCCTGGGCGAGGGCATAGACCTCGCCGTCCGCACCCTGCAGCGGCGCCATGAGCAGCGTGCCGCCGCGCAGGCTTCGTGCCTGGCCGAGCGCGGAGACGGTGACATCGAGGCGCTGGCCGGGGCTGGCGAAGGCGGGAAGCTCGGCGGTGATGATGACCGCGGCGGCGTTCTTGAGCTGCGGGTTTATGCCAGGCGGCAGCAGCACGCCGAGGCGCGCGGTGGCCGAGAGCAGGGATTGCACGGTGAAGGGCAGGTTCTGGTCCCCGGTGCCCGACAGGCCGACGACGATGCCATAG
>JBBSPR010000312.1:0-1563 GCA_038258615.1 Sphingomonadales bacterium
CCCCCCCCCCCCCCCCCCGCCGGAGGCCACTTGCTAACCCGCCGCTGCCGCCTTCGCCCGCCGCCGCAGCACCAGCCCATAAATCGCCAGCATCGCCGCCGCCAAGCCGAACCACTGTCCTGCATAAGCAAGGTGGTTGTCCGGCAAGTCCCGCGCCGAGGGCAGCCGCGAGGGCTGCAGCCCGGGGATGGCGGTCGTCGGGATGAGCATGAAGCGCGGGCGGCCGGACTCGTCGCCATAGGGGCGCTCGATCACCAGCCCTTCGAACATCGTGTCGACGGTGTAGCTTGCCTCCATGGCGCGGGCGCTGCGTGTCCATCCCGCCACCACCACGATATCGGGCGGCTTGTCGTTCGGCCGGCACGAAACGAGCACCAGGAATCCGCCCTGCCCGCTGCGGTTGCTGCCGCCTTTCAGATCATAGGGGCGGACCGTCCCCGGCCGGCAGATGTGCTGTGCGCGTCGATACTGCACGCTCCTGAGCCCGATCATGCTCTCGTAAAAATCGGTCGGCCCCAGCAGCGGCTGGTCGGGTGCCGCCTCCAGCTTGGCGATCAGGTCCGCCTTCCACGCCGCCCGCTGCAGCTGCCACACGCCGAGGCTGATCAGAAAGGCGGTGAGCGCAAACACCAGCAGCGTCGCCAGAATCGGCACCCGCCGGATCACTGCCGCCCCTCGCGCGCACCCTGCTCATATTCGATGGCGAGCAGCACGCCCTTCGCCAGCCGCATCAGCCCGAGCGAAAGCCCCAGCGTCAGCGGTAGCCACAGCAGCGCATGCACCCACCACGGCGGCTCACGGCTGAGCTCCAGCCACAGCGCCAGCCCGGTGATGATGGCACCGACGATCAGGATCAGGAACGCCGCCGCCCCGTCGCCGACATTGAAGCTGGTAAAATCGAGCCCACACGCCGTGCACACCGGCGCATAGGCGATCGGCCCGGCAAACAGCGGGCCCTCGCCGCAGCGCGGACAGCGGCCCCGCAGGCCATGCTGCACCGCGCTGCGAGGTGCCAGGTCAGCCAAAGGCGGTCTTGAGCACGGCGGCGCCGAAGTTGGAGCCATACACATAGATGGCGATGAACAGGAACAGCCACACCACATCGACGAAGTGCCAATACCAGGCCGCCGCCTCGAAGCCGAAATGCTGCTTGGAGGTGAAGTCCCCCTGATACACGCGCGCCAGGCACACCGCGAGGAAGATCGTCCCCACCACGACATGAAAGCCATGGAAGCCGGTCGCCATGTAGAAGGTGGCACCGTAGATGCTGGCGTCCATCCCGAAAGTGGCATGCTCATATTCATAAGCCTGCACCATCGAGAAGATGAGGCCGAGCGCCACGGTCAGCCACAGCCCCTGCTTCAGCCCCTTGCGGTCATCATGGATCAGCGCGTGGTGCGCCCAGGTGACGGTCGTGCCGGAAAGCAGCAGGATCAGCGTGTTGAGCAGCGGATAGACGAACGGATCGAGCACTTCGATCCCGCTCGGCGGCCACACCCCGCCCACACCCTCATGGCTCGAAGGATAGAGCGCTGCGTTGAAATAGGCCCAGAACCAGGCAAC
>JBBSPR010000313.1:0-1550 GCA_038258615.1 Sphingomonadales bacterium
AAGCCCGGCGGCACGCTGCTTGTAGTGCTGCGCGGCGACGATATCGAGATGGGCAACCGCGACGCGAACATGGCGAAGCATGGCGTGACGACGAAGATCGTCGCGTTCAGCGCGCAGCCGCAGATCCTCGACCTGATGCGGCCGCTTTTCGAGTCCGGGCAGTTGCGGTCCCCGGTCGGGCGGCGCTTCGGGCTCGACGAGATCGTTGCCGCCCATGCCGCCCTCGATGCCGGGCATGCGCGCGGCAAGATGGTGCTGGAGATCGGCGGGTGATCGGCTTCGTACCGACGCCCGAACAGGCGCAGTTGCAGGCGACGGCACGGGGGTTTGCGCAAGGTGAGATCAGGCCGCTGGTCGAGCGCACCCGGCATGGCAAGGCCGGCTGGGACGATGTGAAGCCGGTGTTCGAAGCCGGGGCAGCGCTGGGGCTGACGAAGATCTTCGTGCCCGAAGCGCTTGGCGGCATGGGGGGCTCGTGCCTCGATGCGGTGCTGATCCTCGAGGAGCTGGGGGCGGCCGATGTGGGCATCGCGTCCGACTATTTCTCGCTGACCGCCACCATGCCCCTGCTGCTGCAACGCGCCGGGGCCGAGGCCGAGCTGGCGGCGTTTGCAAACGCCGCCGCGATGGTGCTGGCGGGCGCGCAATCCGAGCCCAATGTCGCCGGCTCCGAACTGATGATGGCGGGGCCGGACCCGGCATTCGGGCCGAAGCTGAGCGCGGCGCGCGACGGAGACGGCTGGCGGCTGCGCGGCGAGAAATCGGCGTTCATCACCAATGCCGGGGTGGCGGACAATTATCTCATCATCGCCCGCACCGATGCGAGCCAGCCGCTGATGGGGGGGCTCAGCCTGTTCTGGGTGCCCGCCGACACGCCGGGCTTGAGCGTGGGGCGCAAGACACCGCTCATCGGCTGGCCGCTCACTTCACATGCGGCGCTGAACTTCGACGATGTGGCGCTGCCCGAGTCCGCTCTCCTCGGCCGCGAGGGCGGGGCGGCGATGCTGTTTGCCATGGTGCCCGAAATGCCGGT
This sequence comes from Sphingomonadales bacterium, assembly GCA_038258615.1. Lineage (GTDB taxonomy): Bacteria > Pseudomonadota > Alphaproteobacteria > Sphingomonadales > Sphingomonadaceae > Sandarakinorhabdus. The sequence goes on from JBBSPR010000313.1 coordinate 1,034, forward strand.
GTGCCTTGCCGCCTGCTTTGTCGGGCTGGCGCGTGCCGCGCATGACTATGCGCTCGACTATGCGAAGCAGCGCCGCTCGATGGGGGCGCCGATCGCGCGCCATCAGGCAGTGGCGATGAAGCTCGCCGAGATGCACCAGGAGGTGGCCGCCGCACGGCTGATGGTGTGGCATGCGGCGAGCCTCTGCGAGACCGACCCGATGCAGGCGGCTATGGTCGCAGCCCCCGCCGCCAAGGTGCGCGCGGTCGATGCCGCGATCCGATGCGCGCAGCTCTGCGTGGAAACGCTCGGCGGCTATGGCGTGACGACCGAATATGAAGCGGGGCGGTTTTTGAACGACGCCTGGATCGGGTGGTCGTGCGACTTCACGCGCGATGTGCTGATGCTGGGGATTGCCGCGGCGGTGACGGGGCAGGAGTGATGCCTCCGGCGGCTGGGGCCGCAGGCCCCAGACCCCATTCATGGGATTTCGCGTGACGAAAGCAACAGGCGCCCGGCACGAACCCAAATCAGGGCT
>JBBSPR010000314.1:0-1516 GCA_038258615.1 Sphingomonadales bacterium
CGGCGCCGTCACCGAGCCGCAGCTGCACTTCGAAATCCGCAGCGGCCGCACCGCAATCGATCCGCTCAAGCTGCTGCCGCCCCGCTAGCCCCGCCAAACCGGCACAGGCTTGCGATTTGCGCCGGGCATGGCATGGGCTGGCGCGTGACCATCATCGCCCCCCCCCCCATCCTCCGGCCGAACCCCCGCGCATGACCGATTTCGCTGCATTGCTGATCGCCGATGATGGAGCGCCGGCTGCGCCGCTCGTCGCCCTAACACCGGAGACGCTCGAGCCCTGGCTGCGCGCCGCCTCCGAGCGTCACCGCAACCTTGTCGCCGCCCACCGCTTCAAGGCCGGCGCCGATGATGTGCTGCTGCTGCCCGGAGACGGTCCCGCCGATCTGCTTGCGCTGGTAGGGCTCGGCAGCGCCACCCCCGGCCCCTTCGCGCTGGCCGCAGCCGCCCCAAAGCTGCCCCCCGGCCGCTGGCGCACGTCATCGCCTCTCCCGCTTCTGGGCTGGCTGCTCGCCCAGCACCGCTTCACCCGTTACAAGAAGCCCGCGGCCGATACCGCACCGCGCGTGCTGCTCAGCACCGAGCCCGCCGCCCTGCGCGAGGCGATCGCGCTGGCGGAAGCCACGGCACTGGCGCGCGACCTGATCGACACCCCCGCCGCCGACATGGGCCCCGCCGATCTCGCCACCGCCGTCGCCGCCCAGGGCCGGCTGTTCGGCGCCACCACGAGCACCATCGTCGGCGAAGCGCTCATCGACGAAAATTTCCCGCTGATCCACGCCGTCGGCCGCGCCGCCGCCCAAGCCCCGCGGCTCATCGATCTCGCCTGGGGCGATCCGGCCCACCCCCGGCTCACCATCATCGGCAAGGGCATCACCTTCGATTCCGGCGGCCTCAACATCAAGCCCGGCAATTCCATGGGCCTGATGAAGAAGGACATGGGCGGCGCCGCCACAGCACTCGCGCTCGCGCGGCGGGTCATGCAGGCCGGCCTGCCGGTGCGGCTGCGGCTCCTGGTGGCGGCGGCGGAAAACAGCATCAGCGCCAACGCCATGCGCCCCGGGGACATCATCGCCTCGCGCGCCGGCAAGACCATCGAGATCACCAACACCGATGCCGAAGGCCGCCTCGTCCTAGCCGATGCGCTGGCGCTCGCTGCCGAGGAGAAGCCGGCGCTCATCCTCGATTTCGCCACGCTCACGGGTGCGGCCCGCGTGGCGCTCGGCCCCGAGCTGCCCGCGCTTTTCACCCCGGACGATGCGCTGGCGGCGGACTTTCACACCGCCGCCGCCGCCACCCATGATCCGCTGGCACGGCTGCCGCTCTGGGCGCCCTATGCCGACATGCTCAAGTCGCCGATCGCCGACATGGTCAACAGCGCCGATGGCCCCATGGCAGGCGCCATCACTGCCGCGCTGTTCCTGAAGGCGTTCGTCCCCGCCGGCCAGCTCTGGGCGCATTTCGACACCTTCGCCTGGACACCCTCGCCACGCCCCGGCCGCCCCAAGGGCGGCGAAGC